>CAZOLK010000297.1:0-6599 GCA_964580325.1 uncultured Verrucomicrobiota bacterium | reverse complement strand
AGCGCCAGACAGGGGCAGCGCCGGCTACGGAACACAGGCAGGCGGTAAGAAGCCAAGCTATGGCAGTTTTTCGCATGTAGAAATATACATCGAGTAGGCGTCCGTTTCCAACGTTGACGGCGGTTTTTGTCAAACGGGCATGGCATGGACGCGATCATGACCAACAGCGTCTGCCGCTCCCTAGCCCTAGCGCCGCAACCTACCTTTCGCGACGCACGCGCAAATGATAGAATTGCTGTGCCCGTTCCATCCTTGCAGTGCATGCGTTTTGCGGCGGAGTGGCGGGCAGGTTGCTGAACAGGCAGGTTATGGATCCGGACAGCACGCCCTGACCGCACACACTGTAGATGCGCCCGGTCACGCTGGTCCAGGACAGTATCGTGCCGTTGGTAGCGGCATGCGGCGCAATATCGCGGATCGTGAAGACCGATGTATTGGTGGTTGGATCCGTACCTGCGATGCACTCAGCCAGGTTGTCCGCACCGTCGCCGTCCTGGTCAGCGTCGGCTCTGAGTTCGGTAATGCTCGTACCACCGCTGTAGAGCCATTCCCAGGCATTTTCCAGGCCGTCGCTGTCCGCGTCTTCTTGGCAGCCCTGGGCAAACGCCTCGTCTATCAGCAACAGCCCGTTGGTCTCGGTTTTCCAGAACCAGAATTGACCGCGCCAGACCTGGGGCGGATTGGTCACGGCCACGACAAATTCGCGGTATTCAGCCGCATAGGGCAGCATCCATTCCTGTTCGCCCACCTTGACGCCCTGTTTGTCGTAATAGTCGATGCCGGCATAACTTACATCGTCCATGTGTTGTTGGCGAAACATGAAGCGCAGGAAGCGCACATCACCTGGAGTCATGCCGAAAAGGTCCTGGCCGCATCCGCCTTCAGCCGGACCGATCTCGCCGCTGTAGGTTCCGGCATACACGTTGCCTGGCTCATCGGTTTTGCTCATGGAGCCCCAGTCGACCCAACCCGCATACCCATGCTCGAAATCGCCGTTGCGCAAATTCCGGGGCAGTTCCGGGACAACGGGCGCCGGCGCGGTGGTGAAGCTGATGCCGCTGTTGGATGCTGCAACCAATCCGTTGCGATTGGCCGCTTCCACTTTCCAATAGTAGGTGGCGTCGAAGCACAGGTTGGTTCCAATGATTTGATACTGCGTCAGCGGACCGACCTGGCGGTCGAACACCACGTCGTTATATCCCGCGTCACGGGCCACGATCAGCCGATAGTTGCGTGCGTCCGCCGCCGCGGTCCAGCGGAACAGCTTGTAGGTGGAGGCATGGGTCGTGCCATCGGTCGGTTCGCTCAAACTGAATGCAGCGGGAGGGTCGGTGGTTACGTCGTTGTAGAACTGCAGCACGGTCGCGCTTTGCGGCGGCAGCGTATGGGTGGAGGTGGATCCAGCGATTGTCGTGGCAATGGCCTGGGGCAGGTAATCGGGCGCTTGGTCGTTTATGTTGTTTCCCTGGAACACAAACATGTTCACATAATCAAAGGCCAGTGTGGTGTTCACGGTCACGGCCCGATTGGTGGCGTGCTTGTTGATCAGGATGGCGTTAACCTGGCTTTTGGTCGCGTCGGTGTAGGCGAAAACGCGCACCTTGGCGTCATCGCTGGTTTCGTCTGAGATGCAGAGGGTCAGGATATTTTCGTTGACCATGCGCTTGGCCCAGACCGGGCCGGTGAAGAGCCGCGTCTGACCGGCCAGGGTCCATTCGTCGTAGTTGAACATGCCATAGGGATCTGTGTCGCCGTCGCTGGGCCAGAGCGAAGGCCAGGGCGTGATGTGCGATGCGTTGCGCCGATCCACCTGGAAGCAGCATCCGTTGATCAGGGTCAAGGCACCCTTCAGGTCGTTGGCCATGGGGCCCAGGAACCAGTCAGGCCAGAGCGTGTTGCATTCGCCCAGGATGGTCTCCTTGCCGCCGCGCGCCGCGCCGAAAGCCTTAAAGAAATTGTCGTTGTCCTTTTTGTAATAGTTGTTCCACAATCCTGTGCCCATGGCCGTATATTCATGACGGTCAATGCCGTCATAGGCATGGCCCACGTTGGCAACCAGTTGGGTTTCGATGTAGTTGTTATGGCTTCGTACGATCACCTTGAAGTTGGTGTCGATGCCGTGGATCATAGGGCCGAAGTCGGCGATGCGCGTCTCGTAATCGTTTTGTGTGAGGTGGTTTTCCGGTTCGTTGCCCAGCGAAAAATAGACTGGTGTGCGCAGGTTAAGGCCGTCCACATATTCGGCCATGCGGCGTGAGATCGCCAGCAGGTTGGTCCAGGCGTAATCGGGCGTGTTGTCCGTACGCACCGGGGTGATTATCAACGGTGTGGTGTCCGTCGCTTTGCAATAATCGAGGAATTCGTCCAGGCCGCGGATACCCGCGTCGTCGCGGGTATTGTATTTGGTCCACATGCCGAAACTGAGCGGCGAATCCTGCTCCCAGTTCCAAAGCGGATCGCCCCAGCGCATGAAGCGGATACCCGTTCCCAGGTAGGTTTCGCGGATCCATTGCCCATTGGCTTCCCACATGGCGTCGCTGATCAGTTTGTTGTCCATGTTCACGCCGATGCCGTCGGTGCGGATGGCGGCTGACGAGTTGGGATTAATCGTGATGGCGGGCGGCTGGTTGGACGGTTCGTTGACCGTGATGGAGACCACTGTGGATGTGGCGGCGGCGCCTTCGTCGTCCGTGGCCACCGCGGTCAAGGCGTATGCGCCGGTCGTGGCACCGGTCCAGGTCAGCGTGTAAGGTTCGGACGTATCCTGACCAAGGCTGTTCGTGCCGTAGTAGAATTCGACCCGCACGATACTGCCTTCATGGTCGGACGCGTCCGCAGCCAGGAGGATGTCGGTCGGCACCGTGAAAACGGCGTTGTTGGTGGGCGCGGTGATGGACACGCCAGGCGGTTTATTCGTGGAAGCGGCGCGTTCATGGGCGCCAATGTCCAGCACCGCGCCTTGCGGCAAGGCATTGCTGTAAAAATCGCGCGGACCGGGATCGATAGCGAATTCGGTATGCAGGTCAAGTCCTGCATCGATGCAGGGCGAGTTTTGGGCGATGCAATAGGCGGCCAGCGTGGTCAACGACAAAGGGTCTTCCAGGCGTGCGCCGTTGCCCGGATCTTGCAATTGCGGGTCGGTTTGCATCCCCACGTTGCTGGCGTTGTGAACCTCCTGGCCTGAGGCGGTTCGCCAGGTGTCCAGTGTGGCGAATGTGTTGGTGCCCCACTCGATAATGGCGCTATCTCCCTGGGTCCAGTACAGGTTGTTTTTGAAGGTGAATCCGTTCAAGTGGTTTTTGATGCTGACCAGTTTGGCGCCGTTGCGGGCAATGAAGATGTTGTTGTAGAGTTCGTTGCCGGTCATGCCTCCGCTGAGTAGACGCACGCAACTGGGTGTACGCCCGGATACGGCCGGGGCCTTGTCGGCATAGATGGTGTTGCCGTAAATGCGGGTGTTGGCCACCGGGTCGTTGTCGCCGGACCAGAAAAAGATGGCGCCGTAATTGTTATGTAAGCCGTCGTTCTGGCTGACATTGTAGCGGATGACATTATCCAGCATGGGCGTGGCACCGTTGAACTGGGCCATCAGATAGCCGGCGCCATGGTTGCTGTAGGAATAATTATATTGCATCACGCACTTGGTGCAGCCGCCGTCCAAATCAAACCCGCCGCCGTCAGCGGTGTTGGTCGAGGTGTTGTCGTGACTGATGCTGTGCTGAATCACGCCATTATCCAGTTCCCAGTACCAGATGCCAACCCCGCCTTGGCCGGTATTGGCGTAGGCTCGGCAATACTCGGTGGTGCAGCCGTTGACCGAACTGACCACAATGCCGTCCTTGCGATTGCTATAGGTCAGGCAGTGGGCGATGTACCAGTTGGTGTGGTTCCGCCGGCCTTGTTCCGCCGGCCACCAGCCCCAGGCTTTGATGCCGGCGCTCGATTGGTCGGTTTTGCCGTTGTTGAAGCTGGTCACATGGGTAATGCGCACATTGTCGTAACCGCACCAGGTGTCTCCGCTGCCCTCGTAGGGCCAGGAACCGATGTCGACCCCGCTCTTGCCGTATTCATGCACCTCCAGGTTGTGCAACACGATGTGCGGATAACGGTGGTCGCCCCTGATATCGTTGTATATTTCCACGCCCGAAGTTTCGTTGTTTATGCCGGCCACAACCACCAGGTTACTGATTTCGACGCCGCTGGCATTGTATACGCTGATGCCTTTGTCCGTACCCGAGGCGATGCTCGCCTTTTCAGCGCCGCCATATGTAGTCACAACAACAGGTGCGACCGGCGTGCCACTGTCTGCATCGGCAATCGTCAGTGTACCGGTGAAGGAACCGCCGGAAAAAAGCAGCACGCGGTCGCCGGGTTCCAGGTTTTGCACGTTTATTTTTGAAAGCGAGCGCCAAGGATCCGCTTCGCTGCCCGCGCCGTCATCATTGCCGGATGGCCTCAGATAAAAATCGGTCGCTCCTGCTGTTCCCGCCAAACCCAGCCAAAAACCGATACAACAAATCGCCCATAGATGCTTCATCATCAATACTCCTGAAACAAAAAATAAAAAATAAAATAAGAGTCATTGCTATTTTGTAATGACCAGTCGGAAGTGCCACAAAAAAAAAGGGTCATGTCCACGCCATGCTTTTATTCTGCGCCGTATTTGATACTCTCAGGCGTTTCAATTTGGCCATACTTTATCATGAACCAGAAAAAGCATTTCGCGCAAAAAACGCAACATATTGAATATAATTTATTTATGATTACGTCTTTCGTAACCAATCCATGCAGTCCGCGGAAGATGTAAGCTTTTGTTGGTTTCTCCGCAGGGTTTGGCTCCGGCCGAAAGCTGGATCATGGTGACGTCATTTTTGCGCACGCCCTTATTAATCGCCATCCACTTCAATGCGGTACCAACGGCAGACGTTGGTCGTGTCGACAGTGCGCCGCAGGTTGGCGCCGTGGCCGCTGAGCCAGCCTGGTTGGATGGCCCAGGACAACCCATCTTCGGTTACACTGATCCCATACTTCAAGAAAGGCGCGGCGGGCCACTGGACCCGGGTCATGACGGGGTTGGTGGGATTGGGCCGAATGGATGCGGGGAACACAAGCCTTGAAAATTCGATGTTGCGGAACTCGGTGGTCGCGGTGAAGATGAACGGGTAGCCCGGGCCAGGGTAGGCGCTGCAAGATTCCTGGGTGAGGTGGTATAGCAGTTCCGGCCCCCAGTTAGTGCGCAGCAGGAGCGGGATGCGGATGGAACTGAGATCGACCAGGTTGGTCTCGTCCACGCGCAGCGAGATCCAGCGCCGGTTGGCAAAGTCGGCAGTCATTTCAAACGAATGCCAGTTGGTGTTCACGGGCAGGTGGATGCCAGTCTCGACCATTTCCAGATCGCCGGTAGATCCGGTATAGACCAGCACGTTGCCCTGGTAATTGCTCTCCCAGGCATTGACGGTCCAGTAGACCGTGGCCTCGATCGCGTTTTTATCCGCTTGCCAGACCTGGTTGTCGCCGTCCCACATCTGGATCATCATCTGCACGGTTTGGGCGTTCTGGGTCTGGGTCACATCGGGGGCCGGCAACACGGGCAGACGCGCTTCGGCGCGGTATTTGAAGATGTTCAGGGCAATGGGCGCGCCGCCTGGAAAGGTGTTCATGAAACGTTGATAGGCGATGGCATTGATGAAATAGTGCTGTTTGCTCGTGTTGGCCTGGACCTCGGCATAGTGGTCGTGCACCACCAGGGCCACATCAGCCGTGCCGCAGGGACAGTTGGTGGCGGGATCGCCGGGGCTGCACTCGAAGCTAATGCCGTGGGTGGCCAGGTTGGATGATGCATAGATGCGCTGCCAGCAGGCGGTGACCATAGGGGTGTAGGCCGAGGACGGAATATATTCCCAGGCGCCGATGTCCGCAATCGGCACACCGTCGTCATTGCCGTCCAGCGCCACGGAATAAAGGGACAGGTCATGATCAAGCGCATACTCGTTGGCTATGGCCTCGTCAATGCAGGGAGAATTCGCGGTCAGGCGCAGACCTGTCCCCAGCATGGGGTCTGCGTTGAAACACAGGTTGGTAACGATGTTGTCGCCTTGCGTATAATCGAAGTCCGCCAGCAGGTTGGCGGTCACCTGAACCGCAACGCCCGTGCCGTTGGCGTCGGCATCGTCCTCGATGAAAAGGTCCTCGCCCAGCAAGTGATCGGCGATATTGGTGCGGAACAGGTTGTTCAACAGGGCCACATTGCCGCTGTCGCCGTAACAACGCACGTGCAACCCGCCGCCGCCCCAACCGGAAGCGCCGGTGCGGTTGCCGACAAACGTATTGCGGTGTACAGCGACCTGGCCGTTGATCGCGTAGATGTAAGCGCCGCCCCCGCGCGCGTCAGCGATATTGCCGACAAACAGGTTGTGGTCCAGCGCAATGTCTGGGCCAGTGAGATAGGCGCCGCCGCCCGAACCCTTGCAATCGTTGTCGAGGAAGGAGCAGCGCCGCAAACGGAGCGTGCCGCTGTTTTCCACACACAGGTAGGCGCCGGCAGCATGCGACGCGTTGTACAGCGACACAATATATTCTGGTGGGTCGATTCTTTTCTG
>CAZOLK010000296.1:0-6613 GCA_964580325.1 uncultured Verrucomicrobiota bacterium | reverse complement strand
TTGAACACAGTGCGCTCCAACAGGAACTGCTCAATGGCGATGTCCTGACCCACCCAGCCGATCCCAATCTGGTGGTCAACGAACCTCGCGCCTATGCCGCGCCGTTCCCAACAAACAGTCTGTTCATATCGAATATCGAAGTATGCGAACATGATTGCATAGTCCTGACCATCCAATGCAAGGGCATGACCCATGATTCCTTCGATGTTTTTTACAAGGACGCGGCGTTTGATGAACGCATAACCTTCGATGCCGGTTGGCAGTTGGCTGATACTGTACGCATTACCGATAACGTCATGACCTGGGAAGATCGTTCGGATCAGCGTCCGCTCGATCATACGTTAGTTCGTTTCTATTTGATTGGCACAGGCGCTGACTTTAACCTCAACAAGATCCCCGACGCCCGTGAGCGATTCGTCATAGGCGTTCATAACGACGATCCGGGCCATAAGCTGCCCTGCCTGGCAGACGCATCCGGTAAAGATCTGGACCATAATCACTTTCCTGAAAACCTATACAAAAAGCTTACACGTGTTTTCATCGACTGCGGCAATCCTGCATACATCAAGAGTGATCATCACACCTACCCTTATCCCGAGTGGGTCAAAGCAGCCTTTAAGCAGGGCGGAACCTGGCGCTCGTTGATACCGCCCATACAATCGTTGGCGGACATCGACGATACGTTTGCGAACCCCATCGAGCTGGTTGGCGAAAAGATCTATGTTCAAGGCAAGCTGATTCGCGTATTTGGTGAACATGCGGATCAAGTACAGATGTACGACCTGCCTCTTTTCCAATCCCAGGCCGTCTGGATGTGCAACGACAACCCGCTCATCCTCCCCCAAATCGGTAAACACATCCAGTATCACACCGACGCCCTTACAACCTGGCGCGCCCAAAAACCAGGCGACCGACTTGTGCTGATGTTCAAACCAAAAGTTGCCAAGCGCGATCTGCTCTTGAAGATCGAAGCGTTTGGACCCGCAAACGCGAAACTGCAAGTAGACCTACTCGACGGCAAGGGCAACAGCCTGGCCACGTATGCGGTTGGCGATCTGGATCTCGTTATTAAGGGCGCCGTCGATCTGCCTTTGAGCAAGCACACTGGCGTTAACGGCATAGCCTTGCGTTGCGAGCAGGGTCCGCTCGACATCGCTCGCATCATGCTATACGCGGATGCCGATCGCGATGAGTTGGACGATGAACTGGAAGCCCTGGCCGGAACCGATCCAAACATGGCGGACACCGATGGCGATGGCTATGACGATCTGGCCGAAATACTGGCCTGCACCGACCCGACGTCCAATCCCGCCCCACGCGCCATCCGCGTGAAAAGCGTGGTAATGGACCAAAACCCTGGGCGAAACGAACTGGCTATCACCAACATCGTTCGTGACAGCAATGGCCTGACCCTGCAAATCTCCTGCCCCAATTACATCGGCAAAATCGACATTTTCTCCACGTACGACTTGCTTTCATCCAACTGGGTGCTCGAAGCTCGCGATTTACTTTCGCAAACATCAATGCAATGGACCAAAACCTTCAACGATACAGCCAGAAGCTATGCTCTTGGAAACGCTGAATATGACAGCGATGACGACGGCGCGCCTGATGCACGTGAGCTGTTTGTCTACCATACGAAGCCGCTGCTTTCGGATGAGGATGGCGACTCATTGCCCGATGGTTGGGAGATGAATCAACTGAATACTCTGACATTCGATGGCAGCGACGATTTCGACGGCGACGGTCTGGCGATCTCCAATGAATTGCTATATGGTTGTTCGCCAACACTAAGAGATTCGGATGAAGATTGGGCCAGCGATGCATATGAATTGCAGACAGGCAACGATCCGACATCCGCGCTGAGTCGACCAGTTCTATATATCAGTATCAACAACAATGAATTATATACATCATCGACCAACCTGACGCTGACCTTTCCCGGTTTGATAGCCGATCACGCAGCCCTTGCCGACAACCCGCAATTGGCGAACGCTCAAACCAACCGTCTTAGATCATCCCTTTCATGGCGCCTGCCTTCTTCGCAAAACGGCTGGCATACGATATATGCCAGGGCGTTTCTTCATGAAAACGTTTATCCCGACATCCTGACCGGTTCCGTAATATTTGACACAGAGCCGCCCGCTTTCAGCGTGGTGGGCCTGCCCAGCCAAACGGATCGACGTTGGATCGATGTCCAGGGCGTCGTTACAGACGAGTTGAGTTCCGTGCGCATGTGGATCGGTGATAAAATCGTCCATCTGGTCACAGATCATGATTTTCTTTATCAACGCTACATGCTCACGAACGGACAGAACCACATCGCTTTGAAAGCCTGCGATCGAGCGAACAACTGCATTACGCAAATCGTCAGTATCGTCAGAGACGTTTCCGGCGATACGACGCCTCCGCTTATTTCATGTCGTTTGACGAACAATGCGGAATACGGCGCCGATGCCTATCTGGATTTCAGCGGTACGATCGATGACGAAACTGCGGAAATTTACGCCTATGCCATACAGGGCAGCCAAACGAACGGACCTTTTGGATGCGCCATGATGAATACACAATACTGGGCGCACGCCGAGTTGCATACCGGCATGAATCTGATCCGCATTGTCGCTTCGGACGCAGCCGGCAATACGGCCGAACTCGATCATATCGTCTATCGAAACACCAACATTGTTTTTACCATCACGGAACCGTCAAAATTCGCGCATCTCAATGCACCGACCACCACGGTTCGCGGCGTGGCCTCTGCCATGTTCCTAAATGCCACGATTCGCGTCAACGGCGTCACGGCATCCATCGAGAATCACGGCGACCACATCGAGTTCGAGGCGAACATTCCGTTGAGCAATGGTTTGAATTCCATCTCGGCAACGGCGAATATGGCTGGTTCCGTCTATTACGCTGATCCGTCGATCTGCGATTATGTATTCATCAAATACACCAAGAATTATTGGTTCGAAGGCGAATTGTGGGAACAGAACTACTGGGATTGCAGCAATCGCCTTTTCCATATCGTGACTGCCGAGCCTTACGAAAAATGTCCCAATCGGGTTTTCGAGTGCCAGGAGCCATGCAGGGACAACATCAACGTCCCCTGGCTGACTTGCTATGCATGGCCGGAATATTTCGTCATGATGAGAGACGAAAACATACTCATCGAGTCGAGCATTCACTTTAGCATATTCAGCGAAGCACAGCAGGACGTCCGCGTGCTGGTCGATTGGGAACCCAGCTATTTCACGGGTGCCGGCGGCTTGGGCTTATGGTGGCGCGATGCGGATGTCAAAAACATCAAGCTTTACGGAAATCCGTTCTTCATGAAAAGTGAGTTGGATCCGCGTTGCCTGATAACCTGCGAACCGGGAAAAGAATATGCTTTGAACGCGTCATCGCTCGAATCGCCGGGCTTTGCCAATGGATTCGGCATCTTCAGTCCGATCGATATCCAGTTCCAGGTTCTCGACTTCCCGACTTATCTGGCCCGCGTTGAAGCCACGGATGTCGCCACGTCCGCCAATACCGCTTCCAGCACGCCCGATCATCAAGACCGGCTGTTTTTGGCTTATTCCGAAGACAAGGAAGGCGCTTCGACAACCAAGGTGCATTTGGAGGCTTTTTCAACCAATCAGGCCGACATTGCTCATTATTTTCCTGTCGGTCAACCGCAATGGACCCTGTTTGAACCGGATGGTTCGCCAGACGAACTCACTTCGTTCGACGGGAATTGGGCAGGCAATCTGAGCATAACGCAGCCCGGCGTTTACACGGTCATGGTTTCCTGCGTGCACACTGTATTGCTGGAAATTGCGGTGTTCAGCATTGAAATTGTTCCCGTCCTGACCGATGAAGACGGCATTCCGCTGGCCGCTAACGGCGTCCCGGTGTTGGCCGAGAATCCCATCGATATCCACGAAGAAGCGGTTTCCACCTATTGTCCCGATCCGGGTACGGATCGCGGCCCTTTGACCATCGAAACCTCAACCCTCCCAGAATATTGGATCCAACTCGCCGAACAGTCCGACGGCTCGTCTGCGGTACTCGACATGACCAACCCAGACACGGAACATACCGTCCATTGGTCCTTGGCGCGAGACTATTCGGAGGAACTCACCAGACGCTACGGCTTGCAGACCGGCGACACGCTCGTGATCGCCGAACGCTCGATCGAGCCGGACAGCGTTACGGGATGGCACGATCTGACTCTCTACGTCATGGATAAATCCTACACCGAATCGACCAACGCACTCGAGCTGGCCTTGCAGGTTTATCCACCTACGGAAGACAACCTGTTCTCCAACTACCGGATTACAGGCCCACCCGAAAATATAGGCCCACCGCCCTTTTCCGATCGCAACCTGTTCGTCCTCCGCATCGATCACCTGGATCCTTCGACGCTGGGCCAACGACGGTTCGAAGCGGAATTGATCGACGATTATGTGAAGCAGACGCTGCCTGTCACCAACATCATAGACGGCAAACTTTGTTCCGATGTCATTGTCCCCTTGCTTCAGGTGGACAAGGATGGCGATCTGGGTCTGGAAGGCACCATCCGCACAACCTATCAGGTCAATTTCAGTGGAAAGAAGAATGTTCCGGACACGGTAACCAAAGTGAGGTTCGAGATGAACAGCGTGGTTGCGTCCAGCGGCAGAAAAATCGCCAAAGGTAAAGTGCCGGTCAAAGAAGCATGGCTGCTGAGCGCGCTGCTGTCCAATGAAAAGAAGGGCCGCGCTCGTGCGCACGAGTTGGGCGCTGGCGGCGAGACCATTGTCAGAAGGTTGGGTTACGAAGCGACCCTTACTGTAACGCCGACCAAGGAACAGATACTTGACCTGCTGCCGCGGCACCGTCACTGGATCCATTCGGGTCACGGTTCATATGTCAAAGGCATTACGGTCATTGAAAAGAAAGGATCGAAGTACCAACGTGCTGAAATGACGGATGCCGAAATCGCCAAATTAAACCTGGAATACGAACTCGTTTTCATGAATACCTGCCAATCGACAGATACCTATCACGAATGGATATATACAGAGTTGTTGACAAAAACCGGTCATTATAAACCTCCCGTGCCCAAAGCGGTGCACAAGGTGTACGATATCGGTCTCGCGTTGAAAGCCAAGAACTATATAGGATGGGATTGCAACACATTGAGAGAGGTTTCGGTCGCCGCTTCGCGGATTTTTCCGGATAAACTTGATAGAGGTTCTACGGTACCGGAAGCAGTTAATTCTCTAAAATCAGCGCTTGATGACTACGACACAAACCGCGAGGGTAATCATTTGTACATTCGATCTGTTATCTCCGATGGAAGTTCGTTCGATCTGAAGAAAATAAAGTGGTGATTCTATGAAAGTTGAAAGTGGTGATTCTATGAAACTGTTTAGTATTATATTTTTGAGTATATATTTTGCAAATTGTGCATTTGCCGAAACACCGATTGTCGATTGGTCAAAAGCATCCAATGTTCCGACCAATGAACGCGCATTGTTCCTCACACAAATGTGCACAGCAATGCAGGCCGCGAATTATGTTATGATGTCAAATTATGTTATAGAAGCGGAATTTTGTGAGGAACGCATTTACAAACCGTTTAAAGAAATTATTTTCATATGTAAAGCATCGAGAGGAAAGGTTTTTATACATTGCCTTTACCCGACAAGGCCATGGTTGAAAGTATATCGTGATTATGAAGCTATAGATAATGCCATAGCCTATGGGCAATCTTTTATGATGAAATATCAGGATGCCAGGACAAAGCAACCAGATGTCGACTATTTGGAATTGCTGGACAAACTCACGAAACATACACGGCAAGAAGCGGAAACTCGTGCGCGCGAATTGGTCTTGACCGTAGGCTGCATGGACATCAGCGAATGGAGGTGTGTGAGCTGGTCGTTTTCGGAAGGTTCATGGGCGTTTGGCTTTGCCCCATTTTTTAAACAATACAAAATAGCGGTGGCAAATGTCACTATACTATTGTCGGATTCTGAGGATCTCAAGCTTTGCGTTTACAACAACACCATGCTGGTTCCTCTGCCTGTATATGACCGTGTTCCGGATGTCATCGATCCGTCCCTAGCCAGAGAATTGGCCGATAGCTATGTCAAGAAATACCTGAAGCGGCAACCGCCGAATGCGGGAGGCATTCCCATGTTGTTCTGGAAAGGCGATCATGAAGTGACTGCGGAACGAACCAATAAGTATATGAGCGTTCCGGACATGGTCTTTTGTACCAATGTGCTCGAGGTGTTGCGCCCAAACTACTACTACACGGACAAGCGTGTCGAGGATGGCCGCTGGATCACGAACAGTCCGCGCTGGTCGTGGACAGCGGAATACCATAAAACCCCCAACACGAACTACGTTCCCTTCACGCCGCTTCCGGTCTGGATCTACGTCGATGCCATAACCGGTGAAATGCTTGGAGGAATCGATTGATGCGCTGCCACATATGATGAACAGCGTGGTTGCAACCAAAACCATTCGCGCTGTTTGGAAGTTCGTTCGATCTGAAGAAAATCAAGTGGTGATTCTATGAAAGTGTTTAGTATTATATTATATTGACATTACAGATTTTGATTTTTGGTGCTTTTGCGAT
>CAZOLK010000295.1:0-6634 GCA_964580325.1 uncultured Verrucomicrobiota bacterium | reverse complement strand
CGGGGATAGATCCCGCGCTCGTCATGGATGAAGATGCGATGAAATCCGTGCATCACGTCGTCGGGCAGCGTTTCGAACGGCAGCGCCGCACGCGGCCGGCGCACCTCATGATCGAAAACGGTTACGCGTTTGAGCGGGCGCAATGCCGGCGTCACGCGTTTGCTCGCATCTTTGGGCCGGTACACGCCGCCAAAAGGATGCAGGTAGAGCAGAACCTCCATCAGCATTACGGCAAAGGCGTACCAATCTGAGTCTGCGTTGTGCGGCCGGGCCATGACCATGCCGCCGCCCGCCTCGCAACAGAGCCGCGGATCCACAAAACGCAGGCTGAACATGCGGCAGGTGAAAGCGCCGAACTGGAAGCTGTCCGCGTCTACCAGCCAGGCCTCGCTCTGACGGACCAATACGTTGAGATCGTTGAAATCGCCGATGACCACGCCTTTGTCATGCAGCGCCCTAACCGTGGCATGCAGATCGAGCATCGCCGCCACGAGTTCATTGGCATCCACGCCGCCCTGGCGCCAGACCGGGTCGGCATAGCGGTTGAGCGGTTGAGCGCCGTCGATCAGCGGCATGGCATAGCCGAGGATCTTCTTGCCGGCCTGATCCGTAGCCAAGTTCAGCGGTGCGGCAATCCGGTCTGGTAGTCCGGCAGGGAAAGCCGGCAGCTTGGCCTGGTGCTCGCGCAGCCGTTCACGTGCGGCCTGCTGATCCGCGGGCGCGCCCTTGAAGTCGGGATGTTTCGGGTCCTTGAAAATTTTGAGCGCCTGCCCGTTATAAGCATAGACATCCGCCTCGCCGCCCTTGCCGATCGAGTGACTCGCTTTTAACCTGACTTTTTTACCTTGTACAAAAACTTCCATCTTTTCAACTCCCGCCCAGCGTCTTCGTGTAATATATACACCAATATAGTGTATAGATAACACTATGTCAAGTGCGGGAATGTTTTTTTATGGAAAAATTTTGCCGGAACTTTCCGAAGGCCGGTAGCATCTTGGTAGTATGGGCATTTTGCCCCTAAATTTCCGGAGCGGATCCAGAGGCGGGAAAGGTCCGTCTTTTGGCAAAAGAACCGCGTCCGTTAGCAAAAACGGGCGCGGTTAGTCTGTAAGCGTTGCGGATGCGGGTGTCAGGCCTTGATGTCAGGCGTCAGGCCAATGGCTTTGAGGTAGGTGTTGAACGCGTTCATGCTGGCTGCGGTTTCCAGGGCACCGTTGATTTCGTCGTCGGTTACGCCGGCTTTAAGCGCCATGGCGCGGTGAGCCGCGATGCAATAGTTGCAACCGTTGACCGCGCTGACGGCAATGCAGATCAGTTCCTTGGTTTTGATATCCAGGTTCGTGCCGCAAGCGCCGGCCAGTTTGGTCATAGCCTCGAGGAAATCGCCGCTGCGGCCCATGGCCTGAAAAGCCTCGGGTACGAAACCGAAGTTTTTTTCAATGCCGGCCTGGATCTGTTGCGCCTTCTCGTCACCCATCTTGTTGTATAGTTTAGTAATAGACATGATAATACTCCTGATTAGATTATAGATGTGCATACGTTACACAGCGGGCAAAAATTGAGCAAGTGTTTTCGTTAAAAATCGTAATCCGCTATGGTCGCCCGCTATCGATAAACCGCCGATCCAAGTACCGCCGCCGCATTCTCGCCCATGACGAATGCGGCGTTGTTGGCTTCCGGTGGCTAACCGTTACGTGGGCTGGATGGTCCAGCTTGCTGTTTACAGCTTTTTTTGACGCACTCATGTTTTTCGTTTTTTGTCCGTCAGGCCAGCTTGCACATCTTGCGCAGTTGCCATTCCAGACCGAGCAGGATCGTGACCGCTACGATCAGGTAATAGCTGTTCCATATAGGAAAGTCTTCACGGTGTTCGTGTTTTTCCACCATTGGTTTTAGCGCTTTAACCATCTCATCGGCCAGGTTCCAGGGCAGCACGTTGTCGGTCAGCCGTCGCAGGGCGGCTTCATTGCGGGCCAGTTGAATATATTCGCTGGTGGCCAGTTCGCCCACTTCGAAACGTGCTTTGGCTTCGACCTTTTTGTCGCGCAGTTCGAAGACGCGCGGTTTGATCGTATACCTGTCGCGCGGCAGGTTTTCGATGGAGGCCCTGTATTCGCCGCCGGAACCGGGCAGGCTGTGCAGGGGCAGGCGTCGCACCACTTCGTTTTGCTCGTTGAACACTTCCAGCGTGGCCTGGGCGCCTTCAATGGGCGTTTCTTGTTCGTCCAGGATGCGTGCGCGCACCTGCACACTTTCACCCGGCGCGTAGCGCAGGCGGTCGGTCATCAGCTTGACGTAGGGGTCGGCGCCGGTGGTGCGGCCTACGGTGGACCAGAGTAGCACCTGGCCCCAAAATCGGTGATGGTAACGCCAGCGTGCGCGGTTGCGCCAGCGCCAGAAGCTGTCGCTGCCCAGGTAGAGCACTTTGCCCAGCCCAGCATAAGCCTTGATCATGACCGGCAGGTCGCGTTCCGCGGTACGTACGGTAAAGTCGGCTGCTTCGGTCGGCGCCACGGCAGACTGGACCCAGTTCATACCGGGCAGCTTGTTCCATAAGGCCTCGGTGGTTTCCGGGTCCTCGCCGATGCGGACCAGGTTCTCGTGCCGTCCCTCACGGGTCAATTGTAAGCGCCATTCTACCGAACCGGTGCGGCTGTGCGGCGGTGCTTTGCCGGTCTGGCCCGAGGCGGAGACAAACGGCAGCAGGTCTTTAAGTGCGGTGCCCTCGTATTTGACCGGCATGCAGCGTGGACCCGCCACCAGGATCAGGGCGCCGCCGCGTTCGGTCACGAAGTCGCGCAGGTCCTCCAATTGCGGCCGCGAAAAATGGCGCGGGTCAATATCGCCCAGGATTACGATGTGATAGGCGAACAATTCGCCACGCGAAGCCGGGTACTCGTCCTGGCCCACGTGCAAGCGCGCGTCCTCGGTCGAGCCGATGAAGATCGTCGTCAGGTCGACGCGCCGGTCGCGCTTGAGCATCATGTTGCAGTAGCGGCTCTCCCAGCGTGGGAATTCGTCGATCATCAGCGTCTTGATCCGGTCTTCGAGAATGTTGACCGTGAAATCACGACGATTGTTGTCGACCAGCACTTCGCCGTCCAGTGCGGTCAGTTCCACCATATAGTGATGCCGGCCCTTGCGCTCTTCGACAAACGAGGCGTCCACGTTGATGCGCTCTTCGTCGCCCGGCTGAATCGTGACCTCGCGCATGACCTCGCCTTCGCTGAGTATGCGCAAGACGACCGGCTGGTCAGGGAAGCCGCGGCGATGGATTACGGCCTGGACGCTGAGCTGGTGTTCCAGGAAACAGGTGTCAGGCGCCTGCACGTGTTCCACGGCCAGGTCATCGGGCGGTTTGCGCGAGCCCAGGGCCAACGCGTGTAAGGCAATGCCGCGCTCTTCCAGCATGGTCCCGGCTTCGTTCAGTGGGACGCCGGCATTGTTGTTGCCGTCGCTGATCAACACGATGGCCGTGACCGGGTCGGACTCGGTGTAGCGCAAGACCTCGCGCACCGCACGACCGAGCCGGGTCACGGGGCGTTTAATTGCCCACTCTTTTGCCAGTGTTTCGCGGTCCGCAGGTTCGGTTTCGTCCTCCAGGTTGAAAAGCAGAACCTCGCCTTTTTCGTCCAACCGGTCCAGCAGACGGTAGGGCGGTTCGAACAAGAGAAAGCGGACCAGGTCCGCACGGCTCATTTCGGCCAGGCGCTCCAAAGCCTGATCCACTTCGGCGACGCCGGCATCGGCCAGCAGGCGATCGGCCATGGTCTGTAGTTCGCTCATGCTCCGACGCATCGCGTGCCAGTCGCGCTGTTCCTTACGCAGGATCATGGTCAGGTCACCGAACAGCAGCGCGCCTGTCGATGACCTCTCTTTCATTTTTTTTGCCCGTTTTTCCCATCCCACGGCTTTGCGCTGCAGGTTGGTGACGGCCGAAGTCAGTAATGCGAACGGTTGGGGAAACGCCTCGGGTTTGGCCTGGTCCAGGTAGGGGTGTTTGCCGACCGCTTTTTCCAGGCGTGTTCTGATGGTATCCAAGCCCTGGGCCGTTTCATGGGCTTCGCGTGCGAGCCGGGCGGCACGCTTGGGCCACTCGCTGCCCTGGTCTTGCGACCGGCGCGCCAGTTCGTTCAGCCGTTTGGTTTCCTCTATGGCTTTGGCCAGCGCCTGGTCAATGGCTTCCTCCAGTTCGCGCTGTTCGATAAAAGCGCGCGTACGCAGCTCGCGCGGAAAAAGCTCCATGTGCCAGGCCAGTTCGATCAACTCGGGCTTTTCATACTGGTCGCTGATGGACATGGATCCGCTGTCGTCGACGATGACCGGGATTTTGCCGTGCTCTATTTCAGAATGAAAACGGGCTAGCACCGGCTGGAGCAGGGTGGCCAGCAAAAGGGCCACGGCCGCGATGCGCAGCAAAGGCAGGAACACGTTCCAGGGTGCGCGTAACCGCTGCTTGCGGTAGAACATGATGGTCAGCCAGGAGAGCAGCAGGAAGAACAGTACGACCTGCCAGATCGGGACGATGCCGGTGAGCAACCACTTCATTGACTGAACCTCCAGCCCAGCAGGCATTCCAGGGTCAGCAGCGCCAGCACGGCCGCGACCAGCCAGCGCCAGAATTCCAGGTCGCCCGATTCCTCGCGCACGGCCTTGTCCAGGTCCTCGGTCCTTTCGACCATGATCAGGTCCAGGTCCTCGCGCAGGGCCGTACGTTCGTCGGCGGTCAGCGGGCGCGGATCGCCTTCGCCCACGGGTGGACCCACGGCGTAATAACGCGGCGGCAGTCCCTGGGTGCGGATGGTGTAGAGCCCGGGCATTGCCGTGTCTTCCCAATGGGCAATGCGTTCGCGCCGTATTTCGGTAAAGGTCAACTGGTTGGTCTTTCCGTTCGGCAGGATCAAGGCGCATATCGCGGGCGGTTCGCTTGGCGCTTTCTGCTCGCTTGCGGTTTCGGGGATGGTTTGGCCATCGCTTTTTTCAGTTTCGCGGAACTCGCGCAAAGCGCGCGTATAGGAATAGGCGAGGGTTTCGCCCTGCTCCAGGTTGATGGGCGGAATCACGCTGCCGGCCAGGTAAAAGACCAGGTTCTGGATCAACGGCACATAGTCCGGGGTCAACGGGAACGTGGTCCACTTCATGTTGAGCGACGTGCTCCAGACCATGACCCGGCCTTCGCCGCGCGGAACCACAACCAGGAACGGGTCCTCTTCAACCAAGCCCAGCACCACGGCGTCTTTTGCGGGTTCCAGGCGCACGTAGCGATCGATGCGCACGTCGGGCAGGGTGCGCGTGCGGCTCAGGTCAAAGATGTTCAGCACCTCGCCGGCCGCGCCCGCGGGAAACGAGGGATGGAACGGCCGGCTTTTTTTCCAGGTTACGGGGTCGCCAAGCCGCGCCGGCAGCAGTTGCGCCTGGTCGCCGCCGAGTTGGTTGTAGGCGGCGGCGATGACGTTGTCACCCAGGCCGATCATCAACCCGCCGCCCTCCTGTACATAGCGCTCGAGCCGGCTAGCGGACAGGTCGCTCAGGGAAGCCACGTTGGCCAGTACAATGGCTTTGAACGCGGTGAGATCGCGATAGGTCCAGGCGTCCAGGTCCAGCGGCGTGCAGGAGCTGACCTTGAACAGGCCCTCGCCGTCCAAGGCCTGGCCTGCTTCGAGCGCAAAGCGGACCAGGCCGCCGTCCGCATCGAGTGCAGAGCGTCCGGGCGATGCATCAACCACCAGCACCGGCACGCTGCGCAACACGTCCACGGCCAGGATGCGCTTGTTATCCAGCAGTAAATCGTCCTCATCAAGGCGGACTTCCACATAGTGCACGCCCGGTTTTTTAAACTGGTGGGAGAAGGTTTCCGTGTGTGATCCCGGTTCCAGGGGCAGGGTGCGCTCCTTGATTTCGTGGTCATCCACCAGGAACAGGGTGTGCACCTGCTGGCGTTGGCCGGTGTAGTTGGCGAAATCGACCAGGAACTCGCAGCGGCGGTGGATATCCGGCAGGGGTGTGCGCATGCGTATGGCGTCTACCGCACAATTGCGGATTTCGATTTCAGGTTCGCGGGTCAGCGTATAGGTCTGGGCCGGCATACCGTTTTTCTCGCGCCGGCGCTTGAATTCCTCCACCGCGGCAGCGTCGCCGACCGGCCAGCCCTGGAACTGGCGATCAGTCAGCAGGTAGATTCGGCGATGGGGCAGGGAATGGATATCCAGCATCCAGAGCGCCTGTTCCAAGGCCTTGAGCTTGTCGGCTCTTTCATAGCCGGGTTCCAGCGCCTCGAGCCGGCGGCGCAGAAAGGTTTTGTCGTAGACCGGTTTGGGAAACAGCGCACGCGGTTTGTTGCCGGCCCAGATGAGCAGCATATTGTCGACCGGTTTCATCCGGTCCACCAGGTCCAGCGCGTCCTGGCGCATCTTGAAGAAGGCGGTGTCGCGCAGGGTGCCCATGCGCATGGAGTATGAGCCGTCCAGGATTACGGCATACGTGGTGGGGTGCGTGGCGCCGCCGGTTTGTTTGCCGTGCAGCACGGGCCGGGCCAGGGCCAGGGCCAACAGGATGAAAAACAGCATGCGCAGGGCCAGCAGCAACCACTGCTGCACCTTGATGGTGCGCGTGCGGGTTTTGACCGCGGCCTGGA
>CAZOLK010000294.1:0-6638 GCA_964580325.1 uncultured Verrucomicrobiota bacterium | reverse complement strand
GGCCTAGGACGCCGGGTTCTCATCCCGGTAACAGGGGTTCGAGTCCCCTTGGGGGTGCCACTTCTTTTTACTCCGGCAAACTGGCTACGGCAATGGCTTGGCCGTGGCGTTTCATTTTTTCGTCCGGGTTTAGGAAGGCGAACCGGTCGGCGCAGTCGGGATAGTATTCCCGCAATACGCGCGCCGCGATTTCGTTTATGAGGGCGCCGCCTTCGCCGCTGGTTAGGCGACCCAGTACCAACAAATTCTCCACGTCGTAAAACTCGTTGTACCAGGCCAGGGCATGACCAAAGTAGACGCCGATGGTCTCGAAGATTTTGCGTGAGCCTTCATGGCCCTGGGCCAGTTTCTGCTGGACTTGGGCCAGCCGTTCGGCAAACGGCACGTCCTGGGCAAAGGCCAGGTCCGCGGCAGGCGCCAGCCGGGCCACAGCCTGTTGCGAAAAATATTGCACGCCGCAGCCGCCATCGCCCGACCACTCGTCAACCGGCGCCTGGTCACAGTAGTCCACGGGAACAAACGCCAGTTCGTTCAGGCGCCGCGTGATCCGGCCTGCGGGTGTGACATAGCCCACGGCCATGCTAGTGCCCATGGCAATGCCCAGGATGGCTTGCTTATTCATGCACTGCGCGCAGGCCAATGCCGTGACCTCGCCGTCGTTGACCACGGCAAACGGTACATTGCCCCACTCCTGCCGCAGACGCAGAAACAGATCGACCACGTTTTCCTTGAACACATCGTCAGGCACGCCGCGAAACAACGAAGCGACGCGCACCCTATTGTCGACATACACGCCGGCCGCGCTGCCGCCGATCGCGTCCACGCGAGGCAAATGCTCGGCCGCACGGCGCAGCGAATCCCGGATGCCTGCCATATGGTAGGCCGGGTCCTGTTGAAAGTACGGGTCCCACTTGATCTCTTCGGAAAAGACAACCTCACCGTCTCGGACCGCCGCGCATTTGCGATCACTTCCACCCAAATCAAAGCCAATGCGGCAACCGCTGGTATGACCGCCGGACGAAGCCGCTTCCTGGCCGCGGTTCGCAATCTCTTCACCCTTGACGGCGGCCACTTCAAATGGCGCGTCATAGATACGGCTCATCATGCGCGCGTCAAATACGCCGGTGGGCGCTTCGGCATACCAGGAACGCAACCGTTGCAATAGCGGAGCAGGTCCATCGAACAGGACCCGGTTGCCCCCATGGACCCAGAGCGCACTTTTAACCAGGCGCTCCAGGTAACGGAAATTGCGATCATCCTGTTCTTCCGGTAAAAGGGTCAATTCAAAACGGCAACTGGCGCCGTTGTGTTGCTCTACGCCCATCACCGCGGAACGAGCGCCTGCCACGGCGGCCGCTTCGGCGCGGAACCGGCGGTTCCAGACTACAGCCGGCACAAAACCAGGATCCAATACAGGTGCATTTTTCATGTTCAACTCTCTCTTTTGTGATGTTCAACGTTCTGTCCCATGTTATAACATGTCAAAAAGGCAAATAAAAGCCTTGATTATTGGCAATTTTGCCCTTATTATATGCAAAAGTGATATGATAATATGATTGATGCGGAGATGGACGACCTGGTGCTCGAAGCGGAGCGCATACCGCTACCCACGGACTATTTTTACGGCCTGGATGCCGACGCGATCCTGCCGCGTAACCTGGTCATGTTTCTGCGACCGGCTTTGCGGCCGGTCGACCGCAAAGGCGCGGCGCATCAGCGCTATATGCTGATCATGAACCTACGCACGGAGAGCACGGTATTTATCAACGAAAAGGCGATCTATTTGCGCGAAGGCCATGCCCTGCTGGTGCTGCCGTTTCAAACCCACTACTACGCGTTTCCGCAAAAACCGCTGCGCTGGCTGTTTCTAACGTTCGAAGCGCGGAGCGAACGCTACCGCGGTATGGCGGACATGCCGATTCCGCTTATTGCACAAGCCATTGGGATTATCGGCGGATTAGTACGGGCTTATTGCGCCGGACAAAAGCCGGACGCAATACTCTGGGCCGGTCTGTTGCTGGCCCAACTCGAGCGCCAGATCTCCGTAGATTGCCGGTCACCGCTGATTACAGACCAGCACCAACTGATGGTTGGTCGAATCAACAGCTATATCCACGAACACTTGGCCACACCGTTCGGCATCCGTCAACTGGCCGGAGACCTGGGCGTTTCATTCAGCCATGTGCGCTCGCTCTTTCGCAAAATTATGGGCATCAGCCTGGGTCAGTACATTCGTCAGGTCCGCATCGACCGCGCCGCGTACCTGCTGCACCGTTCGCCGTTGACTGTGGCGGAAATCGCCTACCAATGCGGATTTTCCTCGCCGGCTGTATTCTGCCGCGCCTTCTGCCGCGCCATGGGCCAAACGCCGACAGGATATCGGAAGAAGGAGCAGTGATCAGTGACCAGTGATCAGTGATCATCCGCTTTTTTTCATGCCACCGATAATTACAGCAACGCCAATAACCAGGCCGACGATGGCCAGAATGTAAAAAAGTACTATCATTCAACACATTCTTTCTTACTTAGGGCGTGCATAGAAATAACTTCGCCATTGTGGGAGTAAGTCGCCCATCTGGCAAGGCGCGAATTTGCAGGAATATTGAAAGGTGAAAACCGCTGGGTGCAATATAAAAAGTAAGATTTAAGGTAACCGTTCACGGGACCGAACTTCACCAGAATCGGACGGAACTTTGTCGCGAGCCAGCCAAGGGCCTTCGATCACGAGTACGGGGCCGAGTACGAGGAGATCGACAAAGCTCGCGACAAAGCTCACGACAAAGCTTGCGACAATTGGATTCCAGTGCCATGGGTAAAGCCGCTCCTCGGAAGTGGCCCCGGGTTTTAGTGAGGCGCATCGTTTGTAGTCCAGGCTTTAGCCTGCTGAATGCTTCGTGTCTGTAAGCAACACTATGTTGTTTTGCAATGCATTACGCTTCCAGCACGATCCTGGCAGGCTAAAGCCTGGACTACAAACATTTGGCCCCAAACCAAGAAAATCCACGGCAGTTTCGTTGTCATAGCATCTTGCCCCTGAGAACTTCCATGGAGTAGCCGCCTTTGGAGCAGGCCTCTATATCCACATCGTCCTGACGCAGTTTGCGACCATGAATGGGATGAGGATTGGGACCGTATGGCGCCTGCACATCAATCTATTCATTTTTCGCATTGTCAGCACCAGCAACCCGATTGCGTGCGGGACCAAACACACGCAACTCCTGGAGTTTGACGCGCGAGCGATAACCATGATTGTCAGGCTTATCCAAGCCGCCGCTGGTTATGTAAACTCGCGCATACCGGGTAGTCACGACAGGAAAGACGTCGTGGGTTTCCAGGGCTGCGTTGCCGGTTACAGTCTTGACCGCGCTCCAGGTTTCAGCATCAGCCGCAACTTCGATACGATAGTCCACGGCGCGATGCTTCTCGCTTTCCCAGACCAAGTTCATTCGGTTAATGGCTATGTCGGCACCAAGGTCCACGCCGATCCATTGATCGAGGTCAGCATGGTGGGTCCCGCATGAAGTGGTCATGTCGCCGTCCACGACGACCGCGGCATCTCCGCCCTTCTCCCATGCCGTATGGTACATTTTGCTATCGACATGGCCATATCTGGCTGTTTTGCCATGCGCCAAGTTTGAAATAGCGATCAATGCAGTCACCACGTTTGTTCCTGTTTTATCGGGCTCGGGCGGCGGAGCCGCTTCCCTGCCTTCACGCGGCTTGCCGATATCGTCGCGTTCCTGCCCGGCGATCTCGTCGTATAGAGCCGCGACTTCATAATCGGCCAGGGCGCGGTTGAACAGACGCACCTCGTCAATGGCTCCAGCAAAGGGAAATTTGGGGTCGCCATTGCGTTTGCCCACAAAAAACCGGGTGTAGGTGACCGGGTCGCAGGGCACGGTCGCGATCCGCCGGCCATTGACAAAGAGTGAACATCGTCGCTCATGGCGCATCAGCACGACATGGTGCCATTTCCCGTTGCGATAATCGTGCTGCGTCCGGATCATACGCATTTGATCGCTGTTCAGCATGATGCGACCCGGATACTGCTTGATACCCAGGCCAATCTGCAAACCGTGCGATTCTTTGAGCGCCAGATCAATCATGCACTCAATTTGGAAATCGACCTTGCGTGCGGCATTATTCGTGGCCGTGAACCAGAAGGAGACAGCAGCATCTTCGATCAGGTCATGCGAGAGCGAATGTTCCAGGACATAAGCGTTTTTTCCGTTGAACAGCAAAGCGCGATTGACGACGCCTGGTACACGAGAGTGTTCGTTCATATAATAAAGCTTGCCCCGGTTTTTTTCGCCGCTCGAGTCCCTGGCCTGTCTGCCCGTAGGTTCGTCGAAACGCCAGTACAGGATCTGGCCGGGTCGTGGATCGGGTTCAGCTTCATACTTCGGTTCCGAACGGACTGGAGCGACCGTCCCGGTCGCGTCACCGCGGCCATGGCTGTGTTGCGGCCCGTTATCATACCAGCGAAAAGCAGCCGCACCCGCAATGATCAACAAGATCGGCACCACCACGCCGATCAACCAGCCCAGCAAAAAGCGGCGCGGCGCGGCAACTGGATCGCGCTTGTGTTTGGTATCGCGGCGGCGCGTTTCCGTGTACATCCCCCGGCGGCGCTTTTCCGTGTGGCATCCGTAACGTCGAACCAGACATCCTTGATCGCTCAAGTCATTCAGCGCATCGGTCATATCGGCGATCAATGATTTATAGGTGGGATAGCGTTTGAATGGATCGGCTTCCAGCGTGCGCGCCACAATAGCGGCGGTCACGTCGTGCAGGTCTTCGCGCAGGCTGCGCACGTCGGGCGCTGGCATGGCCAGCCGCGCAGCCACCACTTCCACCGCGGAGCGCCCGGTAAAAGGGACCCGCCCAGTAAAGGCGTGAAACAAGGTCGCGCCCAGGCTGTAAATATCGGAACGGAAATCCTCGGTATGGTCCTTGGCTTTTTCCGGAGCAATATAGTTTGGCGTGCCCCAGACTTCATGGGGCGCCAGTTTTTTTTTCTTGCGCGCAAACCGGGAAAGCCCGAAATCCGCAATCTTAGCCACGTTATGGTGATCGAACAACACATTACCCGGTTTCACATCGCCGTGGATGATGCCGATCTCCTTGGCGGCCATCAGCCCTTTGGCCACGTCGATCCCGGTCCGGAGCACGTGTGTTTCAGTTAGCGGCTTGCCGGATTTGATAAGCTTGTCCAGCTTGCCGCCCTGGATCAATTCCATGACAATGTACGGGTGCCCCTGCTTTTCGCCAACCGACATGATTTGAACCACGTTTTGCGACATAATATTGGCCGCGGCGCGTGCTTCGTGTATAAATTGTGCGGCCCATTTGGCATCCTGCGCCATTTCGCGGCGCATGATCTTAATCGCCACGTGCCGTTGCAGCATTTCATCGATCGCCTCAAAGACAAGGGCCATGCCGCCTTCGCCCAAGAGGTTGATCAGGAGATAGCCATCGAGTTTGCAGGCCACGGTCAATTTGGTTTCGCAAACAGGGCATTTGAAGCTGGTCAGGGAAGGCATCTCGCTGACATCCAGTTCGCTCTGGCACTCGTGACAGACTATGCTGTCAACTGGCGTCGTGACCATGGTCAGCGTATCATTTTTTTTATCTTCCGTCACCAATTTCCCTCGTGTCAAATACTCCACAGGATATAGCGGTCTCGAAGTACTGCTTCAATATAATACGCTATGGCTGCGGATTCAACTGGAGCGGATATTAAAAATGAAGACCAAGATCAATATCAATGAGCAGTTATCGATGACCAATGACCAATAAAAATTCAATGCTGGATGTCAGGAATCAACCACGACACACTGTGTTTAATGCCGAACAGGATCTGGTACAGCATAATAAACGAGCCGGTTTGCTCCAGTGTACCCAGGATCTGGTCCAGGTTTTCCGGCGACACGAGCTGATCCCGGTCGTCAATGTCCAGGCACAACACTGTATCGCCATGGCGATAGCGGCAGTTTTCGGTCAGGTCGATGTAGTGTTCGTCGTTGTCCAGGCGCGCCTGCAGATACCAGCCGGTGGCCCTGCGTTTGATTAAAAAGGCGTTGTCCTGCTCCTGGTTGTAGGGGCGGCTGTTGATGAACAGGCGCGGTTTATCCAGGTACGGTTTGCCGGCCGAAGGGCAAAACGCCGCGCAATTGCCGCAACCATTGCAGTAGGGCGTATAAATGGCGGTATGCACCAGAGCCTGGCCCAGCGTCTGTTGGGTGGACAATACGTGCGCAATCGGATCGTCCGGTTTAAGCACCGCGGTGTGGAACTTGACGATGGCCAGGTTGGGACAGACGCTGGCGCACACGCCGCACATGATGCGGCAGGCCCGGCGCGGTTCGTCTTCTTCTTCGGTCGCGCCCGCGACTCCGGCTTGGCCTTGGGATGCCGAAACGCCCATGGCTTCAGCACAGGCGCGTTCCAGGTTGATCATTGCGCAAATTTTGACGTCATCGTCCATGCCGGCTTTGCCGCGGATCAGGTCCTCCAAGGTACGGGCATCGTAGCGCTTGTAAGCCTGGCGTAACGCATGACCCCATTTTCCAAGCCGCTGGTAGCCGGCGGGCCTGAGCAGGTCGGCACAGGCCGTGACCGTCCGCAGCCCCGCGGCC
>CAZOLK010000293.1:0-6661 GCA_964580325.1 uncultured Verrucomicrobiota bacterium | reverse complement strand
GGATCGCCTCGCGGATAGGGCCTTCGAAATGGGCAGCCGAACGGGCCAAGTCAAAATAGCGCGTCATGGTTGTACACATGGCGCAGACATACGCGTGATCAATGGATCCCGCCACCGGGTCGCCGCACAGCGAGCAGTAGGGCGGCCGAATCAAAAGCACCTGGCGTCGGCATTCCCAGCACAGGTGCTGTCGATCCAGGCTGCATTCCGCGCCGCAGCAGACGCAAACGCGCGGAAATACCAGGTTCAGTAAGGTCTCAACCATGAGTTAAGTGGCGAGCAGCAATCCGCAATCCAAATGGGTCGGACAAGTCGGACAAGTCGGACACGTCGGACAAGTCGGACACGTCGGACAAGTCGGACAAGTCTGACAAGTCGGACTTGTCGGACAAGTCGGACAAGTCTGACAAGTCGGACTTGTCGATTCTTCTTTGAATCCTGCATCCTCTTCTACACTTTCATCCACTTGGTCTGATAGGGTTCCAGGATAAAGGCCTGGACCAGGTCAACCGGTTGCTGGTGCTGATCGAGCAGGTCGGTTGCCTGGGTTGCAGCGCCTGTTTCCGGGACGCCGGTCAGGTTGATTTCCGCGCGATGTGCCGTGAAATTCGAGATGCAGACGATGCGCTGCGCGTTGTCCGGCGAGGTGCGTACAATGCCGAACACGGCAGGACCCAGGTCCAGCACCCGCTGGCTGCCATAAGGATGAAATGCTTTGCAGCGCGCACGGATCTGCAGGCGTCTGGAATATTCGTTGAACACGCGAGCGGTTACGCTGGATGGATCTTCCAGTTGTTCGAGCAAAATGCGTTCCTTCCATTTATGACGGTTGATGGTGCGCGCCTGGCCGGTGCGTTCCATGCCTTCAACATCGTTGGGCGTGGCTGTCAGGCTGTGAAAGTAGATGCCGGGTACGCCCTGCAGAGCCATCTGAACGGTTTGGGAGCATAAAAAGCGGTCGATTTGATCGCGCTCCGAACGCTGATCAGGATCGCCCATGGCGTCGAAATAGCTGATGTTCAGTTCATAGGGGCTTTCAGAGCCATCAGCGTCGCGTTTAGTTGAGACGCGTCCGCCAAGGTCGCGCACGTGTTTGGTCAGCCGGTCCAGCTCACGGTCTGGGATCAACCCTTGCAGCGGCCGCACGCCAATGCCGTCGTGGGAGGCCGTGAAATTGAAAAAAGAGCAGTTTTCCGGGGGGGGCGTCAGGTTCGCGGCCCAGCGGGTCAAGTAAGTGCTGGAACCTGTGGTCAAGGCGTGCAGCAGAAGGGGTGGCAGGCTGAACTGGTAGACCATGTGGGCCTCGTCCGCCTGGCCGAAGTAGCCGATGTTCTCCTCGTGCGGCACATTGGTTTCGGTCATGATACGTACGCCGGGCGCCACCATGTCGACTACGTCGCGAAACAGTTTGACCACTTCATGGGTCTCTTCGAGGTGGATGCAGCTCGTGCCGATGTGCTTCCAGAGGTAGGCAATGGCATCGAGCCGGACGATGCGGGCGCCGTTGGCAATATAGAAGAGCAGGATGTCGAGGAATTCGAAGAGCACGTCTGGGTTGGCGAAATTGACGTCCACCTGGTCCTCGCTGAAAGTGGTCCAGACATGGCGTTCGCCGTAGCGGGTGATCACCCTGGTCAACAGCGGAGAGCTGCGCGGTCGCACCACGGCGGACAGGTCCTGTTCCGGAACAGCCTCGATAAAATAGTCGCGGGCCGGCGAGATGCCCATGCGATAGTCTTTGAACCACTGGCTCTGGCGCGAGGCATGGTTCAGGATCAGATCGAACATCAGGCCGTAATCTTCGCCGAGTAGGCGGATGTGCTCCCATGAGCCGTGTTCGGGCGCGACCTGGCGGTAATTAATCACCGAAAAGCCGTCGTCCGAGGAATAGGGAAAAAATGGTAGAATATGCACCATATTGACCGTGAAGCGCAAGTGGTCCTTGAGAAAGCGATGCAAGGTCACCAGGTAAGGTTCGTTCTCATGCCGGATGATGTCCGGGTAGGTGATCAGCATGATATCCTGCTGGTTCAACTCGCGCACGGGCGGTTCATCGGAATAGATTCCGACACCGTAGCGCCCCACCAGCAGGGCCAGGCGCTCCATGCACGAATCGGTCGAATCCCGTCCATAAAGGCGCACGAAACGCTCGCGCAAGCGATCCAGAATGGTTGTCGAAACCCGTCGTATCATGAAAGACTCCTCATCTTTATCATTAAAATTAAGCTGAATTGTGAACCGGGACGGGTGGGAAAGTCAAGTACTTTAGGGGGGAGTAGGGGGGGGGAGGGCGCAGGGAGCCAGGTGACTAAAATCGTTGTCACGGATCATTGCCCGCCCTTGGAGCGTTCAATGTTGGATTGTTCAATATCTACTTTTTTATATTGCACCCCCTTGCACCTTGAACCTTGCCCCTGCACCCTGCACCCTGTTCCCTGCTCCCTCCCCTTCAATCTACGCCCGTAATATTACCGATTATGGTTCGCAGCGCGCGCCGTAAGATGCTGAAGCTGTAGAATCGGGACGCTACCAGGTAGTTGTGCTCCACCACTTCGCGGCGGTAATGGGGATCCTCGAGCTGACGCCGCACTTCCCTGACGATATCTTTGGTGATGAAACTTTCCATGACCGGCACTTTGAAGCGCTTGGGTTCGATGTCGCGCGCAAATATGGCGTAGCGGTTGATGATCACCGGTACGCGGAAATAGATGGCCTCGAGAAAGGCATTGCCAAACCCCTCGTACAGGCTCGGATAGGTGACCAGGTCGGCGTGCGGGTATAAGTCCCAAAGGGTATATACTTTGAGCCCGTTCTCGTCCATTTGGCGATATTCACCCACGCGCGTCTCGATAAAACGCAGGTCAACGCCGGATTCGGTGGCCAGTTCCTTGAGCATGGTGCGGTATTCAAAGCCTTCGTCGCCGGCATGGTGCGAGATCACCAGCTTGTATTTGGGGTTTTTCAGCATCTGCACCAGTTTGATGGCGTGTTCGATGCCTTTGCGTGGAACCACCCTTGTGGGTTGCAGAATCATGATGTCGTCATCGGCCAGCCCGATCTGGCGCCGTACATCAGCCGAATAGTCATCCGTGCTGGGCGCCGGGCTTTCGAAATCGAACACGTTGGGAATCAACATGGAGGAAACGCCTTTACGCCAGGAAAGCTCTTCCTGGGCGGCCTGGTTGATGACCACGTGCTGCAGGTTGGGATTGCGCGGCGGAAAGGCGAAGTCGAGGTAGTCGTTCACCGCGTTGACCGAAAAGCGGGTGCGCTCCCAGAAAAAGTCGTGGTGATGCGCAATGGCCGGAGTCAATGTCTCGGCCAGGAACTCGGTGATGGCCACTCCGAAAGGTATGTGCATGGGTATGCTCAGCGCGTTCTCGATCAGCAGTATATCGAGTTCGAACGTGTCGACATAGATGTACAGCGTGTTTTTCAGGTATTCGGCTAGGTCGCGGATGCGCTTGCTGACCAGCGGTTCGCGCTTGGTCTTGCCCCAGATCTGCTCGTTGATCCAACTGTTCTCGGGATAGCCGAAATGGGCCTCCGGCACGCAGAAGCTGTTGGCTTTGTTGCGATCCAGCCGACCCGCGTACCAGTAGATGTTGTGGCCATTGCGCTTGAGCACATTGGCCCATTTGTCGCTTTCCAGGGAGACGCCGTCAGTGCCGGCAAAACGCGTAGAAATAAATCCAATATTCGTGGACATAAGTTGTCTTTCAAATTGTCAAGTACATTCTTATCGAAGATTTAATTTTCAAAAACTGAATACTTTCTTTATAGTATGTGGCGAATGGCGAATAAACGTCAAGGCCGCTCCTTGTTTTTTCAGCGAGACGGCGATGCTTGGCGGCGATGCTTGGTGACATGCGTTTGGGTGCTTGGTCTGTGTAAAGAGAGCGCAACGGTGTGTAGATAAGAGGTGAAAAAATATGGCTAAAAAAAAAGATTTTTCCGACATCCTGTCCAGGTTGACCGGTTTCAGAGAAAAGCTGGAGACGATCCGGGAAATATTTCTCGCCAATCTGGTGCTGATCGGTGAGATTCCGGCGCCGACCTTTGAAGAAGACGATCGCGTCAACTTTCTGATTCAGCGCTTCAGCGAAGCGGGGCTGGATAATCCCTCTTCCGATGAGGTGGGCAATGCCTTGGGCATCTATCCCGGTGCCACCAACGAAAAGAGCATCCTGGCGGTCGCTCATACCGATACGCTGTTCTCGCGCACCGAGGACCACACCATCAGCGTTCATGCCGACCGCATGACCGGCTGCGGCATAGGCGACAACAGCCTCGGCCTGACCACGGTGGTTTCGTTGCCGCGTATTCTGGAAACGCTCGATATCGAGTTGAATTCGCAGCTCATGCTGATGGGCGGTTCGCGCAGCCTAGGGCGTGGCGACCTCGAGGGGCTGCGCTTTTTTCTGTCCCATCTCGATCACGGTCACGTTCAGGCTGGCATCTGTCTCGAAGGCCTGCAACTTGGCCGGCTAAGCATTTCGTCGCTGGGCGTTTTGCGTGCCGAGATCAGTTGCGAAGTGCCCGAAGAATACGACTGGACCCGATTCGGCGCCAGTGGCGCGCTCGTGGCGCTGAACGATGTGATCAACAAGATCTTGGCCATCCCCACCCCGGAAAAGCCGTGCACCAACATCGTGCTGGGCTCGATCCACGGTGGCACCACCTACAACCGTATGGCTAAAAAGGCGCGGCTCAAATTCGAGGTGCAGAGCGAATCCGAGGAAATGGTCGAAAAGATATCCGAACGCATCGGCATCATTGTCGAGGAAGTTTCGTCCCAGACCCGGGCGGAAGTCAGGCTGGATCTGGTCGCGCGCCGCAAATCCGGCGGGCTGCCCTTTGACCATCCCCTGATCGTTCATACGCGCCAGATCATGCAGGCCCTGGAAATCGAACCTCATGTCGAACCCAGCTCGTCGGAACTGTCCGCGTTCATCGCCCATGACATCCCGGCCATTACCGTTGGCATCACCACTGGCGCAAATATGATTTTGCAGGAGGAAACCATCGACATTCAACCCATATTCACCGGCCTTGCCCAGGTGATTGGCATTTTGCTCGCCATTGATGGAGGATATTGCGATGAACATTGACGATTGGCTGCGCCGCAACACTTTTCACCATACCCATTTCTGGGATATCCTGCATATGGTCAAGGAAAAGGAGAAGCAGGGCCTCAAGGTTTCCTGCTGCATCCCGACCCTGAACGAGGAAAAGACCATTGGCAAGGAGATCATTGTGATCAAGTCCGAACTGATCGACCGCTACCCATTGCTCGACGAGCTGGTGGTCATCGATTCGGGCTCCACGGATAACACCTGCGAAATCGCGCGATCGTTCGGCTCCGAGGTTTTTCTTTCCGCCGACATTCTCCCTGACCTCGGATTCAAGCGCGGCAAAGGCGAAAACCTGTGGAAGGCGATCTATCAGCTCAAGGGCGATATAATCGTTTACGTCGACGCCGACATTAAAAACATTCACCCGCGTTTTGTCTACGGTTTGGTCGGGCCGCTGATCTACCACCCTGAAATCAGCTACGTCAAGTCGTTCTACGATAGGCCTTTGGCCTTTTCCCAGGGGGTCCGACCGACAGGCGGCGGGCGCGTGACCGAAATCCTGGTGCGCCCGATCTTTTCGCTGTTTTACCCGGAACTGACCGCTCTGATCCAACCGCTCTCCGGCGAATACGCGGCGCGCCGCTCTGTGCTGGAAAAGTTGCGCTTCCCCATCGGTTACGGCGTGGAAACCGCGCACCTGATGGACGTCTATCATACCTGGGGCCTTTATGCACTAGGTCAGACCGACCTGGATCAGCGCGTCCACCGCAACCAGTCCACGCGGGCGCTTGGCAAAATGGCGTTCGGCATTTTGCAGGCCTTTTTCCGGCGCGCCCAAACCCAGGGAAAATTTAAGGATGTACCTGAGTTCAGCAATATCCTGCGCCAGTTCCAGGCGCGCGAGAAGAACTACGAGATGAACGAGATCCAGATCGTTGAGGAAGAGCGCGAACCCATGATCGACGTTCCCGTCTATCGCGAAAAGTTCGGCATAGAATCATGAGCCAGGATCTCTGCGTTGCGGTCGTACACTACCATTTGCGGCCTGGCGGTGTGACGTGCGTGATGGAGTGCGCCGCCCAGGCCCTGGCTGGTCGTGGCGTGCGATTGGCCGCGCTAGTTGGCGAGGCGCCGGTCCAGGATTTCCCGCTGCCTCATGTGGCGCTGCCTGAGCTGGGCTATGCCGACGACTCGCAATACGTGGATGTAGATCTCCTTGTCGTGCGTCTGGAGAACGAGGTCCGGCGCTTGTTTGGCAGGTTGCCTGACGTGTGGCATGTCCATAACCACAGCCTTGGTAAAAACCTGGCCGTGCCGCTACTGGTCAACCGGCTGGCGCGCAAACAGGCGCGCATGCTGTTACAGATCCACGATTTTGCCGAAGACGGTCGTCCCGCCAATTATGCCATGCTCCAGACGGGGCTGGGGCACGATATGCAACTCTATCCGGCCGGCTCATGCGTCCATTACGCTGTGCTCAACGACCGCGATTTCGGGATCCTGGCCGCGGCCGGTGCTGACCGGGCCTGTCTGCACCTGCTGCCCAATGCTGTGACCCCTCTGCCGGTCGCCGGCGAAGCGGTTGC
>CAZOLK010000292.1:0-6678 GCA_964580325.1 uncultured Verrucomicrobiota bacterium | reverse complement strand
CCCATGGTCGAGCGCTACCAGCGTTACCTCTACAGATACCGCAAAAAAGACGGCAGATCTTTGGGCTTCCGCAGCCAGCACACGCGCCTCTTGCCCGTGCGTGCCTTTTTCAAATGGATGGCCAAGACCCACAGCATCCTCTACAACCCGGCCAACGAACTGGAACTGCCCAAACTGGAACACCAGCTCCCACGCCACGTGCTCAGCGCCCGCGAAACAAAGCGGGTGCTGTACCAGCCGGATCTGCGCGACCCATGGGCGTGCGCGACCGGGCCATCCTCGAAGTGCTCGACTCCATAAGCATGCGGCGCATGGAACTGATCGGGCTCAAGCTCTACGACATCAACGCCGAACGCGGCCCCATCATCGTCCGACAGGGAAAAGGCAGGAAGGACCGCATGCTGTAGATAGATTATGAGGCGATTATGGTTGAACGTAATGCGTCCCGCTGGATCAAGGCGTTAAAGAAATACGGTTTTGCAGATCAGGTGAAGGCAGGAGCCTAAACCAATAACTCGGTTTGCTCTTATACAAAAACCGCGCACAGGGGCCGTGCGGTTACTAGAGCATTCGACATCCTTCTACAGTTGTTTGGTCAACAACAGCACTTCGCTGCTGGCAATAGCGGTGTGTCTCAGCTTGCCGTTTATTTTCATGGTAACAAGAAAATCGTATGGGTTTCGCAGCCTCGAATCGAATCCCTTAAAATCGTTCTATTTCACACAATGGGTGAGCCAGCACCATCCTTTAGCCCATGAGTTTTGCTGAAAAGGCTTATTTTTCAGAAACCTGTCGACGTTCTTCAAGACCAATGCGCAAAGATGGATGAGGCGGACAGGGTTACAGGGTTGGCGCACAAAAAACTACAGAAATGTCACACGTTGCTAATAAATTCTTAATGATTATGGGGTAAAGGTTGTGCGTTCGAACGATTATCCGGGAATATTCTTCATGTCCATGATTGACAGCGCAAAGCTAGCCTATTAGATTATGCGTTTGAAGTTTAGTCCAAGAAGGGTATTCCATTTTTGGTAATATCTTAATTAACAATAGAATAGGAAAGGATACAATATGTTGTATTTCTGCATGATTCTGTGTGCGGCAACTGGTGGCGCCGCCTTGTGGTATGCCTGGGTCAAGAGTCAATGGATTCTGAAGCAAGATCCTGGCACCGATAAAATGAAAGAGATCGCCGGCCATGTCAAAGAAGGCGCCATGGCGTTTCTGTACCGCGAATATTGGGCCATATTATACTTTGCGGCAATGGTGTTTGTGCTGTTGCTGGGATTTCGTGAAGGCCAGGAAAAGCTGGTCGCGATTTCGTTCGCCATTGGCGCTGGTTGCTCGGCGCTGGCCGGTTATTTCGGTATGCGCGTCGCCACCGACGCCAATGTGCGCACAACCAACGGCGCGCGAAAAGGCTTGCCCGATGCACTGGCTATTGCCTTTTCCGGTGGTTCGGTCATGGGCATGTGCGTGGTCGGCCTGGCTCTTATCGGACTCAGTTTACTGACGCTTATCTTTTCCGCCTGCTTTTATAAGGACATGGCAGGCCTCAAAGACCTGGTCATTCCCATTGTCACAGGCTTCTCGCTAGGCGCCAGCTCCATCGCCCTGTTCGCCCGTGTGGGCGGCGGCATCTACACCAAGGCCGCCGATGTCGGCGCTGACCTGGTCGGCAAAGTCGAAGCCGGCATTCCCGAAGACGATCCGCGCAACCCGGCGACCATCGCCGACAATGTGGGCGACAATGTGGGTGACGTGGCTGGCATGGGCGCTGACCTGTTCGAATCCTACGTCGGTGCGATCATCGCCTCCATGGCACTCGGTGCGGCTACCGGCAAAGAGATCCTGGTGGTCTTGCCCCTGCTGATTGCGGCAGCTGGTACCGGCATCTCAATTTTATGCACCCGTTTCGTCAAAACCGAGGAAGGCGGCGACCCGCAGAAAGCCCTGAACAAAGGTACGTTTCTGGCGGCCCTGTTCACGGCCGGCGCTGTTGTGTTGTTGGTTTTGGCTTTTGCGCGTGGCGAATTTACAATCAATGCTACCGAATACCTGGGCACTGGCATTATCCTGGCCACGGTCGCTGGCCTGGGCGCCGGCATTGCCATCGGCTTGCTGACCGAATGGTACACTGCCGAATCCAAGGGGTATTCTCATGCCATTGCCAAAGCTTCCGAAACCGGCCCAGCCACAAACATCATCGCCGGCCTGGCCACGGGTATGCTTTCCACAGCCCTGCCGATCCTCTGCCTGGGTGCGGCCGTTCTGATTGCTTATTCGTTTGCCGGACTATACGGCATTGCCATTGCCGCACTCGGTATGCTGGCCACAACCGGCATCCAGCTTGCCGTGGACGCCTACGGCCCGATCGCCGACAATGCTGGCGGCCTGGCCGAGATGGCTGAGCTGGGTCCGGAAGTGCGTCAGCGCACGGATAAACTGGATGCGGTCGGCAACACCACCGCGGCTATCGGCAAAGGATTCGCCATTGGTTCCGCAGCCCTGACCGCCGTTGCCCTGTTTGCCGCGTTCAGCGAAACCATTGCTTCAAAGAGTGGTAAAGAATTCGCCATCGACATCACGGATCCCAAAGTCATGACCGGTCTGTTCCTGGGTGGCATGCTGCCGTTCCTGTTCTCCTCGTTTGCCATGAGCGCTGTCGGTCGCGCCGCTTTTGCCATGATCGAGGAAGTGCGCCGCCAGTTCCGTGAAATCAAAGGCTTGCTCGAAGGTGAAGCCAAAGCGGAATACGCGCGCTGCGTGGACATCTCCACGGCATCGGCGATCAAGGAAATGTTTGCCCCGGCCCTGCTGGGTGTGCTCAGCCCGGTAGTCATCGGCTTCCTTGGCGGTCCTCAAATGCTCGGCGGCATGCTGGCCGGCGTGACGGTCACTGGCGTACTGATGGCACTGTTCATGTCCAATGCCGGCGGCGCCTGGGACAATGCCAAGAAGTACATCGAAGGCGGCGCCCATGGCGGCAAAGGTTCCGACGCCCATAAGGCGGCCGTGATCGGTGATACGGTCGGCGATCCATTCAAAGATACCGCCGGCCCCTCGCTCAACATCCTGATCAAGTTGATGAGCGTTGTTTCGCTGACCATCGCGCCTATGCTGGCCACTTCGGAGCTGCCGAAACGCCAGCAAGACAAAATTGCTGATATCGTCGAGAACGGGGTCCGCGGGGTCCGATAAGGAATCTTCTTGCGGGATCGCGGGATCTTGCCAAGTTCCTCTAATCTGGCCGACGGATCTCAACGGAACAGCCCCCTGCCTGCCAAGGGGCTGTTTTGCCCTTGTACCATGAAGATTACCTTTCTCGGCACCGGCACTTCCCACGGCATCCCGGTCATCGGCTGCACCTGCCCGGTCTGCGTTTCGACCGACCCACGCAACAAACGGCTGCGCAGCAGTCTTCTGGTGGAAGCCGACGGCCTGCACATCGTGATCGACACCTCCTGCGACTTCCGCCAGCAGGCGCTGCGTTTCGGCCTAGACCGCATCGACGCCGTGCTCTACACCCATCACCACGCGGATCACATCTTCGGCTTCGACGACCTGCGCCGCTACGGCCAGATGTACGAAGCGCCGATCCCGGCCTATGGATCGCCGGACACCTTGAACCACCTGGCCGCCATATTTGCCTATGCGTTTCAGACCCCACCCGAAGGCACGACCCGGCCGCGGGTCGATCTCCACCCGGTCGAAGGTCCGTTCAACCTGGACCGGATCAACATCGACCCGCTCCGCGTGCTTCACGGCGCCGCGCACATCTACGGCTATGTACTCACCCATGAAGACAAGCGAATCGGCTATTTTCCGGACTGCAGCGGCATTCCGAACGCCACCCTGGAACGGTTGCAGGACCTGGATATGATGATCCTGGACACCTTGCGCCATAGGCCGCACCCAACCCATTTCAACCTAGACCAGGGCCGCCGGGCACTGCAAGCCATAAGCGCAAAGCGATCCTATATCACCCATCTCTGCCACGATCTGGATCACGAAACCACGGAAATGCTATTACATCCGGACAGCATACGCCTGGCCTATGATGGTCTGGTGCTGGATGTGTAGGGGAGGGTGCAAGGTGCAGGGTGCAGGGTGCAGTTAAAAACGGCTATAAGGCAATAAATAGAATTGCCATTGTTTTGGATTTTGATGGGACTTTATCTCCAAAAGATTCAACTGCATATTTGGTTCAATCTTTACGAGAAAAGCCCCAAATATTCTGAAATTCAATCCATACATTTTTGCGTAAATTCGTCAAAACAACGGTTAGCTACCCTTTTGGGGTCTGTTTTTGTTAAAGTGGTACATCTGACACAAGTTGGTATAGTCGGGAGATTTCTCGATGATTGATACCCATGCCCATTTCGATCCGTTTCCCACGGAACAGGAACAGCGCGACGTGATGGATCGTGCCGCAGCAGTTGGCGTGAGCCATGTGATCGTGATCGGCTGTTCCCGGGAAGGCAATCGCACAGCCCTGGCCGCTGCGCAACGATTTCCCGGCCAGGTTTTCGCGGCCATAGGCTATGACCGAGAACAGGCTCAGGCCAGCGTAGCCCCAACCGACTTGACGCCGGATTTGAATAAATTTTGCGTCAAAGCGATCGGTGAAATCGGACTCGATTACCATTATCATCCTGAAACTGCACCCGAGCAATGCGCTCTGCTGCGCGCACAATTAGTGCTGGCCGCCGAACTGGACTTACCGGTAGTCATCCACACACGCGAAGCCGAGGCAGACACCATCGAGATCCTGGCCGAACACGCCAAAACCTGGCCGCATGATCCCGGGCGTATCGGCGTCATTCACTGCTTCAGTGGCAGCCGCGACCTAGCGGCCAAGACACTGGATCTCGGTTTTCATCTCAGCTTCAGCGGCATCGTGACGTTCAGGAAAGCCGCCGAACTGCGTGTCATCGCGGCGTGGGCGCCACAAGACCGGATGCTGGCCGAAACCGACACGCCTTACCTGGCCCCAGTCCCGCACCGCGGCAAACGCAACGAACCAGCCTATGTTCGTCATGTCGTAGAAAAGCTGGCCGAAGTGCGCAACTGCGAGGCAGCCACGATTGCCGCGGCCACCACAGCCAATGCCAGGTATCTGTTCCAAATCTGAACAGGATAACGTCCAAACCCACTTTCCTGTACCCAGGATCTCGGCTTCCCGCATGTATAAGATTGACATTTCCCTGCATCCACCTACAGTTGTATATACGGCACGTTGATCGAGAATGGGTTGTATTAAGAAAGAATTTTGCTGAAAATGCCAGATCATGGATTTATTGAAAGTACATTTTGTCCAGAAAAAAGTGTCGGACATCCCGCACACGCACAACAACATGTTCGAGTTTCACTTCTGCATAGGCGGCGAAGCGGTATACCGAAACGAGCGCGATTTCTGCCGTTTCAGCCGCGGTGCCATCTGTTTTGCCGCACCGGGCGAAGAGCATCAGTTGATCCTCAGCGAAGACAACCTGCGCATCTCCTTCTACTATCTACTGTTCCGCATCGCCTCCGATGAAGAGGCCCTGATCGACGCATTGCGCGAAAAATTTCGCCAGGAGAAATTTTTTATTCTCAACGATTATGATCGCGACTTCTTTGACCGCCTCAAAAGGCGGCTTGAAACGCCGGGTTACACCCACACCTCGGCCACACATCTGCTGTGGGTGTTAATCTACGATCTACTAAGCTGCTCGGGTAACCGCGACCGACGCCACACAGCGGTGGACAAAGCCATCAAAACCATGCAGAACTCCATGGACCAGGGCGTCAACCTGGATGAACTGGCCCATGAAGTGGGATTGAACAAGTCCTATTTTATCCGCCTGTTCAAAGAGCAGATAGGTATCCCGCCCTTGAAATACTTCAATAAACTCAAGATCGAAACAGCCTGCTACCTGCTGACCGAAAACCACATGGCCATAGCCGAGATCGCGCGCTACCTCGGGTTTTACGACGAATACCACTTCAGCAAGGTGTTCAAGCGCTTCATAAAAAGCACACCGGGCCGTTACCGCGATCAGCATGTGGCGCGTTGAGTCATCGGCTGCTTCGGCTGCAACCGGATTTCAGCGACAGAACTCCCCTGCAACCACATGGCAGTCGCGAGATCCAGCCTTTGAACGTTTTCAGCCGGAGAGAGCTGGACATTGTGATGGCCGGCATCGAGTTTTTGACCAACGTGCTGGCCACGGCGCCAAAGCTCGGCGGGTCGGCGCGGCGATGGTCGAAGTGGTGGTGGGCAGTATGGAAGTGGTCGACTAGTCCCATGTTGATGGTCTTGTAAGAAGCCGGTAGTTCGTTTGCCCGCCACGGACTCAGACCCCGGCACGCCGCCGCATTCTCGCCCATGACGAATGCGACGTTGTTGGCTTCCATGACATGAAACATTTGGCCCTGTGCATGGATGAAAATTGCGGGGCTCAACACCTGACAAACTCCTTTCCCGTGGCTTCAACTGATTCGTTGCCTTCTCAATTGCACGGTTCAGTACCACGCCGGTGGCTAACCGTTACGTGGGCTGGTTGGTCCAGCTTGCCGAAGTTTTTCAGCGTATTGCCATCCTCTATTCAACATTGTCATTTAAGCCCAATCCCCTTAAGGCCCCACCTTCTTCCAATTGGCCGCTTGATAGCAGGTTCCAGCTTGTTCTGCTGA
>CAZOLK010000291.1:0-6715 GCA_964580325.1 uncultured Verrucomicrobiota bacterium | reverse complement strand
GCCGAGCTTTCGAGGCGGCCGCCAGCGCTCCCCTGACCGCGGCGCGGAGCGCTGAGCGGGCTGGGGATGAATGTTTTATTCTTTGTTATAAACGCTAAGGGTTCTTTGTTTGCTCAATCAAACTTCTAATTGCATCTAGTGTAGAATGATCTTCTTGAGGAACAAGTTCATATACGTATTTTGATTCTAATATATTAACTAGAGCTTTGCCAAAATCTTCACGTCTGTGACTACGAGAGCTTTCACCTTGTTCAGATTTTGAATAGTAATTGCGATACGCATTGCTTTTATTCTTTAATAGTAGTTGAGCCTCATTAGATTTTAGATAATCATAATTATGCCATAAACTCTTGACAAGCATTAGGATATTTCGTATATGAATACGATCATCTCTTTTGCATATCTCTTCCGGTAGATGGAGATCATCTTCTAGTAAATCATCGTCGTTTGTCGCAAGCATATCTGTAATAAGCTGCAATACTTGTGATTTTCTTAACATCTTCTTTCTAAAGTCAGGAATTGAGGCGTTCGCCAGAAGCCTGACGTTGGGCTGGATGTTTATTCCGATTCAAAATCTATATATTCCAAATCTTGAACACCTGCATTTATTAATTCACTCTTGAAAAGATCATCAATAATCAACCAAGAAACACTTTCGCCAACTAGAAATACATGAGCATCTTTAGGAATTTTAGTTCTATCTAATATGAGTTTTGTAATGGTTGTAAAACCATGTCTTTCTCTGTATATTGAATTTGATTTATCCATACAATATAATTTATAATAAAACGACATCAGCCAATAGTTGAGATGAGTTTCATTGTTGGACATAATATTGTCGTTAATAGGGTGAAATATGCATTGATTGCAATACTTCTTGAAAATTGATTTGGTTTTATTAGAAACAAGATACCATGACTTAGGATTGTTCATCATGTCAGGCCATTTGCCAGAATCACTTACGAAAAGTTTTAAGCTTAAGTCTGGCGAGCTTTCAAGTTTTTCTGCGAATAATAGCGGCAAATCGTCGAATTCTCCAATCTCGCAATGAGTAACATGGCGCCATTCTATTGATGGATTATATGCTATTAAAAAATAATTCATTATTACTTATCTCTCAATCTAAGGTATAGATACGTTTCGATTTGCATATGGTTTAAGACTTCCAGATCCAATGTCATCCCATATCTGGTTGATTACTTCGTCAAGAGCTTGTTTTGCTGATACTCTACCTGATCGAACCATCCTCCATCCATCATCAAGGCGTGCTTGAATATTTCTGTGATAGTATGGACTATGACGACCTTTATGCCCTATCAATCGCCGAATATTTAGACCGTATGTCTTAAGGTCTACGTGTGCATTTAAAACAAGATCATGTTCGAAATGTCTATACGTTGAATTATCCCAAGGTATTGCATGATGGTTTTCAATGGATTCAATATATCTAATCCATCGCCCGTATCCGGCGTGTTTCTTTGATAGTCCGCCCCACCTGTATTGATTCTTTCTGATAAATTCTCGCATGGCAATTTGTCGTTTTGCCTTTGAAAGCCTCTTTATATCGTGTCTATGCTTATAATTTGTCCTATATGATTTCCAAAGACGCTTCCTGATCGCCTGATGATTCTGAATCACTTTGGGTTGCAACGTGTAGCCTGAACTTCTATATGTTCGGTACCAGGCTTTCCATTCCTCTTTTGTCATTTTCCAATCTGAGATTTTGACACGGATTTGATTTGGCTTGTAAGGTCTAAATGCACCAAAAGCGGCATCCATCGTGATACAAACAATAGCACCTTCTAAAGTGCTCTGCATCAGATTCGCAATATCAATTCCGTGGGTGTCATCTTCCAATTCATTCAGCAATGCTACAGGGAAAGAAGCTCCAATTCCTCCGCTTGCGCTAATAAGCCCTTTTTGCAGACCTGAGAAAAGAGTTGAGCCCATCATGCTATCTGCAGCCAAGCCAGCGCCAAACATATAACCGCAAATACCTATGGTTGCATTTCGGTCGCCGATGGCTTCCATTTGGTCCAAAACGATGGTGTTATGAGCGTCCTCATAGGATGTAGGGGCATGAGCATTTTTATCCCACAAGAGAAAGAAAAAGATTGCCAAGAAGTCTGCAGCATCACCGCAGGGATCAATCCGATTCACAGGATCGGCGGCGCAATAAGCATATTGATTTGGGCTGTCGATTTCATGCATGGGATCGCGAGACAGCCAGCGCCCATGCACGGGGTCATAGTCACGGAACCGGGTATGCCCCTTACCGGTGAAGGGATCGATATACATGCCGGCAAATCCGAAGTTCACGTGCTGGGATTGATAACGCTTTATTCCATGTTCGTTTTTGCTTTGGGTGTAATCTTGGGCATCGTCGTTATACTCGAAAGGCTTGGCTAAGCCGTAGGCGTTATAATACACCTTTTGCAGCAATGCTTCGCTCGAATCGAAAATGCCCAGAACACTGCCCCTGGCATCGGTGGCCAGACTAAGTTCTTCATCAGTGCCGTCGAAATCTCCATCGTGGTCTATATCGCGCTGCACAAGGCAAGGACGATTTATGTTGTCCCCTTCATAATAGTAGCGTGTTTTCAGCTCATTCGAATCCAGGTCGCGTTCTTCAACCAACTGCAGACCATTGTAGACGAAGCGCTTATCGGGCCAACCTACATCTTGTCCTTCATACAAACAGGCCACGCGGCGCCCCAGGGAATCGTAGAGATAATCGACATGCTCGGGTGTAAAATGATAGTTTTCCAGATCCGGTTCATAACCTGGATCCGCATTATAAAACTTATCGCGAACGCGAATGGGATGGTTGAACTCGCCGTAACTATAGGCATATATTTCGTCATTGGTTAAATTGCCCCGGCTATCATAGCCGAATTCAGCGTTGCCTCCCTGGAAGGGCTGCCAGACTGCCGCTGGCGCATGGGTGCGAGTTGCAAAATGAGTGCCCTGGCTGGCGATATCGAGAAAGTTGATCACATTGTTGACGGCGTCTTCATGACCTTTCAGATGCAGGAATTCACCCGAACAGACCACGACGACTTTGCCTGTCACAAAGGGGGATACTTCCGTGGGTAATGCATCGAGCACGACCTTGCCGTTGATGGTGACTTTGTAATGCGTGTTCTCGTCCTGATTGGCCGGATCGCCGCAGACAACTTTGACAAAATAGCGTCCGCCTTGAACCACGCGAATGCGCCATTCGGTATCCAGCGGCAAGGCAAGATGGGTGTCGTGCATGATATCAGGAGATATAGCGTGCTGGCTGAATACTCCTGAAACGTTGGCATTGGTCCAGCCGAACTCGTAACCATTGTCATGAACATCGATCTCTTCGCCCCAGTCGAGTTTGTAAGCCTGATGCGGGTTGTTGGCGCCGATGTCCTGAGGTTGGAAGTTAATACGGGTGGTGTGGGTGCGTGGTCGTACGCTCAATGGGCGAACATTGGCCAGCAAAGCCTTTTTGTCGTTAGCGCGAGCCTGTTGGTCAAGAAATTGGCCGTTTGTGTATTCAATTTCCGAGCCATCTATGGTGGCGTTGACTCGCGTGTCGAGATCGTTCAGGCAAAAGGATTCCGACTGAAATTTGTCGCTGCTGGCAGGGATCATGTTGGTCAAGCGATTGAAGCCATCGTACTCGTATGAACGCGTCGATGCCGATGACCATTGCCCCTCTTCGGTTTTCAGGCCCATTGGGTTGTAGTCGTAAATGCTGACGGTATCGCCGTTCTTCTTGGAAATCATGGACAGTGCGCCGACCCGGGTCGACTTGAAGGCATTGGTCAATACAAGCGCGCTGTTGTTGATGTTTTTCTGACGGACAACTCGATGATCGTCATCCAAAATATAGGAAATAATGGTCTTGCCAGGATTGGCTTTGGAAGATGTGCCCTTGCTTCTTTTCGACTGTGGTGGAGGCCGCAGCTTTTCCTCCTTAACCCGCAATCCCTTTTCGCGCTCGTATTCCAAAATCTGACCGTTGGGATATAGAGACCTATGTATAATGGCCAATTCATTGTAGGTGTACGACATCGATAAGCTTTGGCCATAAAGACTGGTGGTTTCTTTTTTCAGGTTGCCGAAGCCTGAGTTCGGTTTTCCGTCATCGCCATAATATTCGCGTTCAGTGGGTACCTGCACAACTCGACCGTCAGCCAACTTGTTGTGTTGCACTGTTTTTCTGGCTGCACCGAGTTGATTGTAATCGATATATTCACGAACAATGTCGCCTGATTTGTTTTTCAGGTAGCGTAAGCGGAAGCGGTCGTTGGGAGCAGCGGAATCGGGGTAATACTCGTGTTTATACTCGCTGCCATCGCGTAACCTTATGACGTCGAACCGTGAGAATTTGTCATAGGTATAGCTCTCATAACGTGAAACGTTCCCCAGGCTATCAAGGCTGACGGCCGCGAAATGCCAACGTTTTTCCACAAGGCGACCCAGTTGATCAAAAGTATGCTCAATCGCAAGATGCTTCGGTTTGCCGCTGTCTTTATAAAGCAAGATGAACTTTCGGCGTGCAAGGTCCCGCTTGATGAGGATTTCGCGTTGTTTGTTCTGGAAGCTTTCGACAAGACGAATGGGGCGCCCCAGTTCATCGTAAACCGCTTTGGAAATCGCTCCATTTGGAAACTCGACCATACCAGGCGACCCCCAACCGGTGGGCGCTATGACGGTTTCCGCGGGGTCTTTCGAGAAATCTGAAACCTCGCCGCGGGTTTCATTGCCCAGCAGATCGTAAGAAGCTTTTGGGGCGTTGGCCATATTGGCTTGAGCGGCTTGCACTGATGCGCCGACGCCTTGCTCGATCAAGCAGCCCTTGTCGTCGAACTTGGACACCGCGACCTGGTCGGCGACTTTTTGCTGCCAGGGCAACCCAAGGCCGTTGTGTTTGGTTTGGCATTCATTGCCTAATGGATCCGTATGCGTGACGGCATTCTCGAAGAAGTCCCATGTGCTTTGGATGGAGAAATCATCGCACATCTTGTCCAGTGCTTTGGTAAAGATGCCGTTGTCATAGAAGTGCTTTTTATGAAGATAAGGCACCGCGTTTTCGTTGAACGCTTTAACATCTGAAAGTTGGCCTTTTGGGTTCCAAATGCTTTGATACAGGTGGTCGTTGAGCAGATTGTTCTTTTGAACCGGACGCCCGAAACCGTCGCGAATAATGGACGAAGTGTCCACTGTGCTCCCTTGAAGCAGAAGCTTGGTTCCGTCCACATCGTTGTCGTTGTCGTAAGAATAACGGATGCCGAAAGCGCCCGCGGTTGGAATGTCTGCGACCGCCGACATGTTGTGCAATTTCTGGTGTAGCGTGCCATCGTTGTTGTACTTGAAGACTGTATAAACGTTGTTGTAATTCTTGATGGAACGCAGTCGGTCCTGGGAGTAACCATAGATTGTCGTGTACGTATCGCCATCAGCGACAAAGGATTTTTCCTTGAGCCGACCCAGGTTGTCATGGTCAAAAGAGTGGGTCAGGGTTTTGTAACCGAAAACAGGCGATCGTGGATTGCCCTGTGCCGTGGGAATGACTGTATTGTTGATGAATTCTTTTACAAATCCGCGTTCATCATAAACAAGCTTTTGCTTGTTACGACTGGATTCATCACCTTCCTTTACGGGAGCGCTGAGAATCTCATCTACTTGATCAAGATCGTTGAAGACCGCAATCGTGGTTGCGCCGCTAGGTTCGGTGATCGACGATATGCGCCCATAAGAATCACGAGCGGTGATGGTCGTGTAGGTTTTGGTTGCGCCGACCCAGGAAAGCGGATCCACGATAATTTGTTCAACGGAATACAAATAGCCTTCACGATCCTGAGCATCCGTATGTGCTTCGCTGAAATCATAATAATCATAGAATGTTTTGGTGCCATCAGGCGCTATAACAATTCCGATTTGGCCGAAAATGTTGTAATAGTGTTCAGTGATCAGTTGTTCGCCTTCTTGATCTTTTTCAAAAAGATACCAAAGGCCGCCATGGTCATGGTAAAAGAAGCTGGCATAGTCGCCATAACTGTTTTCATACAACGATATCTGGTGGAATTCTCCGTTGTGCTCGCATTCTTCCACAAAATCGTCGCATTTGTTGTCCGGCACACCGCCGTTGCTCCTGGAATCGGCTTTATATGTAATAGTTGAAATGTTGGCGTTGCCACGTTTGTCGGTAATCATGCCTGAATCTTCGAACACCAAATCCGTTGAGCCGCCTAAAGGAAGTGTAAGCTTTTTGAAGCGTTGCTCATTGTTGTATCCGAAGGACGTGGTTTTCCCGTCGACATCGACCTTCATGCACAAAGGACCATCAAAAGTATATTTTGATACAACCCCGTCAGTGTCGGTGTGGGTGATAGTACCGTTTCCTCTGAACGATTCAGTGACCTTGTCCGTGCCAGAGCCCCAGGTTAGAGAAGCGACTTTTGGCGTGTCGCCCTGGCAGGAGACTTGGAGGTAGGTGACGAGCGCATTAGGGTCGTCTTTTTGTGGTAAGAGTACAGCATCGAGTTTTTCCTTCGCATCGTATGATATTGGGCGGCTATCAAAAAAAACCACTGCACACGTATTTTGCCGACCGTTTGCTTGCGCCCACGAAGCACTATACCCCCGCGCCTGTCCTGGCACGAAAAAGCCGAGGACGGCTAAGCAAAAAATGATGACGGAAAACACGCGTTTCATTGTTCGCGCATGGTAGCGG
>CAZOLK010000290.1:0-6735 GCA_964580325.1 uncultured Verrucomicrobiota bacterium | reverse complement strand
CGCTGAGCACCGTGGTCACCGGCCGCACCGACCTGGTCGCACGCACCGTGCACGACCACTGCGTCAAGGTCAAAGTCGCCGGCTTGCGACCGGACACCTATTATTACTACCAGTTCGCCTACATGGGCAACACCTCGCACGTGGGCCGCTCTAAAACCGCGCCCCTGCCGGACGCCGACAAGCCGATCCGTTTCGCCTATTTCTCCGGCGAAGATTACCTGGCCAAGTGGTTTAACGTCTACATGGACGTCTGGTACCGTTACGGCTCCACCAATGGCGGCCTGGATTTCTACATGTTCATCGGAGACTACATCTACGAAACCACGGGTAACCCGGAATTCCAGGATACGTCCATGGAGCGCAACATCCTGTTTCGCGACCCCCAGGGCGCCATTGACATGGGCGGTTATTACGGAGCCAAAAGCCTGTCCAATTACCGTGACCTGTACCAGATTTACCGTACCGACGCAGCCATGCAGCGCATGCACGAGCATTTCCCCATGATGATCCTGTGGGACGATCACGAATTTTCCGACGACAACCACGGCGCCGTGGCCAGTTACAAAGATGATCGTTCCGACGAGTATGATCCGGTGCGCAAGCGCAATTCCGAGCAAGCCTTTTTTGAATACCTACCCATCGACATCGGCATTGACGCCCAGAACCGCGGTCTGGCCATCACCGATTCTATCCTCTATCCCAACACCACGCCGATCTACAACGACTGGCAGTTCGGCAGCAACGTGCATGTGGTGCTGACCGACTACCGTTCCTACCGGCCCGACCACCTGGTGCCTGAGGACGCGTTCGCCGGCGAGATCGTCATGACCGAGGATCAGGTCCGAAGCACGCTGCAATCGCTCTACGACTGGAACACGTCGGAGCTGAACGACGCCTGGGATAACGGTCTGCCTGAATCCTTCCCGCTACTGGGCGGTCTGGGTCCGGTCAAGGACATGTACGATCCCTACGATCCGAACTTCTCGGCCGATGGCGTAATGGGGTTGGCCATCCAAGCCGCAGTGGCCTATATGTATACCGAGGAGGGACTGTCCGAGTCCGAGTCCACCGGTCGGGCCAAGGCTGTGGTCAAGGACGGCCGGATGAGCGCGACCCTGATCAACGTGATCGACGATCTCAAGGGAGAATTCGGCGTGCCGGACATCGATATCGGCTACAGCGATTCTGAGCTGGCATCGTTCCCGCGCGGCGTGTCCTGGCTGTTCCTGGCCAAGGCGCCCCTGTTCGGCGCGTTCGGTTCGCGCTATGCGCTGCTGCTGGACAAGTTCAATGTCTACGCCCATTTCCGCTACCAGCAGACTGGCGGCGCTTCGCAGAACATCTACGGTGACCGCCAGATGCAGTATATCCAGGACACGCTGGCCGGCAACCGCGCTAAATGGAAGTTCCTGGTCAATTCCACCTCGTTCACGCCCATGCTGCTCGATGTCAAACAACTGCCCGTACCCTATGAGCTGCCGTCGCTGGTCCATTCCGTGGATCCCAAAGTGATCCGCATGGTCACCAACAGCGTGGTCATGCTCAACTCCGATCAGTGGGACGGGTTCCCGGACAAGAAAAAGGAAATGATCGAACTGCTGGCCCAGTACCGGACCATGATCCTGTCCGGCGACATCCACTCCTCCTGGATGACACGCCATTACACGAAAAACGGTCGCGAAGTGCCTGAGCTGACCGGCACCTCGATCTCGTCCGGCACACTGGAAGGGCTGGTGACCAAGGTGGTCAACGGCTATCCCATGATCAGCGAAATTCTCGACGTGGATGAAATGGTGGCCCAGGTCGATCCTTTTGTGCGCGGCAGCGCGATCAACGATCCCAGCGCCGAGATCATCGACACCGGACTGGGCGTCAATGGTTACGTGGTCATGGAGATCCTGCCTGACCGCGACTATATCATGGGCTACTACCACCAGATCCCCTGGTACGAAGTGGAGAACAACTACTACGATCCGGCGCTGAGCAACCAGTTGATGAGCCTGTTCACCACGACCCGCTTCAAGATCACCCAGGACCAGGACGGTCTGCACATGGTGCGCATCGAAAACCACGCGCCGGTCCCGCGGAACCTGGTGAAATTCGGTCTGAAAACCAATGACCTGGCATTTTCGACCCAGGATTTCAGCAAGGCCTGCAGCGACGATGAAGGCGACCCCCTGGCCGCAGTGCGCGTTATGTCCCTGCCTGCCGATGGCACATTGCTGTTGAGCGGCGCACCTGTTGGCGTGGACGACGAGATCGCTTACATTGACCTGGATAACCTAGTCTACCGACCCGATGCGGCATTCACCGGATCCGACAGCTTTGGCTGGAACGCGAGCGATGGCGCGCTGTATGCCTCCAACTTTGCCATGGTCAACCTCGTGATCCTGGATCCTGCCGGTCTGCCCGATCACGACGGCGATGGAATGCCCGACATGGTGGATGAAGATGACGACAATGACGGCATGCGCGACACGCACGAATGGATCGCCGGCACGATCGTCACCAATGCTTTGTCCTATTTCCGCATCGAGGACTTCAACGGCCAGGCCGGATTGAGCTTCAACACGATTTCCGGACGCATCTACGCCGTGTTGTTCAGCACCAATTTGATGTTATCCAATGCCTGGCACGTCTGGACCAACAATGTGCCGGGCAATAACCAAGTAAAGTCATTGCCAGCCCCGGTAACGGGCGCCAGGGGCTATTACCGAATTGAAGTGCAGGAACAACCTTAACGGGAAAAAAGCAAGCGTAGTGGGAAGGAAGGGTTATGAACAAAAAAGCAATCAGCGCCGGATGGATGATGGTCTGCTTCGCGGCAGTTGTGTTTGCCGCTGACCAGCAGGAAGGTGAGGCGGAAAAGACGAATACGGCGGTCGAGAAAAAGGCGCTGCAGATCGCCTATGTCACTGGCCAGCAACTGGCCGCGACATTGCCCAGGGCTTTGCCCGGCATGATGCGGTCCGAGTTGAAATGCAGCAAACCGGAGCCGGGAAAGCCATTGACCAACAGCTATGCCCGGGCCGTTTATGAAGAACAATCCGGCGTGCTGATCGAACTGCGCATCGAGTATGTCGGCGTCGAAATTCCCGAGGATATCAAGACGCGCGAGGCCTGGCTCTTCAACGACATGGACCGTCTGGAGAACGGCATTCTGGAGAAGACAGGCGAATTCCGTGGCGGTCGCTCTTATATGTATTTCGACGTAAACGAAAAGAAGGGCCGGCGCTATTTTCTGATCACGCCACGCTTTCTGGTCAAGGGCATGATTTTCGGCGACACCATGGACAAGCTCAACCAGACCTTGGAAAAGATGGATATCGCTAAAATCAAGGCCTTAGCCTACCAACCAAAATGAATCAGCGTTTTCCCGCCCGTCCCCTGTGGGTTCAGTTGCGAAGGACAGGTTAGGCCCACATCCACCTACTGTAACTGTTTCATGTCGCGCAGCAACATCCGGACGTCGGCTATGGCCGCCCCTGCTGCCAGCATCCGGAAAGCTTGGGAACCGGTCCGGGCCAGGATCGTGTTTGCGGGCATGGACATCCTGACCGCCCGAGCCGTGGACATCTACGGCGCACCCACCACGCAGGCCGTGTCGTGCTGTCGCACGACACGGACAGGGTGTTTGTTCCGGCTTTAGCCGGCTCATTGGCTTAGCGTGCTTGAACCCTGCACTCTGCTCCCTGCATCGGGTCAATGTTTTCCGCTTGTATTCACCCCTGAACGCGGCCATAATTGCACGTTCACATTTTAACTAGTAAACTAGTACAGGCGCTAGAGGAGTAGAGGAGCAAGGCTAGGCTATGAGCAAAATCAGGTTGGCAGGTAGAGATGCGACGGTTTTATGGGAAGGCGATGTGATCGTACTCGGCGCGGGACTGGTGGGCATAACCAGTGCTATCGCGGCGGCGCGTGGCGGCAAGAGCACATGCCTGCTGGAAAGCGGACCGACCCTGGGCGTTGAGATCAGTGCCTGCTATTGCGTGGAAAACCTGCCGCTTTGCGATGCGGTGCAGCGCATGCACAAACTGTGCGCGGAAAAAGGGGTGGCCGGTAAAGCCGTCGATATCTTGCTGGCGACCATTGCGTTTGACCGGATCGTGGAAGAAGCAGGCGTTATGCCTGTGGTGCGCGTACAGCCCATGCGTCCGGTAACCGATAAAAAAGGTTTTCTCATAGGCGTAGAGGTGGTGGGTAAAAGCGGGCGTCAACTAGTCAAGGCGCCGTGCGTGTTCGACGCGACGCCCGGACGTGTATTCAGCCATCGCGCGGCAGGACAAAAGGCACCGGTCTGCGTCGGCGCGGAGCGGCGCATGTATGTGCACGGCTTAAAAGAGACCGCGGGTCTGCCGTCGAATCTGGGCTTCTCGGCAGCAGCCTGGCCATCGGAAGCTGTGTTATCGGTTAGCATGGATGTCACGCCGGCGATGAGCGAGGGCGCCATTCTGTTCGAGACGCATCGCCAGGCTGTGGACGCTATTGCACGGTTACGCAAGGATACGCGCTTCAGCCAGGTGACGCTGGTTGACGTGGCGCCGAGGTTTTTGCCCCGTTATGCGCGGAGCAGGACCGATCTGTCCGCCCTCGAAGATACGGGCTTGATCCCGCTACCGCTGGCAGCGACATTGAAAAAAGAGATTGCGGAAGCCATGCCCTGTCTGTTGACCATGTTTGCTTCCATGACACGTAAGGCGCTACCGGCGGTTCAACTCGATGGCGATCTGCTTGAAACCAGCGAACTGGCCGCAGATACAGCCTGGGATTTTGCGCCGGCGATTCTGCCCGAGGTTGCGGCCGAACTGCACGAACCGATAGACGTGGCCGTGGCAGGCTATGGTACGGGCGGACTGTTTGCGGCGCTGGCTGCCGCGGAACAGGAGGTCAGCGTAACGGCGCTGGACCCAGCGCCTGTACCCGGCGGCATTGCCACGGCAGGTAAGATACATGGATACTACCACGGTTTGCCCGGCGGTATGCAGGACCGGCTCGATGAGCAGGCGGCCGGCCAGGGCGCGGCCCTGGCACCGGATTGGCGAGGGTTTCATCCCGTGGCCAAAGCCGATGTGTTCCTGGATGCTTTGCGCACCACCAGCGTGGCCGTCTATCCGGGCCACACCGTATTCGGCGTAATCAAAAAGGACCGGTTGGTGCAAGGGCTAGTGTCCGCGGGCGCTAACGGCTATCATGTCTTCCCCTGTAAAGTGGCCATCGATGCCACCGGTGATGCGGACGTGGCTGCCGCGGCCGGCGCTGTCTGCTCGCTGGGCCGCGACGGCGATGGCTTTCCGCAGCCCTTCAGCTATACGCCCTCCTGGATGCAGGAGGGTAAACTGCACCACCATAATTTCGATGCTGGCTGGGTCGACCCGCGCGATACGCTCGATTTCTCGCGCGCCCATTTCGAGGGGCGTTGGCAAATCTGGGAACGCGGCCGCCATGAAACCGGGCAGCACTACATGACGCTGGCCTCGATCCTGGGCTTGCGCGAAAGCCGCTTTATCCACGGACCGTTGCGCTTGAACTTTGCCAATTTCCTGGACGGCAAACATTACCCAGATACAGTTTGCCACGCCTATGCGCACTACGACAACCACGCTCGCGATTACGCGATGGAGAGCGATTGGGCCAGGCGCTATGTAACCCTGTTCAACCTGTGGCGCTTTTTTCTGCGCGGCGAAGTGCCGTATCGCGCACTGTATCCAGCCGATGTGGACGGCCTACTCATGGCCTGCCGAGCACTTTCGGTGGATCATGACCTGCATCAGTTGCTACGCATGATGCGCGATCTGCAGAAGGTTGGGGAAATCAGCGGACTGGCAGCGGCCATGGCGGTCAAACACATGGTTCCGCCGGCACAAGTGGATGTCGACGCGTTGCGCGAACAACTGGCCAAGCGCGGTCTGCTGCCCGCAGAACCAGTCGTGCGCGCCATGGACCTGCCCGCGGATCAATTGGTGCAAAAACTGGGAACCGACCAGGATGAGCGCGGCCTGGCCATGTACAGGTTGAGCCGGCTACCCCTTGACCAGGCGCCGGACTGGGAAGCTTTTTTTGCGAACGAACAAGAAACGTGGCGCCGATTCGACGGCGCTGTGGTTGTCGCATTGAGCGACAATCCCGATGACGCGTGCCGCGACGTGCTGCGTCAGGCTGTGGAGAGCCGGGTCGATTTGGAGACTACGCTCCAGCCCGGAATATTACCGCGATACCAGGTGGCTGCACTGGCCCTGGCCGAAATACAGGATCCGCACAGCGTGGACCTGATCGCTGAACTGCTCCAGGACGAAACGCTGCCGACCGCAACGATCCAGCTCCTGCTGAAAGGACTTGAGCTGGCCGGCGATCCACGCGGCATCGAGCCCATACGCGCTTTTTTAGCCCAGATCGAAAACCGTGATTTTGCCAGCGTCATGCATCGCGGTCAGCTCCTGAAACATACGAGCTACCGTTACGCGGTTGAAATTCTGGCGGTCAAGGTACTGCTTGCGCTAGGCTGCCGCGAGGAACTTAACCGGCTGGTCCCGTATTGTCAGAGCGAATACCTGCTTATCCGGCGTTATGCGCGGAACGTGCTGGCCACTGTGGTGTAAGGTTGGCGGCGGGACGCCTCCAGGACGGCTATGCCGTCCTTTGGAGTTTGCACATTTCGGACGGCATAGCCGTCCCTGTTTGACGACAAAGTGTGCGACGAAGTGTGGGAGCTAGATGTCATCCCTGACCGCCTTT
>CAZOLK010000289.1:0-6757 GCA_964580325.1 uncultured Verrucomicrobiota bacterium | reverse complement strand
GCGTGGATGCCGACCAGTCCGTGCATGTGGTTTATGACGGCCCTGCCCTGGCCGCGCGCACCCGCTATTGGTGGACCGTGCGCACCTGGGACCGGCACGGCAATGTTTCGCCCTGGGCCCAACCGGCTTGGTGGGAAATGGGTTTACTTGAACGCGACGCCTGGCAGGCCGAATGGATCGGCCTGCCGCCGCGTGAAGACGAACAGCAAGCGCCTTGCCCGCACCTGCGCCGCGCATTCAAAGTCCATGGTGCCGTAACCCGCGCCCGGCTCTATGTCACTGCCCGCGGCCTGTTTGAGATGCAGCTCAATGGCCGGAGGGTGAGCAATGATCGGTTCGCGCCCGGTTGGACCGACTACCGCAAACGCCATCAGGTGCTAACCTATGACGTCACCAGCTTCATCCGCTCAGGCGCCAATGCCATAGGCGCGATCCTGGGCAATGGTTGGTATTGCGGCCGACTAGGTTGGAAAAAAGGCAAAGCTATCTTTGGCTCACATCCGCAACTACTCGCACGCCTGGAGGTCGAAACCGCCGAAGGCACGCTCAGCCTGGTCAGTGATGGCTCATGGAAGGCAGCCGTTGGTCCGATCCTGCTTTCGGACATCTACGACGGCGAAGTTTATGACGCACGCCTGGAGTTGTCCGGTTGGTCGGAACCGGATTTTGACGACAGCGCCTGGACGCCGGTTCAAACCAACGATGACCTGGGCGAAAAACGCGATGCCAAGGTCGTGCCGTCGGTCAAACCGATCCAGGAACTCAAACCGCTGAAGATGACCGAGCCGGAGCCGGGCGCCTATGTATTCGACTTGGGGCAGAACATGGTCGGCTGGGTCCGTTTGAAACTGAACGGTAAAACAGGCCAGACCGTGAAACTGCGTTTTGCCGAAATGCTCCAGCGCGACGGTAGGCTGTATGTTGAAAATCTGCGCACCGCCAAAGCCACCGACACCTATACGTTCGGCGCTGACGGCGTCGCCGCCTGGGAGCCGCGTTTCACGTTCCACGGCTTCCGCTTCGTCGAAATAACCGGCGTGGACGAAAAACCGCCCATGGACGCGGTCACCGGCGTGGTGCTGCACAACCACATGCCGCCCACCGGCTCGTTCGCCTGTTCCCATGACCTGGTCAATCAATTGCAGAGCAACATCGTCTGGGGCCAGAAAGGCAATTTCCTCGAAGTGCCCACCGATTGCCCACAACGCGACGAACGGCTGGGCTGGACCGGCGATGCACAGGTCTTCATCCGCACGGCGTGCTTCAATTACGATGTGGCCGCTTTTTTCCAGAAATGGCAGCGTGATATGGATGACGCCCAAGGCCCGGACGGTCAGATTCCGCCCGTGATTCCGGACATCAATCTCGATCCCGAAGTGCTGCGGGATGGCGGTCCGGCTTGGGCCGACGCCGTGGTGATCTGCCCCTGGACCATATACCTGTGCTATGGCGACACGCGCATCCTTGAACGCCACTATGCGTCCATGCGCAAATTCATCGCCTATCTCGAAAAAGAAAGCCATGGCCTGATCCGCGCCGACGAAATGCATGTGGGCTGGGGCGGCTTCGGCGACTGGGTCGCCATGGACGCGCCGCAGGGCCAGACGTCTGGCATGACGCCCAAAGGCCTGATCGGTACAGCCTATTTTGCCTGGTGCACATCGCTGGTGGCCAAATCGGCCAGGTTGATCGGTAAAGGCGGGGAAGCCGCTGAACTGGAAGCGCTGCACCAACGGATCGTCGCGGCATTCAACCATGAGTTTGTAACCCCCACCGGCCGCCTGGCCGGCGAAACGCAAACATCGTACCTGTTGGCGCTGGCGTTCGATCTGCTGCCCGAAGCGCATCGCGAAGCTGCCGTACATCGCCTGGTCCGGCTGATTGAAACGGCCAGAGGTCATCTGCGCACCGGGTTTGTCGGCACGCCGCTGCTCTGTCCCGTGCTGAGCCGGTTTGGCCGGATCGACAAGGCCTATGAGTTGTTGCTTTGCGAAACCTACCCGTCCTGGCTCTACACCGTACTGCAGGGTGCGACCACCATGTGGGAACGCTGGAACAGCTACACCCACGAAGACGGTTTCGGTCCGGTCGGCATGAATTCGTTCAACCATTACGCTTACGGATCCATCGGGCAGTGGCTCTACATGACCGTGGCCGGCCTTGACGTGGACCCTGAGCAACCCGGCTACAAGTGCTTGATCGTGGCACCCGAACCGGGCGGCGGTTTGACGCGAGCGGACGCAGAACTGCACACGCTGTACGGCTTGGCACGCAGCGCATGGACCATTGAGGATGATAAGATCACCCTCGAAGTGGAGATCCCGGCCAACACATCGGCTGCGTTACGCCTGCCACGCGCGAAAATGGAGGACGTACGCGAAGGCGAAACGGCCCTGACCGAGAGCAATGGCATCGGCGATGTGTACCAGGATGGTGGATATGTCCATTGCACTGCCGGCGCCGGAAGCTACTGCTTTGTCTGGCCCTGGCCGGCCGCATTGTAACCCATGGATTATTCCATCACGGAAATCGCGGCCATCTGCGCCATGCTTGCCGCGGCCGGGCTGATCCAGGGCTATTGCGGCTTTGGCTACGGCATTGTAGCCATCGCGCTGCTGGCCATGCTGCCGCAACCTATGGGGCCGTTGGCCGTGATCGTCACGGCCACGGCTTTGCCGGTCATCCTGACGCTGCTGATCATGGCCCGCGGCCAGGGTGCCATTGACTGGCGTTCATCCATGCTGCTGCTGATCGGCGGATTTTGCGGCACGCCCATCGGCTACGCGTTCATCAACTTTGCTGGCGAACACCCGGTCTTTCGCCTGGCCTTGGCCACATACCTGGTTATTGCCGGACTGCTTGGCTTGCGGTCGCTTAACAAAAACCAACACACAGCCTGCTGGATGGCCCTGCCAGCGGGTTTGCTGTCCGGGTTCCTGAGCGGCGCGTTCGTCACCGGCGGTCCGCCCATTGTGCTTTATCTTTATGGCCGCACCAACGACCCGCGTCGCATGAAAGCCACCATCCAACTGGTTTTTGTCGTATTGACGACCTTTCGCCTGCTCATGACCGCACGGAACCCCGCGCACTGGAGCGGAAACACGCTCCTCGCCGCGGGCGTCGGCACGCTGGCCGCACTGATTCCGCTGACCGCGGGGCATCTGCTGGCCAAACGCTCCTCGGTGGCGTTGTTCAAGCGGATTGTCAATGGGGCGATCATTCTGCTGGGGGTGTTTGTTGGAATCAAGGCTTTGGTATAGGAATGCAGGGTGAGGAAAAGTAGTTATTGTGGTTTTCCGTGATGGGGAACGACGAAGATCGGGACGAGGATCGAGACAGATTTGAGACCTAGTACTGCTTCAACCGATTGTACAGATGACCACAGGATTGAGGGAAGCCAGAATTGCATATAGCCTTGATGCTTACAAAGTGGCCTTGGAACTTATCGACTGGATTCACATGCTTTTAGAATCATTTAGTGAGATGTGATCTAGGCAAAAGCCTTCTGGGAAACATGCAATCGTCGTAAATCCTCATTCCCCAATCCTCATTCCCCAATCCTCATTCCCCAAATTCACCCAACAACGAACTGGACTTCCCCCTGCTTCCCGCGTATGTATACCCTCTTCATAATAAGACGGCAACTGTCATTTTAAATCAAACGAGGAAGGAACTTTGCCATGCCCTTAAAAGAGAAAATGGAAAACAGCTATAAGGCGCGCAGCGGCATTGCGCTGGGCGGCATCGGCGCCGGCAGTATGGAATTGCGCAAAGACGGCCTGTTCTACAATTGGTCGATCTTCAACAACGAACCCGCGTTTAGCGGACCGCGCTGTACGTTCAACCCCGATTCGATGCTCTTTTTCACGGTGCGCTACGAACCCGAAGGCGAACGGCCGCGCATGAAGATGCTGGCCGTTGACGAAGGCGATCACCCTGCCGGCATCCAGCTCCAGTTCTATACCTTTCCCTGGATCTCCGGCATGGAGCGGATCGATTACGAAGCCAGCTTCCCGTTCGCTCGGCTAACGTTCAGCGATTGTGACATGCCGTTCATCATCGATATGGAGGCCTACAGCCCCTTCATCCCCCACGACATCAAGAATTCAGCCCTGCCTGCGGTCAATTTCCGCTTCAAACTCACCTCACTCAGCCATAAAAAAGTGGATGTCATGCTCATGGCGTCGCTGCGCCACATGATCGGCTACGACCATGACGAACGCAGCTACAACGCCGATATCGTGCGCGACGAAGAGCACTGCCGCATCGACCTGTTTTGCGATAACATGGACGAAAAGGCTGCCACCTGGGGCCAGATGTCGCTGGCATCGCTGTCCGGCGATAGCACCTATCATGCCGGCTGGTCGCACCGTCACACCTTCCACGAACCTTACCTACACCGTAAAACATTGTCCGACATCGACACCGTGGACGACCAGAACGTGGCGGACAAGGAAACCGGCCGCAAGCGCGCCGCCTATGGTTGCAACGCTACCGTAGCCTGTTCCATCACCCTGGACGCCCACGGTCAGGAACACGACCACGCCTTTGTGCTGGGCTGGAATTTCCCCAACCAGTACAGTTCCGTGACCAAGAAACAGAAGCCGCGGGGCGCCGATGCAAAACCGCGTCTGGAAGGCCATTACTACTCCCGCTTCTTCCAGTATGCCGGTGAAGTCGTCGCCTATATGATGGAGAACGACGACGATCTTTATCGACGCTCGCGCGCCTTTCTGGATTGGTTCTACGACAGTAGTCTGCCCGGTTACGCACTGGACCAGGTCAACTCGCACCTGAACACGTTCGCCACCAGCGCCTGGTTCAACAAGGACGGCGACTTCGGCATTCAGGAAGGACTGACCGCGGAACAATCCTGGGGGCCGCTGGCCACCATCGATGTGGGCATGTACGGATCGGTCATGTCCGCTTACCTATTCCCGGAACTGGATCGCAGCATGTACCATGTCCACCGTCGCCTTCAGTTTAAAGGCGGCGACGTACAGCATGGCATCCGACGCGACTTCAGCGCCGGCGATACCGAAGAGGGGGTCAAGCATCGTCTGGACCTCGCGATTCAGTACGCGATCATGAGTTTGCGCCACGGTTTCATCACCAACGATGAAGCCTATCTTCAAGATATGTGGCCGTCGATCAAGAAAGCGCTGCTCTACACCATGACCGAGCGCGACGAAGACGGCGACGGGCTGCCTGAAATGGACGGCTCCAATTGCACCTATGACAACTTTCCCATGTTCGGCCCAGCCTCCTACATCATCTCCCAGTGGATTTCAGCGCTGCAATACGGTATGGCCGCCGCCGAGTCGGTCGGCGACGACGACATGCGCGCACGTTGCGCGGACGCACTCAAAAAAGCGCGTCAGGGCTTTGAGGCCAAGCTGTGGAACGGCGAATTTTTCATCCTGTACAATGACGAAGGCGGTAAAAAAGGCGACCGCGACGAAGGATGCCTGACCGATCAGTTGATCGGCCAGTGGTCCAATCACCATGCCGGCCTGGACGACGTGACTGACCCGGCCAGGATCAAGCAAGCGCTGCACGCGATCCTGCAACGCAACTTCGTGCCCGGCGAAGGCCTGCACAACTGCCGCTGGCCTGGCGACGACTGGCTGCATCCCGTGAACGAGACGTGCTGGTATGACCAGGCCAACACCTATTGGACCGGCGTTGAGCTGGAATTCGCTTCGCTGCTGATTTACGAAGGCATGTCGAAAGAAGGCCTGGCCATCGTCAAAGCCGTGGACGACCGCTATCGCCTGGCCGGTCGTTACTGGGATCACCAGGAATGGGGCGGTCACTATTACCGGCCCATGTCCGCTTATGCCGTGATCAATGCGTTCCTGGGCCTGGCCATTCGCGGCGAGGAATACACGTTTGCGCCGAAACAGGGCAACCGCCACCTGCGCCTGTTCTTCGCGTTTGGCCAGGGTATGGGTCATTTCATCCGTGAAGCGGCCGAAGCTGAAGAAACCGTGACCATTGAAATCCACACCGGCGTCTGGACCGTCAAAACGCTGCACCTGGGTTTGCGCTTCCAGAGCTTGATGCCCATGGCGATCAGCGTAGCCGGCAAAGCGCTGCCGGTGGATGCATATACGGCAAACCGAAAACGCGGTCAGTTCGTGATCGAGTTCAGCGAAGCACAACGGATCGCGAGCGGCGAGACGCTGTGTCTGCGTTGCCAATAGCCGCTTTTCCCGTCGGGTTGTGCTCTGCACAACGTTCCCTCTGCATACGTCTCAAGTAGAGCAAGACGTTTGGCGGTGCCACCAAACCACACGGGACAGGCTGATCGGAATGTGGAGATGCGCCCTCGTCGTTGCCTGAACATGAGCAACTACATGGTGTATAGATAAATTATGTCATACCTCTCCCTGCCCCTGGGGGCTCCCTGCCCCTGGGGGCTCCCTGCCCCTGGGGGCTCCCTGCCCCGCCCTGCTCGTTTGTTTCAGGGTACTCCCGGTCGGCTTTTTGCCCCTCCAGGTCGCTATTGTAGTCATGAAGCTGTTCGATGTCGATCAGCCCGGTGACAAAGGCTTCGCAGTCCTGGCCTTCGCCGTTGAAAACCGGCAGATGGGGCTACGCCGCCGCATGCGCCAGCGGTTCCAAATACAACCAAATGAACGGATTCGTGTCTTTACCAGCACCCGCCAGGCTGATCTACAGGAACTACGTAAGGGCCTAGTTAACCCGTCTTTCGCAACTGGGCCATGATATTGATGTAAAGCGTTGCAAACCA
>CAZOLK010000288.1:0-6759 GCA_964580325.1 uncultured Verrucomicrobiota bacterium | reverse complement strand
CTATTCATCAGGGCACATTTGCGATTCAGGAAGCAGCCCAAAAGCATGAAATCGGATAGAAATCATAGCAGCAAAACCTACTGGTACATGACCAGCAGGGCGGCCAGCAAGGTCAAACACGGACCAACACAAGGTCAAGGGGCAGGATGTCCCTGCCACGTCACCCGACACCCGCCACTCTTTAGAAAACAACGAATCCTAGATCAGCAACTGGAGGCCCAGCAGCCACCAGTCTGAGCTGTCGCCGAAGCGGTATTCCAAACCACCGCGTACATTGTGGCCTTTGAGGAAATAGTCCAGGCCAATGGTGTAATCGCTTACCGTATCCGCGCCATCGGCGTCCTGCAGGCTGTATTTGAACGTGGGCATGATTTTCTTCTGGTAGAGCATGCCGGTCTCGACAAACGCCGTGTTACCGTCAAACGCCTTGTTATCCCATTGGTAATAGGCACCGTTGATCAGAATGTCGCACATTTCACTGATGCCGAAACCGGACTGGAAATCGGCCACCCAGGCTTCGTTGTCCTGGATCATAGTTTTTTCCACCCCTTCTTCATCGCCTTCCGCCGGAGCGATAATGGTGCGCGTGGCTTTGTTTTGCATATCAAAGCCGGCGCCCAATCTCAGGAAATTGGCCTTGCCCAGGTCGTTCTGGGGATAGAACCAGGCCGTGCAGGCTTCACCGAGCAGGTTGACGCCAACATGCCCGGTGAATCGCAACTCCGCGTCGGGATTCTTGGGACCGCCACTGACATCGTAACCGTCGAACACGCCAAGGCTGTACTCCACCTTGTCGACAAACGAACCGTGCAATTCCGCGCCGTAATCGCGCCAGACAAACGTATTGACCAGTTTAACCGCCTCGACATTGTAGTCGACGCCCAGCAGACTGGCTGCGGATGATTTGTTTTCATAGGAAAAAGGCAGCAGGATCAAACCAGTCTTGATCCAGTGGTCGGAACCGGCCAATTGGAAATCGATGAACGCATCCTGCAGCTTAAACTCGTTTTTCGATCCACTGCGACCCATATTGGAACTGTCCGTTTCAGCGAAAACCTTGACCCCATCCATGACTTGTCCGGTCAGGACAATTCGCGCGCGGCGCAAATAGAAGTCGGTTTCCGTTTCCGCATCCTTCGTATATGAAGCATGGGGCTGGAGCACCAGCGACAGTTTCATCCAACTGTCTTCCGAAATATCCCATTTTGGTCCCGCATACGTCAGGGATACGATGAAAAACAAAAAAACAACAGCCCATTTCATACTTTTACATACTACGCTTTTCATAAATTTCCTTCGAGATATTGACATTACAATGCAACTTTAATTAACAATAGAATATAAAAATATTATACGCTACTTAATCTGTCAAGCTATTTTTTTTAGGGCGCATCTTTGTGGGGCGCATTTTCGAGTTGCGAAGCAACCTGAAGGGGCTGTCGATTCATTCATCTTACTCCGGTGAATTAGATCGTCAATCGCGACGATGGGCAGCCGGCAATTACGGTTGACGATAGCGGAGATGCGTCTTTTATAAAACTTTTTTGTCGGCGGCGACTTGTGAACAGCGAGCCGTGGCCCGGCTGGCTGGTGCCATCAATGGCACCGTTGTGGGTTTTGATGCTGTAAACGACGAACGCATCCGGCAGTTCGGCGTGGGTATGCGAAGTCAGGTTGGTTGAAGGCACCGATGATTTCTTTCATCGTCGTGTTTGATGGGCACGATGAACAGGCTGCGAGTACGAGTAAGATACGAAGCCTGCATCCTGAACCTTGCACCCCTATACAATGCACACGCACGCTACCATTCCAGCGGCGGTTGCAATGTGGGTTGGCCGTAGGTGGCTTGACCGGTGATGACTTTCAGGTTGGGCAGGATATCGACCTTTCCCCACCCGTGGGTGTGACCGCACAATACCAGCAGATTGCGGTCAGGGTGTTGGCGCATGAGATTCTGCATGGCGCGGCCAGCGGCTTCGCAGCAGAAATAGGGCAACCAATCGTCGCTGGATATTTCGCCGTCGTACCATGAGGCTTCCTTGAAAGGCGGCGTATGCATGGTCCACAACAAGTTGCTGTATTTTTTCAGCGCGCGCGGCAACACGCGGTAGATGTAATCGGCTGTGCGGTCGCCCAGATCGCGCAGCACCTGGAGACGCTTTTCACGTGAATAACCGAATTTTTTCCACAACCGAATCATAGGCGCAGGATCCAGGTGCTGGGTTTCGTAAAACGGGCGCATCTGTTCCTGGGTCAGTCCGGAAAGGTCGCGAATCAGCAGGAAGTCGCTCAGGATGACTTGCGTGGTCTCGTAATCGCCGAGACGTGCGTCACACCAACCTTCATGGCCGAGGATGGCGGTAAAGCGATCCAGTTCCACTATTTCCGTCTGGGTCAACCAAGTCAGGTTCGGGCGCTGACGTACGGTATCCGCGATTCGCTCGTGAACTTCGGCGAACGAACTCCAGTAATAATCGTGGTTGCCCAGCACGAAATAGATGTGGGCGGGTATGGCCTTGGACAGTTCCAGCAAGTGGTCGGTCAATTGCGGGGCCACGGATATATCGCCGCACAAGATCAGCACCTCTGGTTTTTTCGCCGCAATATCCTGGTAGAAGCTGATCCGCTGCGCGGGCGTCAGATGGTCAAGGTGAATGTCGGTAGCCCAGAAGATCTTGTTCATGATCAGCAGTACGGTTTACTCGTCGCATCACGACGCTTCATGGCGTGACCTTGACTAGGGTGTATGTACGTTTGCCCAGGCCGATCCGCTCGCCGTAATTCAATTGCGTGGTGGCATCCAGGTTGGGCCAGAGATCCTTGAAAATATCCTTACCGAACTTATCCCGTGCAACATCGTAACAAGCCTGATCAACGGCGACCGGATCAAAGCCGGCGAACAGGCCCACGTCATCGAATTCCACAGGGTTGTGGCCATCCCAGCAATCACACTGCTTGGTGACGTGGTTGAAAAAGTTGACATATCCGATTTTGCCTGGATGAAACGAGACCGCACCGAGGGCTTGTTCGGCCATCCGTTCGGAGAGTTGACCGCCGGCGTTCCAGGAAAAAGAAATCGCGTTGTAGCGGCAGGCCGTATAGCATTCGCCGCAACCGATGCAGAGCGATTCGTCAAAGTGCATGGCATCACCCCGCAAAATGATCGCATCGGTAGGGCAATGGCGTTCGCACAACCGGCAGCGCACACATTCAGCATCGTGGACGGCCGGTTTGAAATCAGCGTGCTGGGCCAATTTGCCGGCGCGACTGGACAGGCCCATGCTCAGGTTCTTGATGGCGCCGCCCATGGCGGACATCATGTGGCCTTTGACGTGGCTCAGCAGGATCATGGAATGGAAATGCGGCAGATCGGCCGCCACGAATACTTTTTCAAAATGCTTGCCGTTCACCGTAACCTCCACCTGGTTCTGGCCATTCAAGCCATCCATGATGACTACGGGCGCACCCAGCGTTTCCAGTGAAAAGCCATGCTCACGGGCCAGCATCAGGTGGTCATAGGTGTTGGAACGGGCGCCGCTGTACAGCGTGTTGGTTTCCACGACAAGCGGTTTGCCCTTGTGGCAGCATACCAGGTCCACCACGCTCTTGCATATCTCGGGACGAATATAGCCGTGATTGCCCTGTTCTCCGAAATGCTGTTTGACGGCCGTAATGGCATCCTCCTGTAGCAGGCGCTCGAAACCAGCTGCGCGCATGAGCGCTTCGGTTTGCTCCGCCATGTTCGAAGAACAATTCCGACCGTCAAGTGGAACAAAATATACATCAGGCGAATGATCCATCATCCTTATCCTTCCGAAAAAACAAAAAAGTCCAAAAGACGAACTAGAAACATAACCGATTACCATCAATTAATCAACGCGAATCTTTTACAGACCTTGTTTTCAGGTTTTCTTATTCGCCCGGCCAAACGCCTCCACAACCCACTCCGCTACCTACCTGCTTCGTCGCCGGACCAAGGCTTTTTTCTGCTGTGCGGCGCGTGCGCGCACATCGTCCATAGCGCTGTTCGCATCCTCCTGACCGGCACTCAGTGCCCGGGCCAGGTCGCGGATCGTCGGGTGGCGGAACAGGTCGACGACCGCTATCTGGCGGTTCAGTTTGCGACTCAGTTCCGCCTGCACATTGACCAATAACAGCGAGTGACCGCCCAGGTCGAAAAAGTTTTCCTTGACCCCTACCCTTTCCAGACCCAAAACGTCGCACCAGATCCGCGCCAGCATCTTTTCGGTTTCCGTATCCGGTGCCTGATACGTTTGCTCCGCAGCCAGCGCGTCCATGTTCGGCGGCGGCAGGGCGCGGCGATCGACTTTGCGGTTGGGTGTCAACGGCAGCGCGTTCAGCTTGACATAGGCGGAGGGGATCATGTAATCGGGCAGGTGTTCGCACAGCCATACGCGCAACGCGGCTGGTTCGACGTTAGCCTGCTTCGGCGTCAGGTAGGCGACCAGCCGTTTATCGCCGGGTCGGTCTTCGCGTAAAACGACCACGGCCTGGTCGATCTCTTTCCGGGCATTAAGCAGCGCCTCGATCTCGCCCAGCTCGATGCGGAAGCCGCGCAACTTGACCTGATGATCCGCGCGACCCAGAAACTCTATGGTCCCGTCCGGACGAAAGCGCGCCAGGTCGCCCGTCTTGTACAGACGCGCACCCGGCTCAGCGCAAAACGGATCGGACACGAATTTCTCTGCGGTCAATGCAGGACGGTTGAAGTAGCCGCGCGCCAATCCGTCGCCGCCGATGTGCAGTTCGCCCGGTATACCGATGGGCAGCAGTCTCAGCTTGTGGTCCAGTATGTACAGTTGCGTGTTGTCAATGGGCCGGCCAATGCTCTCCGGCACGTCGGGCGCCAGGTGATGGCGCTGAACAGCCACACGGCTGACCGCGGACCAGATGGTGGTTTCCGTGGGTCCATACATGTTCCAGAGCGATTGACCGCGCTCGAGCAGGTCCAGGGCCAGGTCGCGCGGCAATGCTTCGCCTCCGCACAGGATTTTCAATTCTGACCGGCCCTGCCAACCAGCGGCCAACAGCAAACGCCAGGTGGCCGGCGTCGCTTGCATAACGCTGATGCGCTCCTGCTCCAACAAGCGCATCAGCCGCGCGCCGTCAGCCGCGTCCTCGCGCCTGGCCAGCACCAAGGTCGCGCCGTTGAGTAGCGGCAGGAACAGCTCGAGCACGGCGATGTCAAACGAGATGGTGGTCACGGCCAACAGCCGGTCGCCGGCGTTGATGCCCGGTTCGCGCGCCATGGAACTCAGAAAATTGACCACAGGCCGGTGCGGAATCTGCACGCCTTTGGGCCGACCGGTCGAACCCGACGTGTAGATCGTGTAGGCCAGATCCGCAGCGCCGGCGTTGGACAAAGGATCAGCGTCGCATCCATTGTCCGTAGAATCGACATCCGGTCGTACAACGACCGGTCGTACGTTCTGCGGCAGCGGCTGGAGCGCATCAGTATCGGTCACCAGGATCGCGACACGCGCGTCCTGGAGCATGTAGAGCAACCGTTCACGCGGAAAAACGGGGTCCAGGGGCACGTAGGCCGCGCCGGCTTTGAGCACACCCAGCAGGCCGGCCACCATCCACGGCGAGCGTTCCAGACATAGACCGACCAAGCTGCCGGGCGCGGCGCCCAGGTCGCGCAGACGGTGGGCCAACCGGTTGGCGTGCACATTGAGTTCAGCATAGGTCCACACCCGGCCGTCATACACTAGGGCCGCGGCATCCGGCGTTTTCCGCACCTGTTCCGCGAACAGTTCGTGCAGGCAGCGCTCGTGCGGAAAATCGCACGAAGTGGCGTTCCATGCCGTCAACAACAGGTCGCGCTCTGCTTCCGGAAGAATGGACAGGTCGCTAATTCTCCTGCGTGGATGCTCCGTCACGTCGCGCAGCAACGTGGCGATGTGCTGACCCAGGCGCACCATGGTGGCGTCCTCGAACAGGTCGCCACGATACTCCAGGCGACCGGTCAGACCGGCGTTCGAAGGGGTCCAGAGCAGGCTCAGATCGTAGCGCGCGCCACTGCGCTCCAGATCGAACAGCGAAACACCCAGACCGGGCCAGACCGGACCGGGCGCAGGCAGGTTGAGCTGAACGCACTCGACCTGGAACAACGGACTGTGCGCCAAGTTGCGCCGGGGTTGCAGCGCCTCGACCAGGCGATCAAAAGGCACGTCCGGTCGGGCATAAGCCTCGAGCGCCATAGCACGTACGCGCACGAGCAGGTCGAGAAACGTCGGATCACCTTGCAGGTCAAAGCGCAACACCAGGTTGTTGACCAGGATGCCGATCAGCGCGTTCAGTTCGGGTTTGTCGCGGTTAGTGATCGGCGTGCCGATGGCCAGGTCCACGGCGCCGGTATAGCGGTGCAACACTGCGGCAAACCCGGCGCACAAGGTCATGAACAAGCTCGCGCCGGCGCGTCGGCTCATCTCGCGCAACGCGGCCAGGGCATCGGGTTCGAGCCGAAACACATGGGAACGGCCTTCAAAGCGCTGCTCCGGCGGACGCGGTCGGTCCAGCGGCAACTCGATCAACGGGGGCAGGTCGCGCAGTTGCTCGCGCCACCAGGCCAGTTGCGGCTCCAGCGCACCCTGCTCCCATTGCGCACGCTGATGCACGGCTACATCGGCTGGCTGAATGGGCAGCCCGATCCAGGCCGGCTGCTCGCCACGTGTCAGCGCGGCATACGCTTCGGCGCACTCGCGCAACAAGACGCCGCATGACCAGTCGTCGCAT
>CAZOLK010000287.1:0-6847 GCA_964580325.1 uncultured Verrucomicrobiota bacterium | reverse complement strand
GCCGCGCAACCCACCGGCCACGGCCAGAGCCATGACCGTGGCGCAGACCAGGCTGCGCCCGGCTGTGGGCAGAGCGCGGTACAGCCAGGACCAGGAACCCAGGCGACCGGCCAACTTGCGCAGGAGCCAGGTCACGTAGCAGACTTCGGCCAGCACCGTGGCCAGGGCCAGGCCCGCATGCTTCAAATCTAACGGCCAGGTCAAGACAAACACAATGTTCAACGCCAGGTTCACGCCCACTGCGCGCAGACTCAGCCGCACCGGCGTGCGCGTATCCTGAAACGCATAGAAGGCCGGCACCAAGATCTTGACCAGGCTGAAGACCAGCAGGCCCGGCGCATAGAATTGCAGCGCCAGCGCGGTCTGACTGGTGGACGCGGCATCGAACGTTTCCCATTGAAAAATCATGCGCACGAGCGGTAGAGCCAATACCCACAGCCCGACCGCGGCAGGCACGATGATGAACAGCAGGTTGCGCAGCGAATCGGACAAGGTGGCTTCCATCTTTTCGATGTCGCCGCCAGCCGCATGCGAGGACAGTACGGGCAACAGCACGGTGCTCATGGCCGTGGCGAACAGGCCCAGCGGCAGGTAGATCAACCGCTCGCTGTAAAACAGGGCAGCCGGCGCCCAGGGGCCGATCCAGGCGGCCAGCAACCGGTCGATCACCACGTTGACCTGGGTCACGGCCATGCCCATGGCCGCGGGCAGCATCAAGCGAAATACCTTGCCCACTCGGGCGTCTTTCAGGTCCAACGCCAGACCCGGGCGATAGCCGTAGTGGAACAGCACGGGCAACTGCGCACCCAGTTGCAGAACGCCGGCTGCCAACACGCTCCAGGCCACCACCCTGATCCGCACGGCCGGATCGTCACCGGCCCAAGGCGCGATCCAGACCAGCGCCGCGATCCAGACCAGGTTCAGCAGGCAAGGCGTGGCTGCCGGCGTGGTGAAATGGTGGAACGAATTCAGGATGGCCATGGACAGGGCGGCCAGACAGATGAACAGCATGTAGGGCAGCATGATCATCAGCAGCGACAGAATGGCGCGCGCTTTTGGATCTAGGTCAAAAGCCAGGGCGCCATGAGCCGTCAAAATGCCGAGAAGCACCAGGACCAGCAGCAGCGCACCAACCGCGGTAATGACCCGCCGCGCCAGCGACCAGGCCGGCGCGTCGCCCTCTTTCTCACGCGTTTCGACAAACACCGGGATAAACGCGGAGGATAAAGCGCCCTCGCCGAACAGACGCCGGAACAGGTTGGGAATGGTGAACGCCACCACAAACGCCGACATCCACAGGGTGGTGCCGAAAAAGCCGGCCATCAGCACATCGCGTACCAGACCGAACAGCCGACTGAGCATGGTCAACAGTCCGACAATGCCGGTCGATCGCAATACTTTTTCTTTTTCCATGGCAGCCAGGGCTGGTTAATCGTTTATGTAAGGAGAGACCAAGGTGTCGAGTTCAGGCTGACCGCCATCGTCGACTTCGTTGATCCCGATACTGTACACCATGGGTCGCCCTTCTGCGTCGTACAGGAGCTTCAGCGGTCCGGGCCCAAACGGGTCACCAGGTAACCGGTCGAGAATGCCCGGGACCAGCTCATCGAGCGCTGACAACGCGTCGTGCGTCAGCAGGTGCAGCCGTATGGCGGCCAATAGACGGGTGGCCCGCATATCCACCATGAGCAGCCGGTGCGCATGGCATAGCTTCAGGTATTCCCGGCAGATGGTATGGGCCAGGAAACGACCGACCGGATCACGGGTAACATATAAATCGATCGCGCTTTCGCAAGCTACACGGCCCAGGAGCCGGTACACTACACTCGTATCGCGATCCGTCAGCAGGTGCGCGAACAGGTAACGGATATTGGTTTCCGTGCTATGCTGCCGGCAGCCCAGCAGGCCAGCGACAAAACCGTAGCATGGGGTGGCGCGCAAATCCAGCCTTACCAATTGGCCCGGATAGGCGTGAATCCAACGTTGTTCCTGGTAGACCAAACGGACGTTTTCGCATTGCACGACGTATTCGCCGCGAATCGCCAGATCCAGTGCGGGTTCGGTCTGTTCCCGGCGTTCCAGTCGATGCATGACTTCAACCAATAAATCAGCGTCGGTCTTGTCCTGTCGCCAGGCCAAGGCGCGCAGATGTCCGAGGGCTTCATGCGACGTGCGGCAGTGGACCTGGTGGAGCATGAACGGACCGCCGCGCACCGTATCCTGGCTGAAACGCAACAAGGCGAACAATTCAGCGACCGCGATATCGAGCCGACCCTGGTCTGCATGCAGCAAGGCTGAGGCGCAGAACAGAGCGCGCAACCTGGTAAGCCCCAGTGCGAGCGCATTGAGATGTTCGATGGTATAATCGCCAGGCATGGGTGGGGGCGGCGAATCCGTCAGCCGGCGAACAGCCGCCATGTTGGTATGCACGAGGGCCAATGCGTTGGACACGATGCTCATGTCAGCCACATTCACGCCATAGCGGCTGAGGTTCTCGTATTCGCTATTGAAATCGGCATCCCATGACCCGGGCAGGGACAGGGTCCGAGTCCACTGGTCCACTGCCAGGCGCGTGCGCAGGTCCGCGGGAGCATGGCGCCCGTCACAGGGCGACAGATTCCCGTTCGGCAGAGAGGCGATCCAGGACGGGCGCATGGAGAGTAGACCGAACCACAAGCCGAGTAAGATAACCAGGGCCATAAGTAACCGGATGTACCATTTCATGGACGCCAGCATAACACGAGGCCACGGCGAGTGGCAAGTGGCGAGTGGAAAAGTCCGACTTGTCCGATATTGTAGCCGAAATTACAAGCGATCAAGCAGGCGTTTATTCATGTGGCGGATGGTCTTTGGGATAGAGTTCCCATGTATGGGGCGGTGTGCCGGTTTCGTCGCAGGTATAGCCCCAGCGACGCATGTATTCCCCGCCAGGTAGAAATTCGTCGTTGAGTTCAGCGAGCAGGTGGTCTAATTGGCGCTCCATTTGCTGTTGCAAGGTCTGGCACTCGGGCCGATCGACCAGGTTTTCGTTTTGCAGCGGGTCTTCCTGGTTGTCATAGAGGAGCCAGGGCCCGTCATGGGTACGTGCATAGGTATAGCGTTCGGTTCGTATGCCGCGGTAGGCCTTGCAACCTTTGTTGAGCGGAAACTGGCCAAAGGGCTGATAGCAGGCGATCAGGGCGGCCTCGGCCGGCGCGGGACCGCCTTCCAGGTGCGCGGAGTAGTCGCGACCGTCCGCGGATTCAGGACTGTCGATCCTGCACAAGGAAAGCACGGTGGGCAGAATGTCCGGTGTGTTGATGGGCGCCGCGAACGAGCGACCGGCACGACCGAAGCGTCGCGGATAGCGCATAAGCAGCGGCACCAGGATGGACTCGTCCCAGGGGCGCTGCTTTTTCCACTGGCCCTGAGAGCCCAGCATGTCGCCATGATCGGACCAGAACACCACCAAGGTGTCGTCTTCAAGGCGCTGCTCATTCAGCGTATCCAGCAGCAAGCCCATGCAATCGTCGAGTGCCTTGTTGTGGGCATAGTACGCGTGCAAATCCCGTCGTGCATGCTGAATGCAATCCTCGGGCACGTTCCCGCGCAATGTCAGCGTAGCCGGGTCGAACAGATCGAGATACTCCTGGGGCACATTGGGCCCCGGAATGTGGGGCGGGCCACAGGGCGAGTGCGGCGGGCCATAGGAGAGCACCAGACAGAAAGGCTTGTCCTGCTTGTGCTCGCGGATATAAGCGCAGGCGTCGCGCGTCTGGGCCAGCGCGTCGTAACCGTCCCAGAACAATATCTTCGTATCGTTGTTGTCGTAATAAGGAGACTTCAAATAGCGATGTGTGCATTCCATGGCTTTCCAGTAATCGAAGCCCTGCCTGCGTTCAGACGGAATCATGGCATGACGCTCGCCATGGCCATCGATATGCCACTTGCCAATATAAGCGGTATCGTAACCAGCGCGTTTGAAAAGATGGCCCATGGCATCGGTCGACTCGCGCAGGTAGACATCGTTGACGAATACGCCATGGCGGTCCGGATATTGACCGGTCAACAGCGAGGCGCGCGCGGGTGAACATACGGGACAGCCTGAGACCGCGGTGGTGAAAGAACAGCTTTCCGCGGCCAGTCGATCAATGCGTGGCGTAATCGCATTGGCATCGCCGGCATAGCCCAGGGCCTGCAGCCGAAGCTGGTCAGCGAAGACCAGGAGGACGTTGGGATTGCGGATTTCGGTTTGCGGATTGCGGTTTGCGGTATTGTTCATTTCATGCTGTTTCCTAATTAATGCCCTCTGCTCCCTCACCGGCATCCACTGCCTTGCACCAAGTATCCAGACGGCCCATACCGACCTTATGACCCCATTCGGCGAGGTAGAGCATGTCGTCCATGCGCTGCAGTTGACGCTGATGAATCTCCTCCGGGTTCCAGTCGGCGAGTAGCGCGGCGACCAGTTCGTCGCACAGCGCCTTGTATTGCGGGTCCACGGCCAAGTTGCGCTGTTCCAGGGGGTCGATTTCCACGTCGAACAGTATGGGATCGTCGGACTGATGAAAATAACTAAGCTTGTAACGGCCGCGCCGAATCATGCGAATGGGCGGATCCTTCCAGAGTTCCAGTTCGACAAAAATATCGCGCGCACCCATTTTTACGGCCTGATCCCCGCACGGGTCGCGCAACACAGGCAACAGGCTGGCGCCATCGTTTAGCGGCAATGGTGCAGCGCCACCGAGTTCAACCAGGGTCGGCGCCATATCGAGCAGACTGACCGGCGCCGCAACTGTAGCTCCGGCAGCGATGCGCGGCGTCTCTGCATGGGTCGGTTCGTTCAAGTTGGCCCAGATCATAGGCACATTGACCGAACTTTCCCAGAACGAGCATTTTCCCCAGAACCCGTGGTCGCCGGCTGACTCGCCGTGGTCGCTGGAATAGACCACGATGGTGTCGCCGGGAAGTTGCTCGGCAGCGTCCAGGATACGACCGGCATTGCGGTCCAGAACATTGATCATGGCCGCGTAGTTGATGCGCGCAAGACGAATTTGCTCCGCGGAGAGTTGACCGTGCAGTGCTTTCTCCAGTTTCTGGCTGAGCCAGGGATGGACGCTATCCAGCTCGGACTGTATAGGATCAAAATCTTCTGGCAGGCGATCCGCGACCCAGCGCAAGTCCTGCTCAGGCGCAATGAACGGGTGGTGCGGCGCATACCAGCCGACCACCATGCAGAGCGGTTTATCCACGGCATTGCCCTGGCTGGCGCGCTCATGCAGGAAGTCTACCGCGTCCCAGGTTACGGCCTCATCGTAATCCAACACGGTCGTGTGACCAGGCCCCAGGTTTTCCGGAGCCAATGCCTTGGCAATACCGCTGGCGCTGCCAGCATGCCTGCCCAGATCCATATCAGGGCCGCCCCAGTAACAACGGCAGATATCGCCCGTCAACCGCTGTTGGAAACCGTGGCGTTGATCCGCGTGCATAAAGTGCATGCGTCCAGCCAGAACGGTGTCATAATCGGCAACAGCCAGCGCGTGGGCGAATGTGGGCACATCCGAAGCCAGTGGGTGCTCATTGATCCAGACTTCATTGCGGAAAGGATGCCGACCGGTGAGCATGGACATGCGTGAAGGTCCGCACAGTGGCGCATTGCAGAGGGCATTGTCGAAGCGCACACCACGCACGGCAAGTCGATCCAGGTTGGGCGTATGCACGAACGAAGCGCCACGGCAACCCAACCAGTCCCAGCGGTGCTGATCGGAAAACATGAAGATGACGTTAATCATTGGTCATTGATCACTGATCACTGGGTCTTTCTTCTTGCGTCATTTCTTCGTCCACGGCTTCCGCTTCTTCGGCTTTGTCATCGGTTTTCTTGCGTTTGGGCGCCAAACTCTTGAAACCGGCCTCTTCGAGTAGCTTTTCCTGGTAGGAGCGGAAGATGATCGAGCTGTATTCGTTGCGTATCGAACTGGTCATCTGGTATTTCATCGCGTCAAGGGTAAGCATGTCGCCCGCAGCGCGGGTGCGCAGGTAGGCGATGATATAGCTGTCTTCCATGGGCATGGTCTCGATATCACTCAGTTCGCCCTCGTTGCGGTCGTAGACCATGCCGAACAATAGTTGCATGACCTGGTCGTAGGACCGTTGCACGGACAGGAACGTGAACGGTTCCGTATATTGCGCGTCCAGATTCAGCTTGTCGCAAATATTGGTAAAGGCTTGACCTTCACTCAACAGTTTCAAGGCTTGGTCGCGAACCGCATTGGCTTTTTGAAGCATGGCTGTACCGATCCGGTCGCCCTTTGCCAGGTCAATGGCCTTTTCCTTGACCTCGTCAAAGGGCGGAATGGTTGGCGGTATACGCTCTTCCATCGCAATCATGTAAACGCCTTGGTCAACGGCAACCGGGTCACTGATATGACCGAACATCTCGAACTCAGTGTTCAGGGAAGCTGCGGCTTGGGCATATATCCAGGGGCTGTCGATGTCTTCCAGCTCATAGGGCGAACCAAAAGGTTGCAACGAGACCACCTCATATTGATTGGATATGGCCAGGTATTCAAAGGACGGGGCGGCTTGGGCAAAGCGTTGCGGGATCACGCTGTCAATGAAGTTTCCGGCTGCGCTCAGGGCCTGCTGACGGGCCTTTTGCTGCGTCAGGGTGACCCATATATTGGAACGCACATCATCGAAGGGCATATACTGAGTCTCCATGCCGGTCGGCACCGAATCGGTGGCCATCAACATGGCGGGATCAAACAGGTCACCGCGGAGGTCCAGGGGCGAGGCCGCCGATGTTGCCACGAGCATGTCAGCATTGCTGAGCACCATGTCGCTTTGCGCTACTGTGGCAGGCTCA
>CAZOLK010000286.1:0-6879 GCA_964580325.1 uncultured Verrucomicrobiota bacterium | reverse complement strand
TGAGTGGTGAGTTTTGTTGTATTATTCATTCCATTTATTATGGGATACTATTCCAGGAAATCGTGGGACATAACACAACGTGCAGATTGTGGAGATCTGCAAGCGTTTGCCGCGTACCTTGGCCGAGTTGAAGGAGATCGAGGGGATCGGCGAGGCGACCTGCGAGAAGTACGGGCGCGACATCCTGACGCGGATTCCGCAGGACCTGCCCGCTGCGGAGCCGGGGGCGTCGAAACCCGAGAAGAAGGACGCCCCGTCATGAAATCGCCCGCTTCCTTGCCGAAGCCGAGGTGCATCTGCCGCGCCTGCCGCTGGATTTGGCCACCGGGAGAGGTCCGGCGTCGGGCTCGAACCGGGTGAAACGGGGCGGCGGATGGAACAACAAAGCCAACAACTGCCGCGTTGCGAATCGCAACAACAACTCGCCCGGCAACGAGAACAACAACCTACCTGGGCTTTCGTGAGCACAACGCACGGCAAGGACCCGCGCTGTCCCATCCACGACCGCCCGCGCCCCGCGCACGCGGGGACGAACAAGGCAGGAACGGCGGGGCCAGTACCCGTGGCGCGAGCCGCCGGGGAACGCCCCGCCGGACCACACTCGAATGGAACGAGAATTTGCGAACAAACGCATCCAGCACTACAACATGGGCCGCGCTGACGCGTCCCATGTCGAGGCTGATGCTTGACGTTATGTGTAGAAAACAGGAAATAAAGAAGCCTCTTCCGGCGATTGCATGGATGGTCGCCGAGAACATTGGCTTCAACTCGTTTATTAGCAATGCGTTGCGGCTCATGATCAGAGTGTTTTATTCAGGTTCAGGATCGCACATCCTGAAGCGACCAGGCTTGGAATTGTCAACATGGCGCAGAATAAGGCGGTGTGCCGGTATGTCCAGTTGAAAATTTTCGGCATAATCTGGGGATTGATCTTGGGATATTCTTTTGCAGCCCTGTGTACCGGCGCAGGAAAGCCGAAAAAGTACGCTCTGGTGTGATTTTGCACATCAAGGGGTTGCTGGTGATTGTCGTAACCATTCTCCTTTCTCGCCTGTTGATCATGGGTAAGAATGATTTATCGCCCTACTTAATCATGTCCCTGCTCATGATCATCAGTTTGTACTTTGGTTCGCTATAGGGCCTTTTGGGTAGTATGGGCCAGGCAAGCGGGAAGCTAATAAGATGCGAGACGTCCCTGCCACCACATTAACCTTTGAATGGCAGAAACACCGGCCGTTCGTTCGTGTTGTTGGGTTGGTGCAGGGCCAGTTGCAGTGTGCCGTCCGGCGCCGTGAAAATCATGCCGTGCCCACCGTCTTCCGCAAAGATAGGTTCTTGGTTCTGAACCCAGGGACCTTGCACGGACCCGCTTTGTGAGCGGGCGATGGTCTGGCCATAACCCTTTTGGCCGTAGCTGGCCCAGAGCATCAGCAACGTGCCGTCTGTGTCGCGATACAGGAATGGGCCATCGGTTACGTAGCACGGAAAGCGAATGGATTCATCCGCTACATTGCGGAAAGGAAAGACCCATGGCGCTTCCGATGCGTCGAACAACCAGACCGGCCGACCCGCCGGTTGCTTGAGGTCAGCGCTCAGCGGCAGGGTCCACATGCCGCCGTCATGGACCTGCAGCCACTCACGGCAGAATACCATCCAGGGCGTGCCATCTTCGATCCACAATGTCCCGTCCAGGCACTGCCAGCCGTAAGGCGTGGCCGGCGCGCCGGTGAGTGGTTGATAAGGACCACAGGGGTGGTCGGCCACAAAGATGAAGGTGCTGCGGAAATGGTTGGGCGGCGTGATGGTGCCCAGCAGGTAAAACTTGTCCTGCCACTGGTGGATTTCAGGCGCCCAGAACTCCGGCTTCACGGCAAACCCGTCCGGCGCTGTGAATGCGTCTGGTAAGCGCTCCCAGTTTTCGAGGTCGATGCTGGAAAACATGGGGAAGCCCCATAGCTTCGGTTGCGTGCCGGTCATGTAATAGCGGTGGTCTGGTTCATGAAAATAGAGAAAAGGGTCGCGCAGGTGAATATCGGTCAGTTTCATCTTGTTGTATTCCTTTGCTGATCAGTCGGTCTTGTCGGACGGCGACATATCGGGTGTGGTTATTTTGAGCACGAGGGTGCGCCATGCGCGTAGGTTGGGTACGGTCACGCGCAGGCCGTCTTGCGCGAGGGTGGTTTGCAATGGGTTTTCACTGTTCTCGTCCCACACGGCGACCGTTGTGTTTGCGCTGCATCCGCGTAACCTGAGCGTCAGTGGTACAACATTATCGAACGTGGTGTTGAACAGCAGCAGCAACTTTGGGCGGTCCTGCGCGTCGAGACGCATGAACGGCATGACCCAGGCATGATTCTCGATCACGACCGGCAGGCGGCGGTGGGTCAGCCAGTCGCAGACCGACATAACCTGGCGCCGCTTCCATGCGCGCTCGATGGCGCTCCATGGGCTGTAGGCGTTCACGGCTACGCGGCCGCCGATTGGGTTTTCGTAGATCGTAAAGCATGGTTCTGCATCCTCGCCATCGAATGTGGATATGCAGGCCAGTTGTTCCACAGCGTCATGTAGCGGTTCGAGCCCGTGCACCACGCCGGTCCCTTCCGACGTTTCGGTGAACCGGATCCCGGCGTCGCGCTGGTTGCCGGCGTCAGCGCCGTTGAGCGGATGGTCCAGCGCTTTTTCGCGTATCTCCGCCACCCAGGCTTTTTGCGCTGACCGCACGCCGGTCAGTTCGCCAAAGCCGCGTTCCCATAGGGTTCGCAGCACCCGGTCATCCATGTACACACCGCCCTTCAGCAGGTCTTCGATTTCCGCGTCGTCCAGGGCTTCGGCCATGCGACCGGCCAACACTGCGCCACACGCGTGTTCGCGCCATGCTGTCATGGGCACACCCAGGCGCACGACGCCCATGGAGGCGAACGGCCAGCAGCCCTGGTTGGCAAACCAGTCTTCACCCTCATATACGTTGCGCCGTGTCATGATTTGGTTGGTGTACGCCATCCACAACCCGCCCCAGCGCGTGTCGGCCAGTTCATCCACGAGCGCTTCCCAGAACGGGCGCTTCTGTGCAATGGTTTTGATGTGCGGTTCGTATTCCGCGAACGACTGCGTCGGGTCGCGCATCATGAAGTTGTAGGCCACGCCGTCGCAGCCGCAGAAGAACGCGATCTCATCCTCGTTCACGGTCATGGCCACGCTGCGCCGCAGGCTCAGGTAAGGATAGCCCTCGGCTTCATACTGCACCGTGGGCGGACGCTCGCCGATCTGACGCACCTGCATGCCCACGTCGAACATCTTGCGCAGCAAATCGTCCTGGTTGGTGTCGCACCAGAATCCATCGCCTGGCCGAAAGCGCACCGCGCCCAGCGACTTCATCCAGCGGCTGATATCGTGGCCGGCGAACTGCGGGAAGCGGAATCCGCCGCTCATCAGGCCGATTTCGATCTCTTCCGACACGTTGCGAATCGCGTTGCGGATGGTTTCGCACAACGCGCTCATGGAGTCAGCGCAAAAAGCTGACCATTGTTGCCGGAACGCGCCTTCGCCGGGTGTGTTCAGTTTCGCGATCAAGGCTTGGCGTCCGTCGGTCCAGCCAAACGCTTCAAGACAGATTGGGCAGAAACAGCCGTAGGTCGCGGCGCCGTGCCAGACGTGGCGCAGGTCGTCGTCGACCCAGATGAAGTCTGGTTTGGCCCTTGCGGTCATGGCGTAACGTTGCGCCACATAGTCGCGCAACTGCGGGTCCGTGGGACAGGCGCAGGAGGTGGACACGGCGCCGGAGTTGCCGACCATGGCCTGGAACGGCATAGGGTCTTTGTCGCCATGAACGGACGGCGTGTCGGTGTGGCCCAGCGTGGAAAGCACGTTGATGCCCACGCTGGGAATGCCCGCTGCGTGGAACTGCTCGATCCTGATGGCTGCGGCTTTGAGCACGCGTTCGCTTCGATCCAGCGGATCGTAGGCGGCGTGATCGCCGCTGGGCAAAAACAGGCTGATCTCGTCGACCGCTGGTCGATGCGCCAGCAAATGGGCTTTCAGTCGTTCGAAATCCTCGTCGCGCATCCACTGAGTCGGTTCCACGCGCCATGACAAAATAAAGTTTGGTGCAGTCATTGTTTCTTCCTTTCGCCCCAAGCATGCGGGTGGTTGTTGAGCACATCCCAGATGGTATCGTGCAGGATCTTGGCCTGTTTTTCGGATATGGGAATGATCTCGCCGCACTCGTGGCTGGGATCTTTCGCTTTCTTGTTGGCCGGGTCGGTGTAGATGGTGTAATCCAGGACGTGCGGCTTTTCTTCAAAGATCGCGGCATAGAACAGTGCCTTGATCGTATAGGAGGCCATACCTGCGCGGAAATGTTGGACGTCGGTATAGAAATCCTTGACTGTGGTGTGGCCCGGGAACTGACCTGCCTGCATTTTCTTATCCAGTTCATAGCATACCTCACCCATGGGTACGCGCACCAGGCGCCCCTGCTTCCACAGTTCCGGGAAGGCTTTTTTAATGCCTTCGAACACCTGGCTGGTAAAATCGCGGGTACGGCAGATGTTGCCGATCCAGGGCTTGTCAAAGTCGCCCTGGTACATGACGATGTCACTTTTCATGCTGGTTTTTCGCATTTTTTTCTCAAATTTTTCTGTAAAATACTATCTTTTATTTAATCACTGCGGTCCACTGGGCGTCTTTATGCTGGAACATACCTGCAGCCCCTGATTGCGACAGGACCAGGCGCTTACCGGCATACGGGCCTTCGAGCGCGTTGGACGTGTATTCCACCGTGTCGCCCCATGCGTTCAAGGCTGTCAGATGATAGCGCCCGTTTTGTTTGCGGATCTGGCAGTTGCCCTTACCTGCGTAGCGTTGGCCGTCGATGTTGAGCAGGCGCGGCTTTTTCGCCAGGCCTTTGCCTAGGTCCGCTTCCATTTTGGCGATCCAGCCCGGACCGAAGACCAGGTAGACATCGCCGTTATCCTCTAAATAGAAGCTGGGATCGAACGCGAACATGTAGGCATCGGTACGCGAGTCGTGGAAGCCGGAATCGAGGATGGCGGCAGTGGAGTTGTGGATCGCCTTGGGGCCTTCCAGGTCGTACGGTCCTTCGGGTTTACCGCTTTTGCTTTTGAGCAGGCACACCTGCTGGCGGCAGGTGGAGAACAGGATCCACCAGTCGCCTTTGATACAGTAGAGCCTGGGCGTGATCATGCCGCGGTCGTAGCGTGGCTCCAGGCTGTCCGGCGGACTGAAATAGACCAGCAGAGGGTTGTTCCACGAATTGGCATTAGGGCCTTTGCCCAGCCGGTTGACCACGGTCAGGTCAAACACCTTACCCATGGGATCCCAGGTTTTAAGGCTGGTTGAGCGCCAGAGGTAGACGCCATCGTTGTTATGGAAGTTGGTGGGGGCAGGGGCATCTTGCCCCTTGGCCGAACCTGAGGTTGCGGGCGCTGTTCCGGTAAGGTAGTAGACGGTCTGACCGTCTTGCTCCACCGGCGTGATGGCTGGGGCCTGGAGCGCGATGTTGCCGGGCAGTTTCAGCACCGTGTATGTAGGCGCAGCGGTATTCTTCTGGACGACGATCGCTGGTTCGCGGTGCACGTAAGGCGTCTCCTGTTTGTGCACGGGTTCGATATCGTAACCATTGCCGTTCCACTTGATCTCCAGCGGCAGGCAGCGAATGCCGCCGTCAGGCAGGAAATTGTCGTTGGCAAAGCAGAGATGCCACCAGTCGCCGTCGTTGTCCTGGAAGATACCCGAGTTGCCGCTGTGAGGCAGGACCAAACGGTTGGGATGCCAGGGACCGCCGATTTCATGGGACCAGAACACGCAACTGTCGTAGGTGCCAAAGCCTCGGTAGTGCCCGTGCCAGCCGCAACCGCCCATCATCAGGTACTTGCCGTCGATTTTGAACGGATGCCCGACAGGCGCATCGCCGCGCAACATGCCCGAACCGTCTGCGGCCTGCCAGCGATAGCCCTGGAGCCGTCCGTCAAAAACCGGTTCGTATCCCGCTTCCGTGGGTGGCCGGCGCTCTTTCTCCAGCGTGGAGAACGTCTTGTCCATGGGCCACAGTATGCCGTTGAGATAGCCGTATAGATGGCCCTGGTAATCGTCGAACGGATGTCCGCACCAGCAGCCGATGCGGTGCTTGTCGATGGTACAATGTTCCGCGGCAACCTCCCAAGGTCCGTTCATGCCGGTCGATTTGCTGCGAAGCGTTCTTCTGCCGCCGACCGCGAAGAGCGACACCCAGAAGGTTTTGGCTGCTTCAAAGGGCTTGCACAACCCGATTTTGAACCCTTTCGCTTTTGCGTTATACCAGGAAAGTTTCTTCACGTGCTCAAAACCGGGCAGGTTGAAAGCCTCCCACGGTTCGTTGCCGGTCAGATCTTTGCCGCGGATAAGGTTGATGTTGTCGCCATGGGACCCGGGATTATGCAGGCCGGAAATGTAGAAATAGCCGTCGCGCCCGTTCACGCCGTATGGATCGCGGTAGGACAGCTCGGTGAGGGGTTTGGCATGTTCCCAGCCCCAGGCTTCGGTCACGACTTTATTGTCTTTCCAGGGCCAGGTCTCTTTTTTGGGATAGAAGTATTTCACGCTGCCGACCCAGTTCACCGGTACGATGGCTGCGCGTTCGCGCAGCGCGGCCCGGCTGTCCACGCCGCTGAACGTGGCATACCATTGCCCGTTCGGCCCTTCGAACATGGTAGCCTGGCCGCCGTGGGCTACGGCCACCTTACGCTGGGTCCAGGGACCGTCCAGCGACACGACCGTGCTGACCCAGGTGTCGTAACACGGCACGCCCACGCGGCTCTGAATACCGGCAGCCAGCAGGTGATAGACGCCGTCCTTCTTGAACAGGAAAGCGCCGGCCTGGCC
>CAZOLK010000285.1:0-6897 GCA_964580325.1 uncultured Verrucomicrobiota bacterium | reverse complement strand
GTGTTGGATATTTTGTCCTGTGACCCTTCCTTTTCACGGTTGCTGCCTGAACAAGCTTGAACAATCTCATACCCTATCAAAACCACGCGTATTTCGGGAAAAAGAAGGGGGTACAGGGCGAAAACTCCCCCTTGCCTTATACCTTTTTACATAGATAGCTCCGGCTGAAAGGGAAGATCATCATAAAACGGCTCATAGATCTTAACTTCAATGGTTGGCGGCGCTCGGGCCTGTTCGGCATTGCGCCACAAACCCAGATGCTTCAGGATTTTCTCGATCACGTCAGCTTCGTTGATCCTTGTCCCACGCCCCTTCATAAACTGGAACGATCATATCGTCGAGATCGCTGCAAAAACCGTAGGCGAGAAACTGCCAGACATCGGTCGGTTCCGTTTCCAACCCCAGCGTATAGGTTGTGCTGAATTCAGGATCGAGATCGGGATTGCCGAAGCGATAGGCCGTACCTCCGTGACCGTAGCCTTCCTCGTAGAGGTCCTGAAGTGTCGGGGCGCGATAACCGCGACCAATGGACGCACGAACTCGCGTGCGATCATTCAAATGAGCCAGCAGGGAGGTTTTTGGCGAAAGCGCGCCGTCCCGATCCTGAAAGCGGCCATGATGGACAGCCAGTCATTCATGGTCCATTCGTCCTGAGCGTAAATGCCATTATGCATCCTGCTCCGAAGCGACGACCGACGTGCGCTCGAATTCGTTATTGCGATATTCGCCGCCCAGCATAATGGTGTTTCGTTCATGGGAACGCCAGCGCACGTAGGCTTCCAGCTCGAACAGACGGTTGACCTCGCCGCTGGCTTCCGCGTCCCAGTCCGCGTACGCCAATTCGGCGCACACATCCAGCGTAGGCTTCAAGTTGTGCCGGATACCAACCACTGGCGTGACCAGCGTGCTGTCAGCCGTGGACTTCTGCCAGTCCATCTTGTTTTCGACCCAGTTCAGCCACCCATAAATTTCCGTGGAATCGCCCACCCGTGCGTCCACGCGGTTGAACCAATTGAACCGCTCGTAGCCCATCTTGCCTATGCGATGGGCCGGTGCCTTGAGTTTGATAACGTCGCTCTGTTCCCAGTTGCCAAAGCTGGCGATGCCTGCATTTTTTGCCCGCTGGCAACAATACCTGCGCGTGACCTTCATAATGTACCAAAGGTTCCCACCGATGCGCCGAAACCCGCCTCGGGTGTGCCGTCATACGTGCGCATGATGATGTTGACGATGCCGCCAACGGGGTCCGATCCATATTGCGCCGAAGCTGCGCCGCGCATGATCTCGATGCGTTCCACGGCATGAGGCGGGATCTGGTCGATATTCTGTCCCGTATGAATATGTTCGTCAAGCAATTTGACGCCGTCGACCAATACCAGCGTATAACTGGGCGGCAGGCCGTTGATGCTGATCACACTCCTGTCGGGCTTTCCGCTGCCGGTGCCTGTCTCCACGGAAATGCCATTGGCGTATTCGAGCAGCTCGCCGAGGGATGCCGGTCGGATCATTTCGATATCGGCACGACTGATCACCTTGACGATGTCCGGCGTATCCCGCCACATCATCTCGCGCCGTCCGGCCGTCACCACCTCATGCGGCAATTCCTCGATTTCCGCCTCCGCAAAAACCGGCGGCGCCGCCGCCAAGACCAGAAAAACAGGCACCCATCGTCCAACTCCATTACTGTCCATCATGAAAAAAAACGGGCGGTATACTGCCGCCATCGCTGGGCGAGGGAATCTATGTCCTGACCCGGATCGAGGCTGGCTTGGTCTGGGATAAGGGGGAAAACCTGGATCCGAGGGATGCCCGGATAGGAACGGCGATTGCGCTTGGTGCTGACACCGCGCTGGGACCAGCCTTTTCAGGCTATGGGATTACTACCGATGGCGGCGCGCCCCGGGCTGACATTTCACTGAGAACATTATTCTAATGAAAAATGTGTCATACCCCCGGCGTGCCACAGGCATCGCAGCCAAAGTGGATTGGTTCCACGATGCTTTGTTCATAGCGGTCCGGAAAAGTGTGGCCAATGTGGCGCCGAAAAGGGGCGAATATCGATCTGATTCCCTATAAGAAACGTACTTCGCGCCCTTCGTGGTTTCATCTGCTCTTTGTAGCGTTGCAACTCCTTGCCGTCCAATATTCCAATCTTCCAACCTTCCGCTTTCCGTGTTCCCAAAGGCCGCTATTCCAACAACGCATCCAGTTGTGATTTCAGCATTGCTTTCGCACGCGCCAGCAACCGCTCCACAGCCTTGACGCTGCGCCCCATCGCTGCGGCCATCTCTGCCCCGCTGAGCCCCTCGAAGTAGCGCAGCACCACCGCCATTCGATAATCCGCGGGCAAGGCATCCAACGCGGTCTGAATCAGGATGGCACGCTCGGCTTGACTGGCCTGTTGTGCGGGATTCGGCGACTCATCGGTGAGGTCCGGCAATGTCTCGGTGAGTATTGGCCGTTTCTTGCGCCCGTGATCGATGCACAGGCGTGTCAGGATGCGGAAAAAATAGGTACGGAATGTGGCGGAGGGTTTGTATTGGGGGGCGACAGCAAGGACCTTCAGAAACGTATTTTGAGCAAGATCCTCAGCCTCGGCAGGGTCGCCGGTATACCGATAGGCCACGCGCCATGCCTCGTTTTGATGGCGTAACACAAGCTGCTCGAACGCCTCCAGGTCGCCATCGCGGACGCCAAGCATCAACTCCTCGCTACTGGTTCTGCATATCGGTTCTCTTTTCCACCACGTCCTTCGGTTGACCTTCGGCATTACTGTGGTCAGAACGTGATCATCTTGTCACACTCAACGATCCACTCCGCCAGCTCGGGCATGGTGGATTTCTCCGCGTTGTCGAAGTAGGGCTGATTCTTGTGGATGCCGCAACGCGCCATGCAGGTTCCGCAGACTTTTACGGGAACCCCTTTGGCAATCAGATCCTTGAGCATCTGCACCAAGTCCTGATCGTAGTTCTCAGGGGCCTTGCATGCGTCGCGCGCCATGTCCACGGAGTCGTTCATGAGAAAGATGCGGACCTCCTGCCCGGCCTCCACCAGCTTGTCCGCCAGCCGCAACCCGTTCCAGGTTACATCCGTATTGTCGTAAGGTTCGCGATTGAAGATGATAAGTATTTTCATGTTTTTCATTTCGTTTCGTTTATCCGTTCATGGTCATCGTTTTTGGTTGATCCACCAACCGTGAGCGAACTCCTCTAAGCATTGGCACCATCCAACAATGTGGTTCAGTCTAGCGCATCATTTGGCTTGTTGCAATTATTTTTTAAAAAGTATTTTGGTGCCCGATATCTTCGCCACATGCCTTTTATATGGTTAATATTGAATGTATGGGAACCTGCAAACAAGAACCTGACAGTGGACGGTCAAGCAAAAAAAGTGTTGTGGATGGCGTTTTTTTAACCACCGAGCTACTCTACTGTAATCCGTGGTTAAAAAAGTCTTGCGTTCGATGGTTCAGGGAGCGTATTCTCTGATATAGTAAGCAACGGGATGACATTCTACAAACCCAACCCCTGAAAAAACAATTCGGCGAAGCCAATTCCGAAGTGGGAACGGCGTTTCCATCGGATGTGAGCTTTGCGCACAAACATGTCCCGAGGTGTTCGACGCCGTTTATGCATTCATCCATGAGGCCATGGATTTTCTGGCGGACAATCCGTCGAATGTCGATGCCCTTGTTGCCATGACCCTCAAGGTCGGCGAAGTCAACCTCCGGGCGATGGAATTGCTAGATGCCGCCAATACCGGTGCGTACGGACATCCCGAACCAACGACGGTGCGGGTAACGTTCGTTGCAGGCAAGAGCATCCTGGTTTCAGGTCATGACCTAAAGGATCTGAAGATGCTCTTGGAGCAGACCGAAGACAAGGGCATCAATGTTTATACACATGGCGAAATGCTGCCCTGTCTGGCTTACCCCGAGTTGAAAAAACATTCGCATCTGGCCGGAAACTATGGCGGCGCGTGGCAGGATCAGCGCAAGGAGTTCAAGGAATTCCCCGGCGCGATCCTGATGACGACCAATTGTATTTAGAAACCAAAAGACAGCTATAAAGCCCGCATCTTCACGACCGGTCTCGTGGCCTGGCCCGATGTGGAGCACATCCCGGTCGACGCCGCTGGCAACAAGGACTTCGGTCCGGTCATTGCTGGGGTTGGCCGACAAGGTCATCGATACCGTCAAGGCCGGTCAGATTTGGAAGCGCCTGGATTCGCTGCTGGAGCGATTCAATTTGGACCAGGCTCTCTGCTGCTGCTTATTCTGCCAATGGCTGATCCCATACCTGCGCGTGCCGGTCCTGAAGGAAACCGGGATCGCCATCGTGCGCATGACGCTGCAACTTCTGTTCGTCGGCTTCTATTTTCAAGTTATTTTTCGCCTGAACAATCCATGGATGAATCTGGCTTTGGTTGCCGTGGAGTTCATGACGGTGATCGCGACCGATTTGCTGGTATTGACCGGATTGGATCATGAGCGTATTCCCAGCTATAATTTTCTTCTTGAAACGAAGATCGACAAGAATCTATCTGGACCTCCGAAACAAGCTGCATAATTATTTCTCCTATTCCGAGGGGGAGGGGCGCGGCTCGTTCGTTTATTCAGTTAAGATAAGCAATAATTTGGGTAAGACAAGCTATGAACTGTCAAGACGTGCAAAATCAACTGAAAGCTTTCTCAATCGGCGAGTTGCCGGCGGACGTTCGCCAAACTGTTCAGGTCCATGTGTCCGAGTGCGAAGCGTGTCGGTCGGAGTTGGCGAAAATCGATGTCCCAGCCGTTTTGCTTGCCGCTGTGCAAACTCCGCCGATCCCGATGGGGTTTACCGCTCGCGTAGTAGCGATAGCCCAGCAGCGTCTGGAAACCGAACAAATCGAAAGTTGGAACCTGATTCGCTGGTGGCGGTTGACATCGGCCCCCATGCATGCTGCCGCTGCCGCGGGACTGGTTCTCGGCTTGACAATCGGGCTTTTGATGGGGGCGACCTCCGTGCCCGCATCGACCTCTAAGAACGTGCAGCCCGATCCGGTCGATACCTATCAGCTCGACTATCTCGGCGAGGCGCCGGGAGGTTCGCTGGCCGACAGCTACTTCGCACTCGCTGCCACAACAACGGAATGACGGAAAAGCCATGACACTATGAAATAATGGAAGACAGGAAAGGAAACCGTAATGTCGGTCCCAACCGAAAAACAAACACTCAAAGAGAGGCTGACCATGTGGAAGAAAGTTGTACCCTTATTCATCGTGCTTTCGGTTGCGCTCAATATTGCCTTCGTCGCCATCTGGGCTTTCCATGCAATTCGGGCCGCGCACTGTTGCGTCTATAGCGTACGCCACGACAAGGTGTGGTGTCCCCTGCATCGCCGTCTCAATGTGACCGATGAGCAATGGCGAGAAATCGAGCCTCGCTTGCAAGCGTTTTGTGAAGCAAGCAGTAACGTCTGCGCAGAGCTTAATAAGAGTCGCGACGAGTTGATCGCCCTGATTGCCGCGACGGAGACTGATCAGACGGCGATTGAGGCTAGGCAAGAAGAGATTCTTGCCGGGCAACGTCGCATGCAAAACCTCGTAATCGAGCATTTGCTCTCGCAAAAAGACGTCTTGACCCCGGTTCAGCAGCGCAAGCTGTTCGAGATGATACGCCGCCGTTCGGGCTGTATCGGACAGGGGCCCGGAATAGTCCCTATGGCGGGAAAAAGGTCTTGTTTTGACACCGGATGGATGAAGGAAGGAGGGACGTGAGCAATGAGGTAGTGACACGACAAGGTGATCAATTAGCAGAATAGAAAACCAGAAAAAGGAGAATGCAAATGAAGAAGAGAATGCAAATGAAGAAGAGAATGGTGATGATGATGATGATGGTCGTGGTCGCAGTGGCGGTCACGGCGGTTTTTGCGGTGCGGATATATGCCCGGGACAAGGATGCCAAGGAGAATGGAGAAGTCGCTGCAAGCGTTGCCACGGTTGCGGCGGAATGTGCGTTTGTGGACGAGGACGGCAACGGAGTCTGCGATCCGGCAAAGACGTGTCATGGCGATCAGGCAGCGTGTCCTTGCAACGGCAAGGGATGCTTACAGTGCCCCGACTTCGAAGATTCAGACGGCGATGGCGCCTGCGACATCCGTAACTCGTGTTCGGGACACTCCAACGGGAACGGAAGAAGGGGGTGTCGTCGAGCCGGCGGGTGGGTGGATGCCATTGAGCTATTGAACGGGAAGTTTTGAGTTCGGGCAGGCGTTGCGCGCTCATCGCTAGCCGTCGGGTGATCCTTGAGACGCAACGCCTGTTCTGTTTTGACGGAGCTTAATCATGAAGTGGGGTACCTACAGAAAAGATGCTACGGGAGTTGCTCTGGCAACGCTCTGTTGCTACCTGGCTATCGTTATGGGTGGCGGCTGTACGTCGCTCAATACCCGCGACAGCGCGGCGCGCATCCCGTCCGCGCCATCGGCCCCCTTCCAAGCGTCAGCCGGAACCGCTTCGGCACTGGTGCGCCAAATGTCGGCATCAGATGATGAAGGTCTGGCGATTCCATCCACGGCAGATGGCCCGCTTGCGCTTTCCGACTGCATTGGCATGGCGCTCGAGCGTAATCCCCAAACACGCGGTTCCTGGCAGGCGGCCAAAGCGGCGGCGGCGCGCATAGGCGAGGAACGCGCAGCTTATCTACCCGGCGTAAACCTTCGTGCCGAAGCGGCACGCGGCCAATCGGTCTTGCTCGACAGCGAGCGAGAGAGCGACACGCGGGACATGTACACGGTAGGTATCGACGTGAGTCTCCTGCTTTTTGACGGCGGTGCGCGCCGGGCGCGGGTAGAGGGCGCGGAGGCGGCGCTGCTGGAAGCGGACTTCCGCCACAACACTACCTTGCAGGAAGTCGC
>CAZOLK010000284.1:0-6930 GCA_964580325.1 uncultured Verrucomicrobiota bacterium | reverse complement strand
CGAAGCCCAGCGCCCGCGCGCGGTTCTCACCTGGTATGAGGACCTGGATCGCGCGCTGCGCATTGCAGCGTCCCGCTATCAGAACGTCATGATTTTTTTGTCTCGCCGTCCTGTCCCCATTGTTATCGCATGAAGATGACCGTGTTCGAGGATCCTGAGGTGCGTGTCAAACTGGCCGATTTCATCCTGGTCGAGATCAATGTGCACAGCCACCAAGAGCTGGCCCACGAATACCAGTTGAACGGCGTGCCGACCACGGCATTTGTCTCCGCGGACGGCCGGCCCATGGCCATTGTCCCGGGTTACGTGCCCAGGCATGCCTTTTTGCAGACGCTCGAATCCATTACCAACCCGGACGGAGCGGTCAAACACAACCAGGCTTTCCTGGATGTGCTGGATTACCTGAACAGGCGGAACCTGGACAAGGTCAAGTGGGCTGACGCGATCCTGGCCATGGGCCGGTCGGACCTGCGCGACCGCGTACGTGCCGCGCTGTTCGCCCTGGATCCGTTTCCGGGCCGTCCGCTGGTGGAGTTGCTGCGCGACTCGCGTCTGGCCGTGCGCCTGGGCGCACTGGAGCTGCTGGAAGAAGTGGTCGGCGACCACTACGGTCTGGACCCGTGGGATACGGCCTGGGATGACGGACCGCAGGCGCAGGCCCTGGCGCGCTGGACCGGCTGGGCCTCGGGCAAGACAGCCGTCACCAACCAGCTCTTTTCCGCACTGACTACGGAGCAATTGGCCCATTACATTGACGACCTGATTTCCGATAACCGCGGCCGGGCCAATCGCGCCATACGCATGTTGAGCCAGAGCGGAGAAAGCACGGCGCACAGCCTGGGCCTGTTCCTGGATCAACACCCGGACATGCCCGAGGGGCTGGCGCGTCGCGTGCGCGAGGCGCGCTACGCCATATTGCTGCCGACCGTGCGCGGTATGCCCCCATCCATTTTCGCCCACCGCCTCGTGTTCGGCAACTTGGACCTGCGGCTGCAAGCCCTCCGCCTTCTGGGCGGGAAAGAGTCGGCTGTACTGGTCGTGCTGCGCGACTTTCTGGACGATCCGGATGCGCTGATTCGCGAAGCCGCGGCCGAAGCCCTGCTGAACGCCGGCAAGCTCAAAGCCGTGCCATATATCGCGAAGCTGCTGGAACGCGAACAGGACAACGAGGTTATCGTCGCCTGCCTGCGCGGCCTTGGTTCCGTGCGCAGCAAAAAGGGCCTGTCCCTATTGACCGGATACCTCAAGCATGAGCGCGAAGACCTGGTCATCATTGCCCTGAACAGCATCGCCAGGTTGAAGACCAAGCTGGCTGCCGACGAGATCGGCGCCTGTCTCGACGATCCGCGCTGGCGCGTGCGGGTGGCGGCGCTGGAAGCGGCGGCCAAGCTGGAGTTGAAAAAACACCAAGAAAAGATCGGCGCCTTGCTTGACGATGACGATGCGTTTGTCCGCTTCACCGCGGTCGAGAGCCTGGGTCGGATCATAGAGGAGCGTTATAGCTATGACCACGAACAGAAAAAGGATAATCCGCAGCGCAAAGCTGTTCTGACTCGGCTTGAAAAAACGTTCCTGGCCAATGACATGCTCAAAGGGCCCATCATAGCGACCTACGGCGAACTCGATGAGGCGCTGCCCGCCAGTTTTGCCCCTGCGATCCGCGACCTGGAGCCCGACATCCTGCTCAGCGTTCTGCAGGGCCTTTACCAATGCGACGCGAAAGCCGCGCTATTGGCTGCGCCCCTGTGTCGACACCCGGACCTAGATGTGGCCTGTTCCGCTGTTGGTCTGGTCTGTCATCATGTTGACAGCAACCCGGAACACCTGGATTTGCTGGCCGGCTTGATGACCAATGCGCCTTCATCCATTGTGCTCACAATCCTGCACGCGAGGCAGTATTTAAAGCGGAAAAAGCAGAACGCGAATTTCTTGAATGTCGAAGTCACGTTCGAGCAAGAAGATGACCTTCAGGTCACGGAACCGTCCAACTGGTTACAGGATCTGTTCCACAGCTTCATGCAGGATCCGGCGACCGTTAAAGCGCAGCCCGAAGCCCCTGAACCGACGGTTCAGGACCTGTTCGACGCCTTCACGCAACCCGCATCGATCGAAAAGAAAGCAACCAATGCGGCTGTGTCCGTGGACAACCTGTTCAGCGCATTTACGGATGAACAAACGACAAAGCCGGAAACGCAAACCAAGATGACCGGACTCGACGCCATGGTCCAGCATGCTGAAACCATTTTTCACCAATCCACCAACCTGACGCTGCGAACCCTGAGCGCGCTGTTTCTGCTCCACCATGGCCATACGACCAGCCTTCCTTTTTTGAAACAACAGCTCGATGCCGACATGTCCGCCGCCAACCGGCGCATGATCGCCCAAGAGCTGGGCGGCTTGACCGCCACCAACCTGATTCCCCTAGGCGTCACCTTGTTGCGTGACGCGAACGAGCAGGTGCGCGAAACCGCGGTCGAGTCGTTTCTGGAAAATGGCAGGACCATTCCCTGGCTCAAAACGTTGCTGGACGAAGTCGACAATAGCGACAGCACCTTGAAACCCGAATCGTTTGTCCAGTACGAGCTGGATGCTCTATTCAAAAGCGCCAGGGCCACCCGCGTATTGCGTGAACGGTTCTTGCGCTGGCTGGATCAGGATGCTCGTCCCGAGTTGCGCATCCTGGGTTTGATTCTGCTCGAGCACTGCTGGCGCCGCGACTACCGCGTGCGCGCTGAGGCGTTCTTCGATCACGAAGATCCCTGGACCCGGCGCGCGGCATATTACGTTTACGGCCGGAAATACCTTCGCGGTTTCCACGATATCTTGACCAAGCTTGCCAACGATCCTTCCGAATATGTGCGCATTGTCCTTCCGGTCATACTGAGTAAGCAAAACGACGTGTCCTGGATCCATTTCATCGGCCCGGAACGGCCCTTGGGCCGACAGTTCAGCGGCAACATTTTTTCATCGCGCTCCAGTATGCTTGCGACCGAGCGCGAGGCGCTGCGCAAACTGACTGAGGATCCTTCCAATAAAGTGCGGCTCGAAGCGTATATCGCCTTGCTGGCCGCGGGCGAGGATGTGGATCCCGAGACCTTGTTGACCCTGGTGCAAGGCTTCAAGGACCAGAGAGTGCCCGGCCGGCAGATTGCCGTTATCGTGGAAGAAAGGTATCGCCACCTGGATCAAGGCTATGCCGTGTTGCTGCCGCTGCTCGACTATGGCTATATTTCGGAAGAAGATCGCGTGAAAATCAACAAGCATTTCAACGTGCTTGACGAGACCGAGGAAACGGATGTGCTTGCGATGGAAACCCGCGTAATCCGGCAACGTCACGAAACCACGGCCCTGGCCGCTGCTTTACCGGCGGAAGCGTCACGTGCCGATGACGTAGAGTCCACCATGGGTCTGCCGCAACTAAAACTAGTCTATTTCAAGCAATACGGCTGCGAGGAATGTGCCGCGGTGGAGCGCATGCTGGAACGGCTGCACGAACCATTCCCGCGCCTGGCCATCGAGACCAACGACATGGCCAGGATCACGGCGCAAAAGTTGAACGAGGCTTTGTGTATCCGCTTCGGCGTACCGGAAAAAGTGCGCCTGGTCGCACCTGCTCTGTTTTGCGGCGCCGGCGGCCTGGTCAAAAACGACATCAGCATTGACGCCCTAGGTGAATTATTGACCCAATCCGCTTATATTCCTCTTGCGAGCTGGTATCCCACGCCGGTCGACCAGGAGGAGGCGACCCACGGCATTCGCGCCCGCGGCCGCCGTACCAGCGCCGCGTTGATTGCCTATGCCGGACTGATCGATGGCGTCAATCCCTGCGCGTTTGCCACCATCATCTTTTTCCTCTCCTACCTGCAGCTCACTCGCAAAAGAAGCCGTGAGATCGTGCAGGTCGGGCTGGCCTTTATCCTAGGCGTTTTTCTGGCCTACCTGGCCATCGGTTTCGGCTTCGTGGAACTGATCTCCCGCTTTGCGCTGCTGAACAAGGTCGGCATGGCCGTCAACTTGGCGTTGGCGGTGTTCACCCTTGTGATTATGCTCATCAGCCTGCGCGACGGCATGCTCTGCTTACAGAGTCAGGCGCGCAACATGACCCTGCAACTGCCTGACGCATTCAAGGGCCGCATCCACCGGGTCATTCGCGAAAGCATGCGCCATAACCGGTTTGTGCTGGCTGCGTTTATCACGGGCATGGTCATCTCGCTGCTCGAACTGGTCTGCACGGGACAGACCTACGGACCAACGCTGCTCTTCATGCTCAAGAGCGGCGCCGACAAACTCTACGCCGCGCGTTATCTGGTGCTCTACAACATCGCATTCGTGATTCCACTTGCGATCGTCATGCTCATGACCTGGTTCGGACTGTCCAGCGCGCGCCTGTCACGCTTCTTCCAGCGCCACGTAGCACTGGTTAAATTCGGCACCGCCCTGTTGTTTCTGCTGCTCTTCCTCTATTTTGTCTTTGGCGCAAAGTAGCGAAGAGCAAAAAAGGCGCGAAGTATACTAAAGCCAACTCGCCGTGCCAGGCTTCCTCCAGGTTATGTTGCGCCAGTTGTTCGATGCGCAGCCCGTTATTGGGCGAATCGGCCATGGACGTCAAGCTGCGGCCAGGGAACGACGATTGTGTCGATGCTGATGGTTATGGATTCAATATACAAAATTACGACAGGCTAAAATCAAATTTCCTCCACAACAACCGCGAGACCTATGGCGATTTGCCCACCTGCTCGCTGTACGGCGTCGGCAACACGGACGCAAACAACACCCCTGGAAAGGGTTGCGAATATGCCGCAGCATTCATCTCCAGATGGCTGTTTGACATCATGTCGGACCCGCCGTATGCTGGTATGGCATGAAGCATGAAGAACACGATTGCGTGAGTTGGCCCTTGCCGGATAACAGTGCGTTGTTCAGCCTGTGGCCCAGTACCGTGGGGCGTCTGGTCGCGTTTGGCGATTCACAGCGCAAACTGGTGCTGCCCGCGTATATCCCGCATTTCATTGTCAAGGGACAGGGCTGCTACGATACGCCGTATGAAAAGCGGTGCCTGCGCGCGGGTCAGATGTACAGCGTCTGGCCCGATGTTCCCTACGATTTGCACGAAGATGACGACGATCCCTGGACCTTTTACTGGATGCGTCTGAGCGGTCCGACGGCAGGAGATTATATCCGGGCTATGGGTCTGCGGCCCGATGCGCTGACGCGCGATATTCCGGACCTGGACCTGGCTCAGCGCATTTTGGCCGGGATACACGACAACATGCGCAGGAAATCGCACGCTGCCGCATTGGACGTGGTGGCGGGATTGTATGCGCTGCTGGCCTGTTTCTGCTCGGATGCGGCCTCGCGTTCGACGCGCGACCCCCAGGCCGTCATGGTGGAGCGTGCGCTGCTGCTGATGGATGCTTTCCCTGACCGCGGCTACAACGTCAACGACATAGCCCGCGAACTCGACGTCTGCCGCAACACCTTGACCCTAGCCTTCAAAGCCTGCACCGGATCGACTGCGGTGGAATATCTCCAACGCAGACGCATTGACCTGGCCAAGAATATACTGCGCGCCACGGACGATAAGATAGAAAGCGTGGCCCGTTCCTGCGGCTACTCCAACGTTAAGTATTTCTATCGCAACTTTAAAAAAATCACGGGCCAGAGTCCGGCGGAATACCGCACGGCCATGAGTGAATCATAGTTTACCTTGCTGGCAGCGCTCAGGACCTCGGCGATCGACACGCGGCCAGTTCCAGGATGCGCTGCTCGGGCAATTGCTCCACGTTGACCAGTGAGGGATGGAAACGCAGGTTGACCAGTTGCTTTTCCTGGACCATGAAGAAGCAGCCGGTCTCCAGACCGGGCAAGGCTGCAGCCGCGTTGTTCTTGAAGCCCTGCAGCATGGGCGACAGCTTTCTGAGCGCGTTCTGTTCCTTTATCCGGCCTAGAAACCAGGTCCTGATCTGGTCGCGGCAACGGTAGTCCAGGTCGCCCGGCGTCTGAGTCGAGAGGAAGATGCCCAGGCCTGCCGCACGTGCGCGTTTGAGCAGGTTCTCCATGGGCTCTTTGGTGGACGGTTTGCCCACGGCCGGCAGAAAGATGTCTGCCTCGTCCAGCATCAGCAGCGCCTGGAGCCGGTCCGCCGGTTTCTTGCTGAGCCAGCGTTCGATCGAGATTAACAGTTGGGTGACCCAGAACAGGACATCTTCGCGGTTGCGCAAGAACTTGGTGCACACGATGGTCAGCGGTATTTTGCGCGAACTTTCGGCGTCCGCGCCAGCGCCCCACAGCCGGTCCAGATCCAGCACTTCATGACGCAGTTCGAGCAGGTGGCTATGGGAGAGGAGCAGGACTTGCAGGTCTTCCACCAGCTTGGCGAAATGTTTGTTCTGCAAATGGCCGATCGCCGCGAGCAGGGACGGGTCGCCGGCATGGACCAGGTCCAGGATGTCGCGCACAGCGATGCGCGGCAGTGTTTTTTCAGCCAACAAGACGCCAATGGCCATCTGAATGATGGCCTGCCGCGCCTGGTCATTGCGGTTAGCCGGCTTGTAGCCCATCATGCCAGCCAGCGACGCGGCAGCGTAACGTGCGATCTGTTCGCGCTCGTGGAGATGGGCGTCGAACGCCTCGGCCGGCACAATGGGCAGCGCCAGCGGCCGGCCGGCCGGCTCGCCCGGCGTATAGAGGGCCACGTCGGCCCGGCTCAGCAGGCGCTGCGCATGCGGGGCGCTTGCAGCGGTTGTGTCCGGGTCGGCGTAGCGGCAGAAGTCGCCCTTGCGGTCCAGGACCAGAGCCGGCACGCCGCGCAGCAGAGCCTGTTCGATAATGCGCAGGGCAGCCGTGGTCTTGCCGCTGCCTGTGCCGCCCAGGAACGCCGCGTGGCGACGCAACGCTTCCGGATCGAGCAACACGGGGCAGCCATCCGCA
>CAZOLK010000283.1:0-6970 GCA_964580325.1 uncultured Verrucomicrobiota bacterium | reverse complement strand
GCAACGGCGCATCGCCCGCTTCGGTCGCGGCTTCGTTGCGCTGCTGCTCTGTTTCCCGAAGGGCCTGCTCGCGCAAAGCCGCCAGTTCTTCCTCGTTTTCACGGCGTAGCGTTTGCACCTCGTCCCGGGCCTGAGTCAGCAGAGCCTCGGCTTGACTTTGGGCTTCGTGTTGTTCCTGTTCCGCGTTTCGCTCCTCCGTGATATCCCGGAAACCGCCGATCAGCCAGGTTTGGCCTTCGATGTGGCGCGGTCTGCTGCTCATGCGCAACCAGCGCGAGTTACCTGCTTCTTCGGCTTTCAGTTCCAGGTCCAGTTGCCAGGGCGCGTCCTCTGCCCCGGCGGTTTCGAGCCGCTCGCGCAGTGACTGGGCCGAATCTGGTTCGTACAAGGCATCGATATCTTCCAGCGCAGGCGTAACCTCGCCGTCCGGCAGGCGGTGCATACGCCGCGCGGAGAGGCTCCAGACCAGGCGGTCCTCAGCGCTGTTCAGCACCCAGGCGCCGGCTTGCTCGTCCAGGATTTCGACGAGCAAAGCTTCCTCCGGGTCACGCGGGGCAGGCTGCGCTGCCTGTTCCCGGTCAGGAGCGAGCAGGCAGGAATAAAACCGGATGCGTTCCTGTTCGTCGCGATGGGCCACTACGGTCCAGGAGCACTCGTTCTCGTGCGTTTCGCCATCCAACACAGCGGCGGAACCAACCCAGCGTCCCTTTTCGCGGGCCTCGGCAAATGCGCGTTCCTCCAGGATCCGGCGCGTCGATTCAGGCATCAAATCGTTCAGGCTCAGGGCGGTCACATCCGCTTCGCCCTCAATGCCGCGCAAAGTCATCCAGGCGGTATTGAGAAAAAGGATGCGCAGGTCGTCATCCAGGGTGCAAACCGGCTTGTCCAGCGTTTCGATTATTTCAAACAGCACGGTCTGCGATTCCTCAGCTTCCTTGGCTTCGGTGATGTCCAGTGTGATGCCTGTAACCCGTTGCGTTTCACCGTTTTCATCTGTTTTGGATACCCTGGCGTTCTCTATGACCGTGCGCCAGGCGCCGGACTTGGTTCTAATCCGGTACTCGGCATTGAAAGCTTCGGTCTCGCCTTCCACCAAGTTGCGAAAAGCGTGCACCACATCTTCGCGTTCGTCGGGATGGATATCGTTTTCCCAGGTTTCATAGACCTGGAGCAACTCGTCCTGGGCATATTCGCGCATTTCGGCCCAATGCTTGCTGAAACGCATTTCGCCTGACTCTACGTTCCAATCCCAGAAGCCGACGACATCGCAGGTGGTCACGGCCTGAATCCGGCGTTCGATTTCTTCGCCGCGAATGCGGGCGGCTTCAAGCTGGTTGGTCATGCTGCGCGTTTTTTCCTGGATCGCGACCAGATCGGCTTTGCAATCCTGCAGTTCATGGTCGCGCTGCTCCATCTGCTTCTGTATTCCTTTGCGCTCAGCAACGTCACGCTGCCATTTCTCCTTGATGGTATTCAGGTTTTTGGCGCTGTTGCGGATCCTGTTTTCCATGTCTCCGTAGATCATGCGCATATCCTGTTCCTGCTTCCAGAAACGCCAGGCCAGGTAACCCAGCACGACAATGGCGGCCAGTTCGAGGAGCATGAGGACGACCGCCCAGGCTGCCGGACCGCTGCCGCGGCTTTCCGCTTTGACCGACGCTTCGACAACTGCGGGCGCGGCAGCATCATCATCAATCGCGGTTGCAGTGGGTTCGGCCAGCAATACACAACGCGCCGGCAGCAACTCGGGAGCGATGCCGAATTTGTTCATTTGTCCATAGTGGCACATGGCCCTATCCGGGTTGCGCCTGTCTTTCTTGATTACAGCCATGGAAGAAGGGCGTCGGCCTTCCAATATGCGTTGGACAAGGCGTCCGGCGCTCCGGCCATGCAATACGCCGCTCAGCACGAAACCGCCGACCGGGCCGTCGGTCAGGTATGCGCTGGACATGGTGAAAACAGGCGCTGCCGCAGTTGCGGTGATGGCCCGAACCAGCGCATGCGGATCCGCGTAGCGCCCCTGTTTGTCGCGCAAATACTCGACAAACAGGATCGCCTCGTCAGCAGTGGTCTGCTTGAGCGTTTCGACGAGTTGCTCCCTGTCGTCCGCATCGACGAATTCCAGGGTGAACCTGTCCTTAAAATGGTCTGAAACGGCTTCCAGTTTTTCGCGTCCGGCCAATCCCGCCGGCGAAGCATCCTGGACCACGCGCATCTTCTGAATGTCCGGGAGCACGTTGGCGATCAACTCAAGGGTTTTCCGCGCATCGTGGTACTCGATCACGCCGGTGAGCCACTTGACGCCGCGCAATGCGTCCGGATCGGTGTGCTGAACACCGCAGAAGACCACGGGGATATCGGCAAAGATATTGTCGTGCGCTTTGATCAGGAAGCTGAGCGCCGGATCGCCACACGCCACAATGACGTTCGGCTTAGCGGTCTTGTATTTCTTGCCGTAGAACTCGCTCAACGCCATGAAATATTCGTTTTCCTGACCGAAACGGCCCGTGTCCATATATTCATAGACCAGGCGCGTCGAACCTTCGGGCTGCGCCAGCATGTCGCCCAGCCCCTTGTTGACATCGCCGATCCATTTCAATTCAGGCGTATAAGCATGCAGGATCAGCACCTGACGCGGCGCTACATCCTGCGCTCTTAGCACGCTGGCACACCAGACCATCACAAAACAAATGTTGATCGCAACATGTTTTGCAATACATAATAATGATGACGTTATTTTTTTCATAAACCTAGTCCATCGCATGGCTGTCCCTACCAAAAATACATACGGAATGCGCTTCGCGGTCCATACACTTAAGCATTCCTTTCCGATAATTGCTATCTTATAAAGGCATGAATGAACTGAAAAGCATTATTTTAGAATTTGGTTAGCGCGCAGGACTGCCATGCGTCATGGCATTGGCTTATCTGCTTCACAACAGGAAGGGTGCAATATAAAAAAGTAAGAATTAATTAGGTGAAATTTCTGCCGAGCATTTTGCGAACTTGTGTATAAAAATTGTATAAGAATTTTTATAATTTTATGATTCTGAGCTGATAGAAAATTAAAGATCTCTGGTTGAGTGAATATTATGTAGGTGAAATGGGTGCGCTCGATGTGTTCATCAGCGGTTTGTCTTACCCCCCTACCCTGCCCTCCCCCCACCCCCCTGACACTCTTGCGCCAGCGCTCTTGGGCTAGTGGCCTGGCGTTTCCTCGACCTCCGGCGCTTTATTTTGCAGCAGTGCCTGGCGGTACTGCAATGGGCTGAAGCTGCGGCGCTGGCGGAATTGGTGGCTGAAGCAGAATTCGTCCGAGTAGCCCAGGGTTTCGGCGATTTGTGTTATGGTGTAGTTGGAGAAAAGCAGCAGCTTGTCCGCCTCGTGCAACCGAATACGAATGATAAATTCGCCTGGCGTGACGCGTTTGAATTTGCGAAAGAGCCGGATAAAATGGTCCGTGGAATAGTGGCACGCGTCAGCCAGATCACGAACCGACCAGCGCTGCGCCGGCTTTTCCCGGATCAACCGGCACACCTGTTCGATGCGCTCATACTGTTCGCCCTGAGCGCCGGACAGCGGCGGATGTTCATGGGCCTCGCGCAGTTCGCTCAGGGCAGCCAGCAGCCAGGTTTCGGCATCGCGCGTCTGCTGGTGTTCAAAAGCCCGCAAGCTGCGTTCGATCAAGCCGTAAAAAAACTCGATATCGCGCACGCGAAAATGCAGCGGCGGAGGTTCGATCTTGCGCGGGTTCAACGACTGGCCGTCAGCGCCGAGAATATCGAACAGGATAAACGGCACCACCAGGGTTTGCGCAGGGTCGTGCCGGCCCTGCTGGGGTTCCCACATGCGGATCAAAAAACAGTCGCCGGGCCGCAGCGCGCAAGTCTTGTCGCCGCTGATCAACCAGCCTGTACCGCGATAGATGAACCAGAGGTTGAACCCGGTGCTGCCGCCTACATGATCCCAGGACCAGTCAGGCGAACACCAGACAATGGCGCCGCCGCGAATCGTGGGTGCTTGGGGCCAATCGAACATCGTCATGTCGCCAATTTAGCATCAGGGCATGGATTTGTTAAAGCAAACAGTGTTTTTTTCATAAAATAAGGTATGTTGAGCAAGGTGTACGCAGGCACTGCCGATACTGTAGATAACGGGAACGAAGACAACATGGCGGAAGAAACGCAAAAAGCAAAGCAGCACGACGCCAGGCCGACCGATAGTGGCGACGATGCCACCATGATCGAAATGATCGAACGGTTTGCCCTGGCCGCGGAATTCAAGGAAGAGGACACCACCTGGCATGTGCGTAGAATCAGCCGCTATAGCGAGATCATAGCCGATAAACTGGGATTGCCCGCATGGCGCGTACGCCTGATACGCATGGCCGCGGTCCTACACGACGTGGGAAAAGTGCGCGTGCCCGACGCGATTTTGCTCAAACCGGCGCGCCTGAATCCCGAGGAATGGGTTGTGATCAAGAAGCATACGATTTACGGGGCCAGGATTCTGGGTCGCAACAACACGGAAATCATGAAAGAGGCGGAAACCATCGCTTTTTCACACCATGAACACTGGGACGGCAGCGGCTATCCCAAAGGCTTGAAAGCCTGTGCCATCTCTGAGTCGGCACGGATCGTGTGCATTGCCGACGTGTTTGACGCCTTGACCTCGCGGCGCCCGTACAAAGCGCCATTTTCTATGGAGCGCTCACTGGAAATCATCCGCGACGGACGCGGCCATGATTTTGATCCAACGGCAGTCGATGCATTGCTGGCCTGCGAGCATGACGTGCGTCTGGTCATGGAAACATGCCATGATGACGAATAATGGATTATCCGCTTTCCTTTTTCCGACTTTTGGATTATTTTAACCATCCATGAAACAGGAGCCGGACAAATTCGAAGAGACGATCCCCACCGTACCTCCTGGCGAGGTGGGCGAGTTGGACGAATCGCATTCCGACGAGGTCATGTTCATACGTGATCAGGAGCGGTTCGACCAGGGCAACCTAATTCTCGAGCGGTACGAGGTCAAAGCAGTCCTTGGCCGCGGAGGCATGGGTGTGGTCTATCGCTGCTACGACCGAATCGCCGGAATTGAAGTAGCGCTCAAATCGCTGCCGCCCGAACTGGCCAACGAAGACGTGCGTATGGAGGATGTGCGCGAGAATTTCCAGTTGGTTGAGCGGTTGCACCATCCCAATATCGCGGCAATCAAGAACCTGGAGCAGGATGTTACGTCCGGTTGCTATTACCTGATCATGGAACTGGTGGACGGCTGCAACCTGAAAGAATACCGCATGTCCAAAGGCGGGAAAGTGACACTGCAAGAAGCGCTGCCCATCATCCACGAAATCGTTTCCGCCCTGAATTACGCCCATGCGGCCAAGATTATTCATCGCGATATCAAGCCTTCCAACATCATGCTTGACCAAAACCATCATGTGAAGATCCTCGATTTCGGCCTGGCCGCAAAACTGCACCAGACCATGGCGACCACGGAAAATGTGTGCACCGGCACAGGCGGCACGGCCTGCTACATGGCGCCCGAACAATGGATGGGCAAACACCAGAGCACGGCCACGGACCAGTATGCGCTGGCGGTTATGGTCTACGAGCTGCTCAACGGCGAACTGCCTTTTCAGAGCCATAACATGGCTGTGTTGCGCGAGGTGGTGCTGCACCAGCCGCCCGACCCGGTTCCCAGCCTGACGTCGCGCACTTGGAAAGCTCTGCTCAAGGCCATGGATAAAGACCGCAAGAAGCGCTTCAATTCATGCAAAGCATTTGCCGACGCTCTGGAAAAAGGGTTGCACCATGCCGCGCGTCAGCGCAAGTTCCGCAGACGCCTGATGCGCTTGACCTTGCTGTTGATGCTGACGCTGGCTGCTTGCGGTTTTGCCCTGTTCGCTCAGACATGGCTCTGGCTCCAGCAGCAGAGCCCGATCTGGAGCCGTCAGGCTATCCATGGCCTGGCCCGGTTGCTCCACTTTCCGCAACGCGCTGCAACCCACCCGATCAAAACGCCGCCAGAACAAACCCAAAACGCGCACACCGAGACAACGGAACCCGATACAAGGCCCGATCCCAACCATGATGAAAAGGCTGACCCGGGCCAATCCGGCCAACCCGCTGAAAAAACAGACTCGCCTGAGGCGCTCGAGATCGGCTCTTATACAGAGGAGAAGACCGCATTCAATGAAACGCTGGACAAGGCCGATCGCCAGTTCCTCAGCATCTACGGCGGCGATAGGTGGAAAGAACTGCTGGGCCTGGCGCGCGAAGCCATGACCGACAAAGCCGATACTCCTGAGGGCGCACGCTGCTTCAAACAGGCCCGCGATAAAATCCCGGCCGCGATAAAAGAGGCTGAACAGCGCAAAGCCGCTCATGAAGAACGAAAAAGGAAACGCAGGGGCGACACGTAAAACGCGACGGTCCAACCTTTGCATTCCTGACATTCCCCGGTTTGGCATCGCTTGCCGTGAACGAGGGGTGCGCGTTCGGGTTGAAAGCCACACGCAATCTGCGTTTGCGTAACTATGACCTGGTTTTCTTCCACATCCCGCCAAACCGGGTCGAAAAGCTGGCCGCGCTGCATACCGTGGAGGACGTGTTCTACATGATTGCCCCACCATTGCGCATACAGCGTAAAAGCGACCTGTCCCAACTTGAAAGAGCGCTGCTTCCCGCCGCTATCCAGGAGGGGCTGAACCTCAAGAACCAGATTTTCGCGCCGCGTAAACCGCGTTCGGTCACCTTTCACTGTTTTGTCAAGCAGGACGCTGACCGGCGCGTAACGCGCAAAGAGATAGGGAGCCGTGTGCATGTCATCGTCACCCGCACCTTTCGTCACTGGCGCGAGAACGATCCGGCGGCAATCGAATTCTGGGTGTTCTACCTGGAGGAATGGGCCCATGTCACGATGCGCCTCTCCGACCACCGTCTGCGCTATCGCGGCGAGGAAC
>CAZOLK010000282.1:0-6988 GCA_964580325.1 uncultured Verrucomicrobiota bacterium | reverse complement strand
CCGGCCGGACCGCCGCGCACGCCGCCCTCGCCTTTGCCGGCCAGGCGCAGACGCGAACCGGTTTCCACGCCGGACGGGATCTTCAGGGTCAGGCTGCGCTTGTTGCGCACCCGGCCGTTGCCCTGGCATTCGCGACAGGGATTGGTGATCACCTGGCCGCTACCCGCGCATACCGGGCAAGTCTGGCGCATCTGGAAAAAACCAGTGGTGGTGGCAATGAAACCGCGGCCGCTGCATTGACGGCAACTCTCCTTTTTGCTGCCCTTGGCTGCGCCCGACCCCTTGCACTCCTGGCATTCCTCCATGACCTGCAGGGTGATATCGCGCTGAGACCCGAGCACGGCCTCCTCAAAATCGATCTCGAGATCGTAGCGCAGGTCAGAACCGCGCGATGCCGCCGATGTGCTGCGACCACTGCGTGCGCCACCGAAAAAATCCTCAAAAATGCTGCCGCCGCCGCCAAATGCATCCATAAACGTGTGTAAAGCGTCTTCCAGATCAATACCGCTGAAACCGCCTGAGCCATAGGGAGAACCACCACCCATGCCACCGCTGAACGCACGGTGGCCGAACTGGTCGTACTGCTGCCGTTTGCGTTCGTCGCTCAATACCTCGTAGGATTCGGTCGCCTCTTTAAACTTTTCTTCCGCGTCTTTATCGCCCGGGTTCTTATCCGGATGATATTTCACCGCAGCCTTGCGATAGGCCTTCTTGATCTCGTCAGCCGAAGCGCCCTTTTTCAATCCCAGAACATCGTAAAAATCTCTCTTATCACCAGCCATGCACGCCCTCTTATTTCTTACCATCTATTAATAAGCATACAACCTACACCCTCAACCCATATAAAACAAGGTCTTTCCCATGGCAAAAGAGCATCATGCAAGCTCTTCCAGATCAACGAGGTCCCAATATCAACCAAAGGCTCTTTTGTTGCGAATCAGGTCTTGCCTGGTAATGACGGAGATAATGCATATCTTCGACAAAGATTTCATTGAAATAACTCATTTCAACGGTTGGGGCACCAAATTCATAAAGTGCTTTATGTAAACGCTTAAGGTTTTTCGCTATCAATTGCAATCAAAAAATCTATATCTTTCGTCGCTCTTGGAAAACCATATATTCCACTCCCGTAAATACGTAATCGTTCTCAGCTTCAAGCGCGCGCTTTCCACAACGCGGCCAGAAACGGTTTATACAAGAATCTGCGTTCGTCCAAAGCGCAAAACCGTTCGAACATGGCCGAGGGTAAAACCCGATAATCGGCGCGTCCAGGTGTATGGCCTCCAGCAGGCGGGTTGGATCTGGTTGCTTCATGTTGTTCCCTTTCCAAATTTAGCGTTTTGTCCTGAGCAAAAAACAGCGCAGGCGCGCGCAAGCCGGTCGTTGATGGCGCGGCCCAAACCGCGGTCCGGGGCACGCTGGGCCAAGATCAGGTCCGGTTTCCGGGCGTCCAGCCGGCGCAATGCGGCGAATAAATTGGCCGCGGCCTCGCGCAGATCGCCACTGGGCGATAGAATTTCGCAATAATCGGCGGGCTGCAAATCTTGCGTAGTCTGGAAAGCCAGCACACCCAGCTTTGCGCAGTCCGTAATGTTTTCGCCCGGTGTCCAGAAGCGAATCGGCGTGGCCGGCGCATAGTGTTTGGTCAGCATGCCTGGGGCTTCGGGTTTGTTTTCAGCCTGTGTCGCGGTTTGCAGCGGTCCGGTCAGGGGCTCCAGCTCCTCCTGGGCCACGCCGCCTTGGCGCAACAGCAGAGGGTCAGGGCCACAGAGCGACAAGATCGTGGATTCCACGCCCACAGCGCAGGGGCCGCCGTCCAGGATCATGTCGACGCGGTCGCCCAGTTGCTCGCGCACGTGCTGGGCGCAGGTGGGGCTGACCCTGCCGAACAGGTTGGCGCTGGGTGCGGCAATGGGCCGATCCGCGGCGCGGATCAATGCCCGGGCTATCTCGTGGGACGGGAAGCGCAGCGCCACTGTGTACAAGCCAGAGGTGACGATATCCGGAACGTTTCTGGATTTGGGCAACACCAGGGTCAGCGGTCCGGGCCAAAACGCGTCGGCCAGGCGCAAGGCCAGGTCGGGCATGGTTGAGGTCAAACCGGCGAGCATGGCGCGGTCCGCAATGTGTACGATGAGCGGATCGAAACGGGGGCGCTGCTTGGCTTCGAAAATGCCAGCCGCGGCATTGGCGTCAAGTGCGTCGGCGCCCAGGCCGTAAACAGTCTCCGTGGGGAAAGCGACCAGGCCGCCGGCACGCAGGATATGCGCGGCGCGATCGATCTGGTTCAGGGTCGTGGCATCGAGCATGGCCTCTAACCCACTTCCAGGTGACAGCGCGGATCCAATGCGTCGCGCAACGTGTCGCCGACAATGTTCAGGGCCATTACCAGGAAGAAGATGGCCAGGGTCACAAACGTCATCTCCCACCAGATCCCCTGCCACAAACGCAACCGCGCACTGTTAATCATCAGGCCCCAGGACGGTTCGTTGGCCACGCCCAGGCCCAGGAAACTCATGAACACCTCGGTGTTGATCGCCATGGAAAAGCGCAAAGTGAACGTAACGATGACCACATGCATGACATTGGGCAGGATGTGCAGAAACATGATCCGGAACGGATGATAACCCATAACGCGAGCGGCCTGGACATAGGCCTGGCCGCGATGCTTGAGCACTTCGGCACGAACCAGGCGGCACAAACCGACCCAGGTGGTCAGCCCGATGCCGAGGTAGACGCCGAGCAGTCCTTTACCCGCAACCATGGCAATGGCCAGGATCAGCAGCAGTCCGGGAATGGCCTGGAACGTGGAATAGAGCCAGACGATCAGGTCGTCGACGATCCCGCCGAAATACCCGGCGAGACATCCGAGAATGACGCCGATGGGAATGGCGATCAGGGACGTGACCAGCCCGACCTTGAAAGCGATCCGCGCGCCCTGGACGAGGCGCAGGAATACGCTGCGGCCAAGGCCGTCGGTGCCCATGAGATAAAAGCTGCCGTTTACCATGCCTGGCGGTTGGTATTGGCGGGTCAGGTCGGGCTGCTTATAGGGCGCGGCGCGGTCGCTCGTGCGATAGCGCCAATAGATCGACTCGCCGCAGAGCGCCATGACCAGGTACACTCCGACCACCCAGAGGCCAATCATGGCCAAGCGCCGTGCGCGAAAATGGCGCCAGGCAGAGGCCCACAGGGATAGAGCGGGTTGCTCAGCCGGGATGGCCTTTTTCGTGGTTTCGGTCACGGATGCATCCTCATTTAAACGTAACCCTCGGATCGACCAGGGCATACAGCAGATCAGTCAGCAGATTAGCAATCATGAACAGGATCGCGCCGATCAGGATCACGGCGCGCACCACGTCAACATCGGCGGAATTGAGCGCATTGACGCCCAGGTAACCCAGGCCGGGGATGCCGAAGAAGCTTTCCAGCAACAGGCTGCCGGTATATAGGAAAGGAATAGCCACGACTACGTTGGTCAGCACCGGGATCAGCGCGTTGCGCAGCACATGGCCCAGCAGTACGTCGCGCAAGCGAACGCCTTTGGCAAAGGCCGTGCGCACGTAATCGCGGTACATCTCGTCCAGCATGACGGTCCGGTAAAAACGCACGTTGCCGCCCAATCCACTGACCACGCCGATGACCACCGGCAGTAGCAGGTAGCGCCAGGACTCAAAACCCCAGATCGGGAACCAGCCCCAGCGATAGGCCAGGAAATACTGACCGGCCACGATCCAGACCAGGTAATTGACGCTCAGCAGACCCACAGTGGTCACCAGAAAAAAGCGGTCGATCCAGGTGTCACGGAAATAGGCGCAGAGCAGGGCCAATCCCAAGGCAGCCGACAGGTTGATCAGAAAGATGGGCACGGTCAGGGCCAGCGATGGGCCAAGGCCTTCCCATAAGAGCGTCGAAACTTTCTGGTGGGTGCTGGACGAAACGCCGAAATCGCCGCGCAACATCTGGCTTAGGTAATGGGTAAACTGGGAATCGAACGGATTGTCGACGCAACGCTTGAACGATACGACAGCCAGGTCCAAGGGCGCATCGCCGGTGGCGATACGATAGGTGGTGGAGGTTTGGGTCAGGCGCACCGTGTTCCAGGAAGACTGCGCTGGCAGCACGGCATCGCCCCAGACTGCATCAGCTTCGCTGCGACTGGTTATGCGCCAGGCATACGTCGTATTGGTGAACGGCGGGAAGGCCATGGGAATCGCAAAGGTCTCGTTTGCGGCGAGGCGCAGGAAACCACGGTCCCGGTCCTGCTGCCAGATTCCGCCGACAGCATGCCAGGGTCCCGAACCATCGCGAAAATCCGTGTCGCTAAAAGCGCGGGTGGTGGCGCACCAGCCGAAAACCAACGGCTTGTTAAAACCACGCACCTCGTCAAACTCTTCCAGGTCAATGGGATCCACCTTCTCCCCCAGGGTCATGGCAGCAGGGCTGCCGCCGACCACATTGAACAGGATAAAGGTCACCAGCAGGACGCCGAACAGGGTCGGGAGCATATACAGGATGCGGCGTATGAGGTAGCACAACATGATCATTTGCCTTGTGGTCCGGGTTTGCCGATGTTGAGGTACTTCAGCATGCCGTAGGGGAAGGCGTGAGGTTTAACGTTGGTCACCCAGGGATGACTCAATGTGTACGCCATGGGTTGGTGCAGAAAGATCCAAGGACAGTCCTCGATGACCATGTCGGCCATGCGTGTGTAAAGCGCGTCGCGCTCGGGATTGTCCTGCAGCCTGCGGGCCTTTTCGTAGAGACGGTCGTAGGCCGGCCGGCTGTAATTGGCGCGGTTGGAACCGGGCGAACTGTTTTTACTGTAGAACAACTGGAGAAAATTTTCTGCATCAGGGTAATCGGCAATCCAGGAAAGGCGGAACATCTGGGCCTGGCGCCGGCTGATTTTGTCGAAAAAAGCGGGCCGATTGTTGTAAGAGGCCTTAACATGCAACCCGATATCGGCCATGAATGCGATGAACAGATCGGTTGACTGACGCAATTCGGGACTGTCCGCATCAGCCACTTCCAGCATCAGTTCGAGCCGGCGGCCAGTGGCCGGATCTTTACCCTGGGGATAGCCGGCTTCGCTGAGCAGGCGCCTGGCCCGGTTCGGATCGAAACCGTAGGCGCCAAGTCCCTGACGGCTGCCTGTCAGCGGTGTAGGCACTGGGCCGGAAGCGGCTTTGACGCGGTAATTGTAGAACTTTTCCCAGGCAGCGCCATCAAAAGCACAGTGCATGGCCTGGCGCAGCTTTTTGTTGGCGCCCACCACCGGATCGTCCATGTTGAAACCGATATAAAAGACGTCCAGGGTTGGCGTGGTATGCAGACGAATGCCGCGTTGGCGAAGCTCTCGGCTCAACACGTTGGAAGCTGTGATGACCGCATCCCAGTTATCGCGACTGACCGCGCTCTGGCCAAACTGGCCTGCAAGGAACATCATCCATTGGGTACTGCCGTCCGCAACCACAAACTGGACCACGCGATCGATAAAGGGCAAGGGCTGACCGGCATCTGTCAGCAGTCCGGCCTGCCGGTCGGCATCAGAGCTTTGGGTCGGATAATACTCCGCGCGACCGTTGGGGTTCCATGCCGGGTTACGCACATATTCCCTGCGATAATTGCGCTGCCAGGCCACCAGTTGGAAAGGGCCGGTGCCCACGGGATGATTAAGGAAATCGTTCCCGTAATACATAACAGCCTCGTGCGGCACAGCATACGTGTAGTGCATGGCCAGGATCCAGAGCAACTGGGGGAACGGTCGTTTCAAGTGGATTTGCAGGGTATAGCGGTCCAACGCACGCAAACCGGGAACGTCCAGGTCATACAGCTCGAGTCCGGCGTTTTTCGATGCTTCACGAAAATCGTCGAGACCCACGATGCGGTCGCGTAAGGTCCAAAACCCGGAGGACATGTTTTTCTGATCAGCCAGGCGTTTGATGGAATAGACGAAGTCAGCAGCGGTCAGCTCGCGGCCGCGGCCGCTGGTCGCGGTGAAGCATGGATTGTGCTGAAAATGGATGTTCTTGCGAATCGCGATGGTATAAGTCAATCCATCCCCGGACACCTGGGGCATGGCTTCGGCCAGCAGCGGGATAAGGCGGTAGGGTCTTTCGAGATAGGCGTATTGGAACAGGCCCTCGTAGACCTTGGACATGGCCAGGATCGAAGCGACATCGCCGGTCAAAACCGGATCAAAGCCCTTGATGCGCGCGGCAGGGCTGTAATAGACGGATTCCTTGGCATGGCTGCCGGACAGGGAAGCAGGTTTACAACCGGACAGCACAACGAGGTTCAGAAGAAGAAGCAGCGGAAGCATCTTGATCAAAAGCATCTTCATCCCGATCTTTGTCCCGATCTCGATCCTTGTCGAATATATTTGTGGCAAAAACGTTTGTTCCAAATCCAACGGCTTGATTACGCGACGAAGATCGAGACAAGGATCTGGATGAAGATGTGGGATCGACGAAGATCGGGACGAGGAACGGGACAAAGATTGAGATGATCGGGAAGATTGGGTTGAAGTAAAAACGGGAATTGCCATTGATCGGCATTTCCCGTTCGAGATCGACTTCCAGAACATGCTATTGTTCGTTGTTGTATTCAGTGGCCCGCGTTCATTGCGCCTTCTGCGCCGGTGCGGTTTCCTCTGCTTTCACGGCGTCTGGCACCGCGGGAACATCAGGCTTGATTTTTACGGGTGTGGGCGCGGGCGCAGATTGAGCTTCCGTCTCTGTTTGTGCGGGTTGTACAACCGTTGGAGGAATGGTTGGCTTCTCGATCGGCGGTATCTCGACTTGCTCGGCTTTGGGCTGCGCGGGTTTGGCTTTCGGCTCGGGCTTGGCTTTGGGCTCTGCTTTGGCAGGTTCGGCTTTGGCTGGCTCTTCGGCTTTGGGCTGCGCGGGTTTGGCTTTCGGCTCGGGCTTAGCTTTGGGCTCTGCTTTGGCAGGTTCGGCTTTGGCTGGCTCTTCGGCTTTGGGCT
>CAZOLK010000281.1:0-7068 GCA_964580325.1 uncultured Verrucomicrobiota bacterium | reverse complement strand
GCTTCACTTCTTCGGTTCAAATCATACAGCACGCTCAGACCGAACAGGGTCAAGTCCCGTTGCACCTTCACGACAGCCCAGGGAAACGCCCTGAACACGCTTACGGCATTCCCGCCGGTAGCGCATACCGGCACCGCCGTTTTTCGGCCAAAAGCATCGTGCATCACAGCCTCCAGAATGCCGCGAACCAGCCCGCGATACCCCACTTGGGCACCGATGCGCATGGACTGGCGCGTACTTTTACCCACAGCGCCATGAATCTTACCGGGTTTGACGCGCGGAAGCAATGCTGTTTTTTCCGCCAGGCAGGCGAGCATCATGTCCGGTCCTGGCGCAATGACGCCGCCGATAAAACCCTGGGTTTCGTGGACCACGTCAACGGTCAGCGCCGTGCCGCAACTGACCGCCACCACGGGCGCGCCATGGCGCGACAGAGCGCCTCGCGCATTGGCCAACCGGTCGACGCCCAACGTTTTCGGTTGCGGATAGGTCAGGGGCATGCCCCAGTCCAACCGATAATCGGCCAGCAGTGGATCGCGACCGCATACCTCGCCCACGGCCTGGCGCCAAAGCGTGGTAGCGGTCGGCGCCACCGACCCTATTACGCCATCCACCGCATCACGCCCTTTCAATAGGCCGCGCAATGCAGCCACGATCCGTCCCAAGTCGTCAAGTTCCGTGGGCAGGCGCAGGATGCCGCCAATTCGAGAACGGTAGAGCGCAACCTTGACACTGGTATTTCCGATATCGACAACCAACACAGGCTGCTTTCGATTGCGGATTGCGGATTGCGGATTGTGGACTTTCATCTAATTTCCTGCATCCTGGAACTTCCGACGTTGGTTACTTTACGCGCAATTCCAGCGACAGGTCAGCGGCCGGTGCGGAGTGGGTCAGCGCACCGATGGAGATGGCGTCCACGCCGCTCTCGGCCACGGCGCGCACCGTATCCAGCGTGATTCCACCCGAAGCTTCGAGTTTACAGCGGCCCTGGCACAGGGTCACGCACGTGCGCATGCGATCCGGCGCCATGTTGTCCAACAGGATCCAGTCCGGCTCGCCTTCCAGCGCGTCGTGCAGTTCATCCACGCTCTCCACTTCAACCTCGACCGGGATAGCAGGATAACACGCACGAAAACGACGCACTGCTTCGGCCAGGCTCTGCAACCCGGCTTCGCCCAGAAACATGCGGTGATTGTCCTTAATCATGGCCATATCGTACAAACCCATGCGATGGTTGATCCCGCCGCCGCAACGCACGGCGTACTTTTCCAGCACGCGCAGGTTAGGCGTGGTTTTACGCGTGTCCAGGATGCTCACGTCAAGGCCGGCGACACGCGAAACATAAGCCCGGGTCAACGTGGCTATGCCGGTTATGCGCTGCATCAGGTTCAACGCCGTGCGCTCCGCGGTCAACACGGCGCGCGCTGGCCCGTTGATCAGCAACAGACTGTCGCCCGGCGCCGCGGATGCACTGTCCGGCGTCAGAATTTCGACCAGCACGCTGTGATCCACCTGCTTGAAGACCGCCTCGGCCACGCCGCCGCCAGAAACCACGCAGGCTCCGCGCGTCACAATCTCGGCATTCACCATCTTGTCGCCCGGAATAAGGGCACGCGAGGTCACATCGCCGCTGCCGATATCCTCGTCCAGCGCGCACTGAACAATGGACAGTACATCGCGATTAATCACCAATGCTTCCATAAAAACCTATGTCCTCTTCTTGCCACGCCGCTTGACACGCGGCTTGTTCAACGTCGGATACGTCAGTTTGTTTTTACCCGATTTTTTGCGGATCTTACCGCCCGTTTTCTCGCCTTTCAACGCCTTGATTTGATCGCGCAGGATGGCCGCGCGTTCAAATTCCAGCGCCTCGGCTGCTTCGAGCATCTCTTTTTCCAGCTCGCGGATCAGTTCGGTGGCGTTGTAATCGCCACCGCTCTCCGCCACGATCCGCTGCTCGATTTGCGTAGATTCCAGTTCGATGCGCAGGCCTTCCTGGATCTTTTTGATGATAGCCGTGGGCGTGATGTTATGCTCCTGGTTGTATTCGCGCTGCTTGTCGCGACGATGCGCGGTGATGTCCAGCATGCGCTGCATGGAATCGGTAACCTGGTCCGCGTACATGATCACCCGACCGTCCAAATGGCGCGCCGCACGGCCCGCTGTCTGGACCAGCGACGTCTCCGAGCGCAGAAATCCCTCTTTATCCGCATCCAGAATGGCCACCAGCGAGACTTCGGGCAGATCCAACCCCTCACGCAACAGGTTGATGCCGACCAGGCAGTCGAAATCGGCCTTGCGCAAGCCGCGCAGAATCTCGACGCGTTCGATGGCGTCGATCTCGGAATGCAGGTACTTGACTTTCAGGCCGATGCCCTGGAGATAGCCGGACAGGTCCTCAGCCGTGCGTTTGGTCAAGGTGGTGACCAATGTGCGCTCGTTGCGTTCGGCGCGCACACGCACTTCCTCGATCAGGTCGTCGATCTGGTTCTTGAGCGGCCGTACCTCGATGGGCGGTTCGATGATGCCGGTGGGCCGGATGATCTGCTCGATGGGTTTACCGCTGTGCTGTTTCTCGAACGGACCAGGCGTGGCCGTGGTAAAGACGATCGGGCCGACCACGTCCAGGAATTCGTCGAAATTGAGTGGCCGATTGTCCAGCGCCGAGGGCAGGCGAAAACCATGCTCGACCAGCGTGCGTTTGCGCGCCTGGTCGCCGTTGTACATGCCGCGGATCTGGGGCAGGGTCACGTGGGATTCATCGACCACGCAAAGGAACTCGCCGGGGAAATAATCCAGCAGGCAAGCGGGACGCTCACCGGCTGCACGGCCGGCCAAGTGGCGCGAGTAGTTCTCAATGCCGGAGCAATAACCAGTCTCGCGCAGCATCTCGATGTCGTACATAGTGCGCATACGCAACCGCTGCGCCTCGAGCAGCTTCTCGTTCCGCTCCAGCCACGCAATACGCAAATCGAGTTCCTCCATGATCGCGCCGATCGCCGATTCGATCTTGCTGTAGGGCATGACAAAATGCTTGGCTGGCGAAATGGTCACGCTGTCCAGCTCCGCTTCTTTCCGCGAGGTCAACGGGTCGATGCGCTGGATGCGCTCCACTTCGTTGCCGAACAGATCGATGCGCACGCCTGTTTTGGCATAGGACGGAAAGATATCCAACACATCGCCGCGCACGCGGAACGTGCCGGGCAAGGCAGCCACATCATTGCGCGTGTACTGGATATCCACCAGCTTCTCCAGGATCTTGTCGCGGTCGATGCGGTCGCCGCGGCGCAGTGAAACGACCATCTGCTTGTAATCCTCGGGCGAGCCCAGACCGTAAATGCAGGAGACCGAGGCGACAATGACCACATCGCTCCTATTCAGCAACGAATTGGTCGCTGCCAGGCGCAGACGCTCGATCTCCTCGTTGATCGAGGCATCTTTTTCTATATACGTGTCGGTCTGGGGAATATAGGCTTCGGGTTGGTAATAATCGTAATAGCTGATGAAATACTCGACCGCGTTTTGCGAGAAAAAGCCCTTCAACTCGGAGTAGAGCTGGGCGGCCAGCGTTTTGTTGTGCGACACGACCAGGGCCGGCCGGGCATAGCGTGCGATCACGTTAGCCATGGTAAAGGTCTTGCCCGAGCCGGTCACGCCCTCCAGGGTCTGAAAACGTCGGCCCTGGTCAAGCCCGAGACACAGCGCCTCGATGGCCTGGGGCTGGTCGCCGGTCGGCGAATAATCCGCGGTCAAGTGGAATACACTGCTCATGGGACTTTTCCGTGCGGCATTCCGCTCAACGGCGGAACATGGCGGTCATGTGCATGAAATAGTTGGCGCAGAACAGAACGAACATGATGCCCAGCAAAACGCCGCCGGCGCCCACCAGCGTGTCGCGCCAAGGTCCATTCAGTGAACGACCATGCATAAGCGCCACCGTGCCAGCCAGACCTGCGGAATAGGCCACAATGCGAATATAAAAAACAGCTCTTTTCACAAATCGCTCCAGTCTTTAATAAACGTTTATCAGCGGAAACATAGGATAAACATGCCGCAGATACAAGCAGCAATCGGAAGGATAAATACCGATACATAATAAATCTTCCCTTTACAATCCCAATGCATATCCCATCTCAATATCGTTTTTATCTATCATTAAAGCGTAAATATCTATTCAAAGCATTTGACATAAAAGACATAATTTAATTTAAATCAAATGCAGTATGATAATTACAGTAGTCCACGGCAGTTACATGATATTCTTATAATACTGGCCGTGGTCACGTCAGACCATCCATAGCTGAACAGCCTGTTCAGTAAATGAAGTGTGAGCAACCCAGGAGTGGAAGAGATGTCATTGGAACAATGGCGCTGTATTGCACGGGCAGCCGTAACCGTCTTGGAACGGTGGCTGGTCCTGCATTCCTACGGAAAGGCCGGATCCGAACAAGAGCGGAGGCCCTTTCCAGCCCTTGCCCCAAAGCGCGAGTGGCCACGATGCTCCGAGACCCACGGTTCCCCCAGGAAAGCTGGCCGTGTGTCGTGCTACCATGTGCCGGAGAGCAGCAGGCAAGACGTTTGCCCGCTACCATACAATCAAGACAGCCCCGCGATCATGCGTTTGACCCGCCTGTTGAAACAATGGACCGAATCACCGCCACGCTATGCGCCGAAACTGGAGCGCGACGAAAAACACGGCGCGCCGGTCTATGCCTCGAGAGCCCGCGCCATGGATCGCAAACCCTACAAAACAGGAGAAGCATAATATGAAGAAGAGCATCCATTCCACTGCAACCAGGGTTGTATACGCCCTGCTGCTACTCGGTCTGACCGCGGTCACGACCGTTGACGCACGCACCATACGATTCGATCATGCCAATGATAAGGCAGCCATCTCCGGGCCGTTCACGCTGTTGAACAAGGCTGCGGGCCATGCCGAACTGGCCAGCGCGATCGTTGCCTGTCAATTGGACGCCATCCGTATGGGCGACGACGCGCTCTACGAGCGACTCACCATCCCCGGCTTGGACCAGGAACCCGAACCCGGAAGCCCTGCCCTACCCCTGGCCCAAGCCTTGATTCGCATCCCAGACGGTTCGCATCCCGAGCTGACGATCGACCAGGTCGTCTGGCAGGAAGCCGATGCACTACACCCCGTGGCTCCGGTCCAGGAACCTATTCCCGATGTGATGGGCGGAGCGCTCAAAGCCAACGCATTTGCTAAAAACCAACAGGCTTATAACCGCGCTGGATTCAACAAGCAGCCGCCCGTACGCATTGCTGATCGGATCCGTGCCCGAGGCAAAGAGTATATTTGCGTAGTGTATGCGCCGGTTCAGTTCGATCTCCAAAAACTGAAACTGCGTTTCGCCGTCAAGGTCAGATGGCATCTGCGTTACAAAGCGTCCGCCCAGGCGCCGGCGCTCAAGCGCGGCGACGCCGTCGATGCACCGACCAATGCATTGGATATCCGGTTGGACACGGACGCAAGCGCGGTCAAAAGTGGCGACACCCTGCCAGACGTGGCCGGCAGCGCAGCCGATGCCGATTACCTAGTGCTGACCCCGGATCAGTTCCATGACCAGATCCTGCCGCTGGCTGCCTGGAAACATCGCAAAGGGTACCGCACCTATGTGGCGAAACTATCCGAGGTGGGCTCGACCGATACGGCCATCAAGCAGTATATCAGCGAGGCCTACAACAACGGCCGCCAGACCGCCTATGTCCTGCTGATCGGCGATTGCGACAAGATGCCCGGTTTTGAAATTATCGGCCATCCCTATCACGGCTCCAACCATGTCTGGCATTCGGATTACCCGTATTCATGTGTCGACGGCGACGACAACTATGGCGACCTGGCCATTGGCCGGCTCTCGGCTGACAACGCGGGCCAATTGACCACCATGATCGACAAAATCCTGGTCTATGAAAAGACACCGGCAACCGGCAACTGGTACAAACACGTACTGCTGGCCGGTCAGTTCCAGGATTCAAGCCATGACGGCACAGCAGACCGCTGGTTCATGGAAGACCTGCACCGTATCGGCGATTTCCTCGGTCCGGACTACAACTATTTCAGCGGCAACGGCGACGCCTATAATAAAGGCTTCACCATCCATACCGCATTCAAATGGGACACGTCCGTGAGTGAAACCCTGCACTATAGATCATACGGCTATACCGGCCGCCTGACACCGCCTGATCCTGTGCCACAGGCCTGGAAAAACTTTGGCGGCGGCGGCGCATCCCAGATCAAGACCGCCATCGAAAACGGCGTCTGCCTCGCGCTCCACCGCGACCACGGCTATGGCAGCGGCGCAGGCTGGGGTCACCCGGGTTACAAAACCGGCGACGTCAATGCGCTGAACAACGGCGATAAGCTGCCCGTGGTGATCAGCTTGAACTGCGTCAGCGGCCGATACGATGACAAGGATGCATTTGCCGAAGCCTGGTTGCGCAAGGTCGGCGGCGGTGGTATCGCCCATATCGGCGCGGCGCGCGTGAGTTATTCGGGCATCAACGACTGCTTCCACGTTGGGTTGATGGACGGCCTGTTCGACGATTACGACGCCGCCTACGAAGTCGGCACATTTCCCCATTCCAGCCGGCCGGGCGAGTTTCTGGTCTATGGCAAACACTACCTGATCACACGCTACCGCAGCAGCTATTCCACCATGACCGCCAACATGTTCAACCTGCTGGGCGACCCGGAATTGCCCATGCGCACAGCCAACCCGCAAACGCTCAGCGCCGTGCATCCAACCTCGTTGAACACAGGGTCGCAGTCCGTAACTATCCGGGCCAAAATCGGCAGCGCCAACTGTGCCGGCGCACGCATTACCCTGGTCAAGGATGGCAGCGTTTATGCCACCAAACTGACCGCGGGCAACGGTACTGCCGCGTTCACCATTGCGCCGGCCGGCAGCGGCGTGGTGCTGCTGACCGTGTCCAAAAACAATTGCAAGCCGTACCTGGCCGAAATTACCATCAACGGCTCCGCCAACAACCCGCCCACTGCGCACAACAAGAACGTGACCATGGCCGAAGACACGGCCAAGTCCATCA
>CAZOLK010000280.1:0-7076 GCA_964580325.1 uncultured Verrucomicrobiota bacterium | reverse complement strand
TGTTCAAGAGTGTCGAGACGGCCAAGAAGAGCAAGCCTCTCACCTTGGATATTGGATATTCCTTGTTGGCTGTTGGATATTGAAAATGATGGAGAACAACTCATTCGCTGCAAGGTCGTGCATGTCGGCTACGGACAAGATCCGGCGTTGACCCTGGTTCGTTGCCCCGTTCTCACGGACCGGGCGCCGGAGCCCAAATAAGGTACAGTCAAAAGTCTTATGAAAGATATGAAATCACGATGAAGCCTAGGATCAACTGAATATCCAACAGCCAACACGGAATATCCAATGACCAAGGAAAGAGAATTCGACCTGCAAGACCGTTTCATTGACCACCTGTCCACGCAGATACTGAGGAGCGGGACATCGCCTGCCCCAAACTATGGAGAGGCACTAAGTGCTGAATCCAAGGCTGATTTCGTGCATAAGCTCAAAGTGCCGCTAAAAGAACTGTGGAGTTCTTCCTTCAGATTCTCGTGATCGAAGGCCCTTGGTTGGCTCGCGACAAAGCTTGCGACAAAGCTTGCGACATAGCTTGCGACAAAGCTTGCGACAAAGCTTGCGACAAAGCTTGCGACATAGCTTGCGACAAAGCTCGCGACAAAGCTTGCGACATAGCTTGCGACATAGCTTGCGACAAAGTTCCGACAAAGCTTGCGGCAAAGCTCCGTCCGATTCTGGTGTAGCTCGGTCCCGCCGTGAACGTTTGCCTTAAATTTTACTTTTTTATATTGCACCCCGTCGCCGCGAAGAAGCTCTTGAAGGCTCTTGGTGGGGGATTGATCATGACAAAATGGTCGTATAATATACGCGTTCCGTTTCCTTTGCTTCCGGAAGTTCAGGGGTTTGTAGTCAAGGCTTCAGCCTGCCAGGATCGTGCTGGAAGCGTAATGCAGGCAAGAAAAAATCAGCGCGTTCATCAATAGAAAATCTCTCACTGCGGCACGCATGCGATGACCAGCGGCAAGGATATGGCGCTGAGCAGCGTACTCCAAAAGACGATCTGCGAAGCCAATTCACTGTCGTGCCCGTATTCGGTGGCCAGGATGAACACGTTTACGGCTACGGGCAGGCCAGCAGCGGTGATGCAGACCGCTTTCATGGTGCTGCCAAAGGGGAAGAGCAGCAGCAAAACCGCCGAAATGAGCGGCGCGAGCAGCAGACGCGTGGCCACCGTGGTCGACACCGCGGCCCATTGACTGGTCAGTTTGGTGCGCGACAGTTGTACGCCAAGGGTCAACAGGGCGATGGGGATCAAGCCGGCGCCCAGGTAATCCAGCGGCTTGGCGATCAGATCTGGCGGCGTCAGGTGTAGTCCACGCAGCAGCATGGCGATCCAGATGGCGTGCAGCACCGGCACTTTGAGCAGGCCAAGGACCATCTTGCGCAGGTTACGCCGGCCTGCTTCCAGTAACCAGATGCCATAGGTGAAGCTGACCAGGTTCTGAACCAGCAGGATAATGGAAATGATCCCGACCCCAGTCGCGCCATAAGCCATGTCGGCCAGTGGCAGACCGAAATTGCCGGCGTTATAAAACAGCATGCCCATGGTCATGACCGTGCAATGCTCACGCAAGCTCGGATGGTGGAAGAGGATTCGGCAGAAAAGCGACAGCGCGGCGACCTGGAGCAGCGTGAACAGGGCAATGCCTTGCACCTCTGACCAGGCCAGCGTGGATTCCATGATTTTAATAAACACGAGCGCGGGCACGAACACATAAAAATTGAGCTTGGACATGGTGGCCAGATCCAGCTTAAACAGCCTTTCCAGGAGTATGCCGATGCCGATCATTAGAAACACGGGCGCCACGATGGTGATGAAAATATCCAATATCAAGGTCATTGTATTGAAATTCCGTTGTTTTTTTTTAGAAATCAACTTGACTATCGCTTGAGTTTAAAGCACATTGCTCGCGCTATGGGACAACAATTAAGAGTTAGAGTCAAAAGAAAAGCGCGTAAAAGGCGTGATAAAAGACTGAAAGAACGCACTCGGGCAGAGGCGGAAGCTAAGGCTAAAACCAAAGCTAAAGCAGCTAAAGCTTGAGTAGCCTCCGGGGCGTTTTTCAGGGTTTTCTTCAATACTTTGCGCATAGGTGAGCTGTGTCCATTTCGGGTCAACAGTTCCGATGTACTGCCGTGATCGGATTCTATCCCTGCGGTATTGACAAGGGACGTGTTATCTGATAGGAATTGCTTGGTAATGAGCGATTGTGTCAATCCAGATTACCTTTTTGAAGAGGCCTTTTTCGCATAATGATTGCATTTCTTGAAGGTAGTTTAGAGGAAAAGCAACCGGCGCGCGTTATGTTGAATGTACACGGCGTCGGTTATGAAGTGTTCATCCCACTCAGCAGCTATGACCGATTGCCCAAGCCCGGAGAAACCTGTCGCCTGCTTATATACGAGGTTATTCGCGAGGACAGCTACGCCTTGTTCGGTTTCAGCAGCGCGGATGAGCGAGATATTTTTCAGAAGCTGATGAGCATCAGCGGAATCGGCCCCAAGTTGGCGTTGAGCGCACTCAGTTCGCTGTCCGTACGTGAACTCAAACGCGCGGTGGTGGAAGGCGATGCTAAACGGCTGAGTTCCATTTCAGGGGTGGGCAAGAAAATGGCTGAACGCATGATCGTTGAACTGCGCGACAAGTTCAGCACGGGCGAAACGCTGGAAGCCGTGGCCGGCACCGGGACCGGCGAAGCCGAAGCGCCATCCGACGCACGCCTGGCCGATGTGGTCAGCGCACTGGTCACCCTGGGCTACAACCGCGAGGATGCGCAGAAGATGTTGCGCAAAACATTACCCAACATCAAACCCGCTATGATGGTCGACGAGATCATACGCATGACCCTGCAACGCTAGGAGTTCGCCCATGTCTGACCCGGCCATGCGCAACACTTTGATCCAGAGCGAAATGGAGATGGACCAACAACTGCGGCCGGCACGGTTCACCGATTTCATCGGGCAGAACAAGATTCGCGAGCGCCTTGAATTATTTGTCCAGGCAGCCAAAGAGCGTGGTGACGTGCTGGACCATGTTCTGCTTTGCGGCCCGCCCGGACTGGGTAAAACCACGCTCTCCTACATCATTGCCGAATCCATGTCATCCAACCTGAAATCGACTTCCGGACCGGTCATCGACAAACCCGGCGATCTTGCCGGGCTGTTGACCAACCTGGAGCGCGGCGATGTGCTGTTCATTGACGAAATCCATCGTATGCAGCGCACGGTCGAGGAATACCTCTACTCGGCCATGGAAGATTTCGTCATCGATATCGTCATTGACCAGGGGCCCAATGCGCGTTCGATCCGGTTGAATATACCGCCTTTCACGCTGGTAGGCGCGACCACGCGCAGCGGATTGCTGACCGCGCCGCTGCGTTCGCGTTTTGGTCTGACCAACCGGCTCGATTATTATCCGCTCGATGAACTGTCCCGGATCGTGGTCCGTTCAGCCTGCATCCTGAACATTGAAATAGACCAACCCGGCGCCGAGGAGATCGCCAGCCGTTCGCGCAGCACGCCACGCATCGCCAACAACCTTCTGCGCCGCGTACGCGATTACGCCCAGATCAAAGCCGACAACCGGATCAATCGCGATGTGGCGGACAAGGCCCTGGCCATGCTCGATATTGATCGCGACGGACTGGATGAAATGGACAAGCGTGTACTCGAAGTGATCATCCACAAATTTTCCGGCGGTCCGGTAGGCATCAAAACCTTGTCTGTATCCGTAGGCGAGGAAGAAGGCACCATCGAGGAAGTTTACGAGCCCTACCTTATCCAGCAAGGCTATATCAACCGCACACCTCAAGGCCGCGTGGCCACGCCCCGGGCCTACGAAAAATTCGGTCTCAAACCGAACACGCGGCAACAAGAGCTGTTTTAACGTGGGTTTTGATGCGACGGTGTAAGGGCGCGCAAAGGCAAAATGGCCGTATAATGAACGCGTTCGTTTCCTTTGAAGATGATGCTGAGTTTTTTGAGTTTGATTGAACCAAAGGGGAACTGCCGTGGATTTTCTTGGTTTGGGGCCAAATGTTTGTAGTCCAGGCTTTAGCCTGCCAGGATCGTGCTGGAAGCGTAATGCATTGCAAAACAACATATTGTTGCTTGCAGGCACGAAGCATTCAGCAGGCTAAAGCCTGGACTACGAACGATGCGCCTCACTAAAACCCGGGGCCACTTCTGAGGAGCAATCTTTGTCGCAATCTTTGTCGCGAGCTTTGTCGCGAGCTTTGTCGATTTCCTCGTACTCGGCCCCGTACTCGACCGTGTCTTCTCTGACAGTCAGCGGTCTGCTCGCCCATGACTTCCTCACGCCCACCAGCATGCGCAGGCTCTGTGAGAGTTAGGATATGTGGCTCAAGATCCATCGCGAAGGCGATGATGATCGAATCCGCCTCTCTGCTAGCGCCGCTTCTACGGAAAACCGACGCGTTGATTGCCATCCTGTTCAAGAGTGTCGAGACGGCCAAGACGAGCAAGCCTCTCACCTTGGCGACAGCAAACAACAGGACAAAGCGATCCTGGCCATGCGCCCCGCCCCTAACAAGCCCTCAGATGATTTCGCGCGCGTTGCGGTCCGGGAAGGCCGGGAACGGTTCGTGCGGCAGGGTTTGATACCAATAGACCACTGACGAGATGTCATCCTGGAGCGCCAGGTAACGCCCTTCACCGCGCCAGCCCAGGGCCTGCATGGTCACGCGCAGGTTCTCCTTGAAAAAGACCGGGTCCTGGATGTGGAAGCGGTAGAGCGTCATGCGCGCGCCCACAACCGTGTTCTTGCCTTTGACCGTCTGAAAACCGAGGTAGGGCGCGGAAAAGTTCTCTTCGCCAAAACACCAGGCGCCGCCAAAATAATCCTCGGTGCCGGTGCCGCAGATGGTCGGGAACTTGTCATCGCCGTCAAGGTACATCTTGATCTCGCCTTCGCCCCACCAGCCGTTGCTGTTCTGCTGCCAGGCCATGAAGGCGCCCACATACTGACCAGCGCCCTTGACGCCGTCGATCATGGTGTACTCCTCGGCATAGGGCAGCGGATTGGCGCGACGCCAGCGGGCATGGAAACGGAGCGCGTCGTCGCTGACCGGTTCGAGCGTGTAGTTGATGGTATAAAAAAAGCCACCGCAATCCTCAACGCCCTGGTTTTCCACCGTGATGCGCGCGTGCTTGCCAAAGGGCATGGGAAAATAGCAATTCATGCCGCCGCGCGGATTGACGTTGATCGGCAGGGCCAGGATGTTCTGGCGTTCCTGCCATGCGTTGCAAAAAAAATCGCCCAACGGGCTTTCCACTGAAGGATGCTCCTGGCCGTCCCAGTAGATGCGCAGGACCAGGTCGCGGTAGCGCTTCTGGTGGACCGTGATCCAGATGTGGCGGATAATGCCCGGACCTTCGGTATCCATGATGGTCGTGGTCTCGCCAGCCAGGACCGTAATACAAGGCCGTACTTTCCAGCCTTGGCCCAGTTCACGCGCCGGTCCTTCATTGGGCTTCGGTATTTCCATGGCGCCGCTTCCTCTGGCGCCGTCGGGATTCTCCGCGCTAATGGATCGCGATTCCGCCTGGCTGCGCAAGGCGATGTTACTCAGATTATGAATGTTCATGTTTCTTTCTCCTGTTACGGGTTCATTTTGCACTACGGGTTCATTTTGCATTCCATGGCATGAGTATTCACCAGCAACACGACTGCTGGAATAGAGGATAATCGGAAAAACCTGTCGTTATCACGGATTTGACGGATCGCCTGCGCTGGTGCGCACAAATGACTCTCCCACCGGGCCAGCGCTTCGCTGTGCGGCAAACCACAGAGCAGCAACAACCCGGCGGAGGACAAATGCAGCGGGAAAGCGCCGCTGGAACAGTGCCCGTGACTTGCCGAGGCAAAGATCACCAGTTGGTCGCGGTCCAGGGCCGAGTCATGAACCACGTAGCCGCCGAGTTCGCGACTGACCGCATCTTATTGACCAGCGCTTGATGTGCACTGAACAGTTACAGCATGATCCGGTCAAGGCTGTCCACGGTTTTATCGAAAGCGCCGCTGGTCGCCAGCGCATAAGGGTGGTTTTCGGCTACATCGAAACCAATGGCCACGGAGATCCTTTGCGGCTCCTGCCAATCCACCAGTGGCAGGCATTCGTGATGGATCAAAGCGCATACCTTGTCCAGGCACTCCCGCGGCGCGGCCGGGACTTCTTGCGTGCGGCACAAACGATACCTTTACACTGCTCGATGATTGAAAATGCGCGTGCGCGCGATCCGAAGCTGAGCGCACCCAGCGCAATGGCGTAGGAGCGGTACGAGGGTTTATAGACATAACCCGCCTCATGTCCATTTTTTGCGCCAGTGCGGTCGCACTCATCGGTCCCGGTGCCTCCAGCCAACCGCTCCAGCACGGTCAGGCCCTGAAATAAAAACTTTCCCGCCTGTCAAATGCATTGCAATTGACAAGCGCACAAAATGCAGGCATGTTTGGTCTTTTTCTTGTAATGGAGCATATAACCATGAGTGAAACGACCAGTTGGGCGGATAAAGCGCGGCGCATTCTGGACAATAAGACCAAACCCATTGGGTCCCTGGGTCGATTGGAGGAGATTGCCGTTCAAATCGCCGCCCTGCAACAGACGGAACGTCTATGCCTGGACCAGGCGCGGATCTGCGTTTTTGGCGGGGATCACGGCATTACCGATGAACAGGTGAGCGCCTATCCCGGCAGCGTCACCGTGGAAATGATGAAGAACTTCGAACGTGGCGGCGCGGCGATCAATGTGCTGTGCCGCACGCTCCAGGCCGACGTGGAAGTGATCGACGTGGGCGTGCACGGCGATTTGCGCGACCAAACCCATATTATCCAAGCCAAGGTATGCAAAGGCACGCGCAATTTCCGGCGCGAACCAGCCATGACCGCGGAAGAATGTAGGGCAGCCATGGATTGTGGGCGCGAGGCTGCCGCACGCGCCGCGACTGACGGCGTCAAGGCGCTGGGTCTGGGCGAAATGGGCATTGGCAATACCACGGCTGCGTCGGCTTTGCTTTCCGCGCTGAGCGGACGGCCTGCCCATGAAACCGTTGGC
>CAZOLK010000279.1:0-7149 GCA_964580325.1 uncultured Verrucomicrobiota bacterium | reverse complement strand
TATTTCATGAATAAATATTTATCAAATCAATATATAAAACGACCAGCATCAGAATGGCGCACAGAAGCAAGCAGACTAGGGCCGATGCGTCGCGGTTCGGCTGGCATTTGCATGAACGCATTGCCCCTGTGGGGTTTGGCTAAACTTCATCACAACGCTTCAAAATCCAGTGCATCCATGGATGTCGCCTTGACGGCCTGGCGGAAGAGTCGGTTGAGCTTCCTCCCGTCACTACACGCCTGGACTTTTTCAAATACGGAGCCGGGCACAGCGCCAAATTTCTGCTTCAACAATTCGATGATAGACTCTTTTTTTCCTTCAAGCCTTCCTTGCTTGACCCCTTGCTTGACCCCTTGCTTGACCCCTTGCTTGACCCCTTGCTTGACCCCTTGTTTAACCCCTTCCTTCCTGGCTATTCGTTCTCCAACGGTTATGTAAGGCATGTGCAGTTCCTCCTCCATGCGTGTCAGTTCTTGGTTGTATTTGGTATGAAGTGCCATGGGCAGCGTCATGACAAAATCCATAAAACCCGCAGTGGATATTGGGAAAGAAAAAGCGGAAAAACTCCTCGACGTACACATCGATGATCTCCTTCCAACCGCCATCCATGTCGCTGTCGTCCTGCTGTTTCTCGCTCTTCTTCACTAGCTCCGATTCTATTCCTTTTTCGTTTACTATATCATGCCCGGGACAACATGGCAAGCTTCCAAAGCGCTGACGTCATGACCAGCCATGTTGTATTTGCGGTATGCTGCTGGACAACGAAGAGCGCGCCTGTAACCTGGACGATATGCTGGACGTAGTCAAAGATGTCGAAAAGGCGCAACCCGACAACCAGGCGTTGGATCGGACCGGCATGATGAGCAGGAATGCGATGTTCTATGAGAAAAACAAAAACAGAAGCGTTTTGTCCCCGGACATTAACGCCGACGAATCCAGCCGTTTGCAAGGCTACATACACAGGCAGCGACATCGTCGGCATCATCTGCGCGCCCAAACGCCGTGCGTTGCGGCGTTGCGTGGAACGAGACGAGAAACCTCTGTTGACCCGCGCCGACATGGAACAAGGGTTGAAGAAAAAGTCGAGTTCGGCCATGCCCGAACTGCTGGTCGAGCATGACCGCTTCAACAAGCCCATGAACAGGCTGAACTGATTGGACCACATCTCAGGATTACGATAAGAAGCAGGTTTAATTGGCAATCCCAAGCATATTAGGATAAGGCGCTATCAGATGGAGTTCTTCCTGGTTGACAGGATGGCGGACGCGCATTTCACGGTGATGCAGGCCAATGCCCTGGGCAAAAGGCCCGGATCCTCCATAGCGTTGGTCTCCTTCAATAGGACAACCCGCAGCTGCCAGTTGCGCGCGGATCTGGTGGTAGCGCCCTGTTTCCAGCCGGATTTCCAGTAGATGCAAACCTTCCGCCAAGTCCTTCAATAAACGGTAATGCAGCCGTGCCGGTTTGGCGCCCGGATCGTCAAACCCGACGATTTCGGCGCAATGGTCGCCATGTTTCAGTGCATGTTCAAGCATGCCTTGGGTGGGAAATGGCCTGGTGGAAGTCAGCGCATGATAGATTTTAACGATCCGGCGCTCGCGCATTTGTTTGTTGAGCCTGGATAAGGCTTTGCTGGTTCGAGCGAACAGGACCACGCCGCTTACCTGGCGGTCGAGACGATGGATCGAATGCAGGTATACATTACCTAGTTTTTCTTTCTCCCGCTTGATCCAGGCTTTGGCACGCGTCTCAAGATTGTCGCGGCCCGTGCTGCTGGGTTGCGTCAGCATTCCGGCAGGTTTGTTGATGGCCAGCAGATGATTGTCGCTGTAAAGGATCCAGGCCGGATCAAGTTCTCCAGGTCGATCCGCGGTCATGACGCTTCCCAGACCGCATAGAAGCCATTGGGCAGATCACACGCGGCCTTTGGACCAGTCAGCAGCATTTCACCACTTACGGAACACCTTCCCCCGCACGCGCCCAGAATCTGGTTGAGCAGGTTGACCAGTACAATCGGCGTGAATCCCGGTGTATGCGAGGAGAGCAGCACGAACAGCGGGGTAGGGGAGAGCAGCGCACGGCACTGCTCGAGCGTCTCGTAGAGGCGCCTTTCGATTTTAAAGATCTCGCCGCGTTTGCCGCGGCCGAATGAAGGTGGGTCCAGGATAATCGCGTCGTAGGTGCGGTCACGTCGTTTTTCGCGGGACAGGAATTTGGTCACATCGTCAACAATCCAGCGTATGGGCGCTTTGTCCAGTTTGTTGAGCGCCGCATTTTCGCGAGCCCAATCCACCATGCCCTTGGACGCGTCCAGGTGACAAACCGTTGCGCCAGCTTGTGCCGCGGCCAGTGAAGCACCTCCCGAATAGGCGAACAGGTTCAGCACCGTCGGCGCCGCATCGCACCGGCTAATCGCTTTGTTCAGGGTTTCGCTAATCCACAACCACAACCCGCGTTGTTCGGGAAACACGCCCAGGTGGCCGAAATCGGTGCCCGATAACTTGAACCGGATGCCGCCGATTTCAGCAACCCAGGATTCGGGTAGAACCTCGCGGTTGCGCCATTGCAAGCCTTCCTTGCGGTCAAATGCAGCATGCGCACCATCCCACAAGGAAGTCGGCAAGGCCGGCGCCCACAGCGCCTGTGCGCACGGCCGGTTCAACACATAAGGGCCGAATCGCTCCAACTTGCGGCCATGACCGCTGTCCAGCAACGCATAATCGTCCATGACAGACGCTGAATGATCAATGTCGGATAGAGGATTTGGGTGGTTACTCACAGGTTTGCTTCCTGATGCCGGAAATCCGAAATCCAAAATCCAAAACCGAACAATTAGGGGGCTCTCTGTTCGACCCACTCGCGCATGGCTTTGCGGGTACGGCTCCATTGCGGCGGGTCAATCCGTTCTTTGAGAAATAGATCGAATAGGCCAAAGAACAGCTCGCGAAATTTATCCAGGTTCATGATGCGATCCTGAAATCGGCTGAAGCGGTCCAGACCCTCTTCCGGATCAGGCAGCTTGACACCCTTGAAGATGAATTCGTCTGCGTCCAGTGTGCACTGCCAGATGGCTTCCTCGCTTAGGGACAGCGCTAACTTGGCCACTTTCAGTTTCTTGCCATTGATCAGGCAGGTTCCGGTTTCCGCGCTGCTGACCGGCTCGCCCTTGCGCAGCACCGTCACGTGTGCTCCCTTGCCTTCTTCATGGACAAACGTCAGCGGACCTTCAATCAGTAGCGAGACTGCTGTGCCGTCAGCCAAGGTCAGGTCAGGTTCATTGTCCATTTTATACAGCAACCAGGTTAGGAAATCGCGGCCCAGAGTTACGTCCATGGCCGCGTCATCGATCCTGGGGGAGAAGCTGGCTGGCGTGAAGTGGCGGTGATCGATTTTGCTTACAGTCATGGCCGCTTTTTCAGGTGTACACGGGAACGCGGTGATCTTGGTGGCCTTGATGAAATGGCCCGTAAACAGATCGTTCTGGGCTTGGGACAGTGCGCCCGAGTAGATGAACGGACCTTCCGGGTGACATACCATGGGATACCCCTTGATCTGTGGCGGCATGTCCGGCAGCAGGCGCTCGGTAACCATGCGCTTGATCTCTTTGCGTTCCTGGGCGCGCAGGTAATCGCGCCCATCGGCTGACATGATGGCTAACTCCTCCATCTTGCATTCGGCCTGCAACAGTGTTGATGGCACTTTGCGCTCTGTAACCCGCAGGGTCAGGCACAGGTAGCCGGCAAACATGGCTGTCTCCGGTCGGATGTCGTTGTCCAGCAGATGGCGGCCCGTGACCCAGCCGCAACTCTGTTCCATGCTGGCGTCAATAGGTAACGCCGCATGCTGCGCAAAACAATCCACCACGTCCTCTGGCAGCGCCTGAGGCAAGTCGTAGATGCGAAAACTGACCGATCCGTTTTCAAAAGGCATTGCTGTCTCCATAAAATAATCCCATGGTTCCTTTCAAGGAAATGTTAAGATCCGATTAAAAAAGTTATCTTATCCGGTAGGCCTCAAATGAAAAGAAAAAACAAGTCGATTAGCGTGGTTTTTTCTTGATGCTTAATTGTTTGATGTTTATACTTCCGGCAAAATTGCCGCGCACGTAGAAACGGATAGCTTCCGAACCTGCCGGACACTTGGGGGTTTGCTTGCGGGCCAGGATCCAGCCGTTCGGTTTCGGGATGTTGGGTGTTTTAACATAAAAGGCGTGGTTGGTCTCGATGCGGTCGCCCATTCGCTTAACCAGCGAGGCGGAGAGCATGATCTGGCCATTGAATGCATCGCTTTTGTGAACAAGTGCTTCAACGCTGAAGACGTCGTCTTTACTACAGTAGATTAACGGCGTGTGTAGGTAGCATTCTTCTTCGATCATGTCGGATTGCATGCACAGTACGGATGTCTCCTGATCGGGCTTGATAATGGATACGCTTTGTTTGTAGCGGTTGCCCAGATGAACCACCCATTTGGGAATGAGCTTGCCCGCGGCGACGGGTTCGTGCGGCAAAGGTGCCAGGTTCCTGTCGACCACATGCTGTCCGATCGGTGTCGCAGCGCCGTAACCGTACAGATCCTGCGCGCGGTTCGTGTATCGATGCAGCCTGAGAATGCTCCAGCCCATGACCATCCCGAGCAGCAGTGAGAGTAAGAGCAGCAGGAAGGAAATAAACCGCCAGGCGCGCACCCGGCCTTTTAGTTGGGCCAGGTTTTCCATTTCAACGGCATTGCGCATTGAGCGCTGAACTTCACGTGGCGGATGGAAGCCAACCATTTCACGCAACGGCTCCACTTTTAACCGTGGATCGAAGCGCAAGAAATAGCTGGGGCGATCCGTAATGTCGGCGCGATGAATCGCTTTGCGGTATTCGTCAATGTCGAAAGGTACTCGCCGAAAGCAAACCGTTCCGATCTCGTTGTCGTAAATGCAGTAGCTGGCGCGTGCATCGCCGTCGCGCGGTTGACCTACGGACCCCGGATTGATGAAATAGCGTATGCCGGCTTCCAGAGTAATGTCATGGGGCGGATCCAGGCGCGGTTGGCGATCCGGACCAAGGGTGAAAATGCCTGGTCGATGCGTATGGCCCATGAACAGCAAATCCTCGTCCACAATTTGCCAGGACGGTAGAGCGTCGTTTGGTTCCATGATATATTGAAAGCAGCCGGGTTGTGAAAATTCGCCATGCACGCAGCGGAATCCGCAGCCTTGAATTTGCAGGGCCTGCCGACGTAGAAAGCGCACCGCGGCATCGCCAACCTGGTCGCGGGTCCAGAACAGAATATCGCGCGCGGCCTCGTTGAAGCAGGACACGTCCATCATCTCGCATAACGCTGCATCATGGTTGCCCAGAATAAAGTGGTTGACGTCGGCATGCACCAACTCGAGCACTTCGGCCGGATTCGGACCATAGCCGATCAGGTCGCCCAACGAAATAATCCGGTCGACACTGATGCTGCGAATATCAAGCAGTACAGCTTTCCAGGCCTGTACATTGGAGTGTATATCAGAAACTATAGCGTATCGCATGTATTACCTTCCTCAAACATCTTACGGGCAAGTCAGGGGTAATTGCAAGCATAAGCCGTGGCAAAAAGAACGGCTCTCCAATCGCTGCTCCCGCCCTACACAATGCGGCCCTCCAGCAAAGCGCCGCGTGTCCAGTTGTTCAGCAACGGGTCGTCAACCTGCTCCATCCAGGCCGCCAGCCGTTGGCGCAAGCGGGTCAGCTCTGCCTGCCCCGACGTTTCATAGGCCAGGTTATGCAGTTCGCCGGGATCTTCGGCCAGATGGTATAATTCGTCCTCAGCCGTTGCGTTCCAGATATATTTCCAAGCCTGATCGCGGACCATACGCTGGGAATAGGAACCGAACTGGTTGCCGTGGAAGCTGGCGAAGATGTCGTGGCGGCCTTCACGGGTTTTACCGCTTAGTAACGGTGTCAGGTCCATGCCTGAGAAGGTTTCCGCAACGGGAATTCCGGCCAGTCCGCAGAATGTGGCCGGCAAATCTACCATGTTGGACACAAATGCCCGTTCCGCACGGCCTGCTACGCCCGGTATGCGGATTATAAGCGGTACGCGAACCACGTCGTCGTACATGACGTTGTGCTTGTCCACCATGCCGTGCGAACCGCACATATCGCCGTGGTCCGTGGTATAGATCACCACCGTGTTGTCGCGCAGCCCTACTTGATCAAGGTAATCCAGTACGCAGCCGATGTGATGATCCATGTGGCTGATCTCGGCCAGGTAACGGGCCACAATAGGTGCCCAGTCTTCCCACGGCATGCCCTCGACGTTCCAGGTCGCTCGCATCTGGCGCTGTATCAAGGGCTTGCCGGTCAGCGGGTCGTCAAATCCCGGCCAGCGCGGCACGTCTTCGGGCCGGTACATGGAGGCATACGGTTCTGGTGGTTGGCAGGGCAGGTGCGGTTCCTTAAAATGCATGCGGATGAAGAACGGATCGTCGTCTTCGGCGCACAGATCGATCATGGTTTTGACCTTGTTGACCAGCCAGCCAAGCCGGCTCTGGTCCGGCGTGATATGATTGTCGGTCTGGCCTTTCCAGCCCTGATCTCTGCTTACGGGCAGGATGCCTTGGGCCTGGCGCCATTTCTGATAGCGCCATTCCGCCACTTCTTCGTGGAAACCGTATTGCATGGGACGAAATCGCGGATGCACATGCCAGTGACCAATATGTACAGTATGATAACCGGCATCCGCCAGCACTGACGCTGAAGTCGGCTGGGCTGGGTCGAGTGGATGGAATACCTCGCCGTCAAAATTGTGAATCACTCCGTGTTGAACCGGCCACTTTCCGGAGAGCAGCGAACAGCGCGCTGGCACACAGATGGGGGTTGGCGTGAAGGCATTTTCGAATTGGACGCTTTCTGCATGGAGTTGGTCCAGCCGGGGCGTTTTGATCAGATCGTGCCCATGTGCCCCCAGACAGTCCCAACGGTGCTGGTCCGACATGATGAAGAGTATATTGGGTCTTTTGTGTCGAGTAGACATAATATGATTCCTTTCGTTTAGGTTAGGTTAGCTTTGTATTCCCCGTTAGCTCCACTCTTTCGATATGTGGAGTGTCACAATATTTTACTAATCGTCTCATAATAGTATGGACTATAATTCACATCGCATATGACGTTT
>CAZOLK010000278.1:961-7154 GCA_964580325.1 uncultured Verrucomicrobiota bacterium | reverse complement strand
GATCGCGTCCGTGGCATTGAACGCTGTCGCGTTTTTGCCGGCCAGCGTTTCGGGCTGCATGGATTTGCCGCCCGGCCAATGGTGGCCGTGGCCTTGGTGTCAAGGAGTATTGCACGTGCGAACATAGGATCTCATTGTCATCGGACGGGGTGGGGTTGGGCGGCTTTCTCTCCATTGTGCTGCTTCCGGCTACGGGTCAGAGTTGGGAGATTCAAACGTCAATGCAAATGGATCACGGATGCTATCAGATGGCCATTGCAGCAATTGGAACGAAAATATACCTGTATGGTGGAAATGGAATCTATCCAGGTTGGGATGAGGACCACAAACTCGATGTGGCCCAAGTATATGACATCCCGGGGCAGTTGGTCTGCCCTGGCGGAAGGGCCGTATAGCGCTGCGGAACTGGCCGGGGTCGCGGTCAAAGGAAAGTTCTATGTGTTTGGCGGAAGAGCCTGTCCACCGCCGGACTGGGATTGTGGGCCAGTAAACATGGCCTCCTGTTTTGACCCACAAGGGCAAGTGAATGCGTATGTTGTATTTTTTATTTTTCAGCTTATTTTTGTATTAATACTTTGGTAGCTTCGCCAATATGAAAAAACTAAGTTCCTGTCAAATTCCTATCAGAACTTGTTGGAGAAGAATTGAAAAAAGGGTATGACCGTTTAAGGAAATTTTTTTAAATCGGAAAGGAGCCGTGCAATGAAACCTTTAAGAATGAAATCAACTTTTTATCTCTGTTTTTTTCTCATTGGAATGATGTTCATTCTCCCCTCGATCACTTTTGCTCAGGATGCCAAGGCCATGCTCATACAGGTGAACAAGGAACTGAGGCAGGCACAGAAGGACATGTTCTCGGGCAAAAATGAAAAAGCCATCGCTTCCCTGGAGGGAATCCGGGGCCTCCTGGGTAAAATCAAGGAAGCGGACCCCAACAACAACAGCCTCAAATCCGCTGAACGGAAATACAAGAAACTCATCAAGGATCTTGAGCGGAAGACCGGCAAGGATCTGGGAGGCGGTTCCTTGACGGCCGCGGGGAGCAGTTCAAAACCCCAAATCCCCCAACCCGAAGTCAAAGCCATACCTGAAAAGGCTTCAATGGCGCAGTCCGCCCAAGTGAAAAAAACCACTGCCGGTGCGAAACTGCCGTATGCCGCGCGCAGGCCCATATCCAATGCAAAGCAGAGCCTGGGCAGCATCGAAAGAAACCTCGGGCAGCTCGATGGGGATTCCGGCTTCAACCCTAACCAGCTTATAAAAAATATGGAAACCGCCCTTGAAACCGCCCGCAAATCTCTTGAGGAGGGAAAGGCCAAGGCTGCGGAAAAAGGCGTCACATCCCATCCTGATTTCAATGAGATTGAACAGGGTCTCGCCCAGGCAGAAAAAAAAGATTGCCGATGCCGGAGCCGGGCATGAAAAGGCGGCCCGGGAAGCTTCCACCAAACAGGGAGAGTTCCAGACGGATGTCAAAGCCTTGAAGGACGAATATGACCGGGTTCGCGAGGTGCTCGACCGTGCCAACGGCTATGTGTTCCACTACAATGACCTGAAGACGGTTCGAGAGGTCTTGTCCAAAATAGAGGGTTTTGAGAAAAGCGACCTTCCGTCCGTTAAGGAAAAGATGGCGGCTTTTGCAGGAAAATACGGCGCCACCCAGGATGAAATCGACAAGAAGGCGAACAGTATGGGGTATGTGGACAATTACAACCGCACGAGCTTCGCCTACACGGAACTGGATAAGGGAATCAAAAACGTCAAAAAGACCCGCACCGTCATGGCGGATGATCTCATCAGGCGGGCCAAGGATATGAAGGAAAACGCCCAAAAGGGGATCAGCGATTTTTACCGTGTCAAACAGCATACTGTCATCAAGGAATGGGGACAGATGGCTGCGGCCTATGATCCGGAAAACCCGAGAGTCAAGGAATTCAATGGGAGCTTGGATGCCTGGATACAGAAAGACCTGAAGGACCTGAACGCCAAGGTCGATAAATCAACCTTCCCCGGGCAGGGAGCGGACGCACCGGGAGATGCAAACATGCTGTCCAAGAACGCCAAAGATTTCCTTCAAAAGGAAGAGGACCGAAACAAGGACCAGGGAAAAACCCACGGGAAAATCCTGGACGTCTCCGTGACCAGCGCGTGGCGGATCTTCAAAAAGAACATCCTGGATGAACCGATCCAGTACAACCTGCCCGTAGCCGTGGCGGTACAGATTGAAAGCGAAAAAGCCATGAACCTGGTTCGCGTCTATCTCATGACCATGCTCACACAGGAAATGAAGGGGGTGAAAAAGGCTCCGCCCTTCATAGGCGCCACAGTGGGCAACAGCTACTATGTACGGGCTTCAGCCGTAAAATAGTGATCAATTGCAACAGAAAAACCCCACCTGCTTCAGGCGGGGGTTTCTTTTGGGAATGGGAGTTCTCCGAGTATACGGTTTCCCGGTCATTACATGCGCGACGGGAGAAAAAGTGCGATTTGCGGGAAAACAATCAGGATCACAATCGAAATCAAGGCCGCGATCAGGAAAGGCCAGATCCCTCGAAAAATGGTGTCAGGTGCACGTCAGGGACCGCCGCCCTCAGGACAAAAACATTCAGGCCTACAGAAGGGGTGATCAGCCCCAACTCCAAAACAATCACCATGAGGACGCCGAATTGTATCTGTACTTTGGTAGTTTCGCCAATATGAAAAAACTAAATTCCTATCAGAAATATCTGGACAACTTTGACAAAAGCCTTTCCGTCGGCAATCCTAGGAAGGTCGAGATAGACAATGCCCAAAGGGAGATGAACGACATAAGACGCCAGTATGTCGGCTGGATTGACGATTCCAAAGTCAAGGCCGCTTATGAGCGCATAGCCCAAGCCAAAAACAAGCTGGAAGCCGTAGTGGCAAATCCCAATGAGACGGCGAGCCAACAAGCTGCCAAAGGGGACACTGCGGGGAAGCCTGCACAACAAGAGGCTCCACCAGAGGCTTCTAAGGCGAGCCAGTCGAAAGCCAAGCTGCCCTCCGGAGTCAAATCAAGGCTTGGCGAGATATCCGGAAATCTTGCCAGCACCGCCGAAAAGGCGTGTCAGCGCATCCATGGTGCCAACGGCATTCTTGCGCGCCGTTGAGATGTAGCTTCGAATGCGGCAGAAGGCTTGGGTGCCCTTATCCGTTCGGAACATCCCAATACAAGAACGCCTAAGGGAAGCACGTAGCGGTTTTCGGCAGTGCATTTTAACAAGTAGGAGTTCAGGTTTCAGGTTCATTTTTGCTTTCATTCAAGGTTTTTTCAATCTGGCGTATGCGCCAGTTCAGTTTTTCTAGTAGGCGACGGTTGACGGACAGGAGGTCGGCTAGCAGGGCTACGATGAAGAGCAAGAAGCCTATACTGATCAGCATGGAGGCCAGGATCAAGGATTGGATTTTGCCTATTTTTTCCGCTGTGGTGCCGAAAAAGAAAAAATAGAGGTAGCGTATGGAGATGCCCGCGCCGATCAGGAACGGGATGGAACCGAGCAGCGCAAAGAAGCGGAAAGGGCGGTAGATCATGAAGATGCGCACGATCGTGGCCATGGAGTTGTATACATATTGGAAAATGCCGCGCGCCAGGCGCGAGGGGCGCAGGTCCTGGTTGACCCTGATCGGTACCGAGACAATGGGTATGTCTTTCTGGCCAGCCTGGATAATGGTTTCCAGGGTATAGGAAAAGCTGCTGAATACGTTCATTTGCGTGGCCGCTTTGCGGCTGATGGCGCGGAAGCCGCTGGGCGCGTCGTCCACTTCGGTATTGCTGACTCGTTTCAGGGTCCAACTGCCCAGACGCTGTAACAGCTTTTTCAATAAGGAAAAATGGGCGATTTGCATGATTGGGCGCGTGCCGACCACGATCTCTGCGCGCTTGTCCAGGATGGGCTGGACCAGGGCCTGGATGTCGCGTGCGTCGTATTGGTTGTCCGCGTCGGTATTGACAATGATGTCCGCGCCATGGTCGATGCAGGCTTCGAGCCCGTTCATAAAAGCTTTGGCCAGGCCCAGGTTCTTGTGGTAGCGCACGATGTGGTCTACGCCGTGCTCTTGGGCAACCTCGATGGTGCGGTCCTGGCTGCCGTCATCGATAATCAGCCATTGGATGGTGTCGATGCCAGGTAATTGGCGGGGCAAGGCGGCTAGGGTCTGGGGTAAGGTCTGTTCTTCGTTGTAACAGGGGATCTGGATGATGAGTTTCATGGGTGGTGCAAGCGAGATTTATGACAAAGAAATTGTGGACAAAAAATTGGAGAACAGACAGAAAAAAATGGACAAAAAAATGAGCGCATCACATTCTGCGTTTTTCCGTTTCTCATTGACTCTTGTTTAGCCATGTTCATTTCCATTTTCATTTTAGAGCAAGCCAGAAACTAAACCGTGTGCACCCAGCACCCTGCTCTTTCAATTTCCGTGATCATACACCAGAAGCGCGATCAGCGCAAGTAGGGCGGCGCCTGAAGCGTGGGTTGATGTGAGGCGTGGACCTGGTTGCGGATCCAGGCGCAGAAAAGATAGCCTAGGTAGACTGGGAACAACACGATCAGCAGGATCGTGAGCAACAGTATCAATATTTTATCTACAGCATTTATGGGTTGCATTCCTTTTACCGAAAACTTGCCATAGGTTTGTTAGCAGGTTGGATGCCGTGGGGCAGGGGAGGGTGCAAGGGAGGGAATGGAGAGCAGGGTGTTAGTGGTTTATAAAAAACACATTACACTTCAAACCAACCTAAATGCTGTACTACGAACACGCCCTTGATTTTTTGCATGGACTTATGAATAAATCAACGCTGTTCCATTCTGGTGACTAATGTGGCAGGCTTGCCAAGCCGCAGCAACAGAGTCACCACCGACACAAGCGCCAGCAGCGTCACCCCGAGATCAAAGCCCGTGTAAGCCAAGCGGGTCAGTGAGCTAAGGAAACCGAGTCTCAACAGCATTAACGCGCCGCACCCACTTGTTATCACCAGCAGCACCCCCAACACATTGCGCAAACTAGTGGGTGTGGCAGCCAACACTCCTCTTGCAGGGCGTTGTAGTGCGAGCACCAGCCCCGCCAAGAGCACGCTGACGCTGATCCCGAAATGCGCCGCATCCAGAGAGAACCGCCGCGCCGTCATGTATTCCGCGAGTTCGGGCGAGCGCGCGACGATGATGCCGCCCACCATCAGCACCGTTAGTGCCAGCCATGAGCAGACTGCTGCTGTCTGGGGTGAAAGAACGCCATGACGCACGGCCACTCCGCGCAATCCGAGAATCACGATCAAATATACCAGCAATACCAGTATCGCATAGAAAATCGGCTTGAGTGTTTCCTCGCGGAAAGCACCCAGGCGTACGAATGCCGACGAATAACCCAGGATTGTGGCGTTCGGCGTCCAGCGCGGACCGCCGTCTTCCGGGGAGAAAGCGGTTAACAACACCGCGCGATCAAAGAATGCCGAGTTCGATGAATGGCAGTCGGTGCAACCTACCGAACCGAGCGCGGCTCGGGCAGGGGCGATGTCGTGATTGTATTTGTGGACATTGGCGTAGGGCGTGGCCTCCCACCCGGCCTTCTCTATCGTGTGGTATTCTGTTCCAGAGTGATAGACGCGATCGCTCGACACCCACACCACGCGTTTGCCGTCGAGATCGTAGTGGAGCGCGTTCAAGTGCCGTGTCACTGCGGCGATGAGCGCATCCACTTCTTCTGGGCGATTGATCTCCACAGCCTCATCCCCATCGTCGTCCTTGATCCTGGCCAGTTCGGGATGCTGTGCCGGATCTGCTAAATGGGCTGTCCACATCTTGTGAATGTCCGACGGGCGCGGCTGCATGAGACCGGGTTTTCCGATCGTCTCAATGCCCGGCCAAGTCGAGTGGATGCGATTGACGGGATAGATTTTGCCTTTGTAGTCGGCTAGGATGGGGCGGAAGATCTCGGTGGGTTTGTCGTCGTAACCCATCGCTTTGAGAATTCCGTAGTGGTTGCGGTAGCGGCCATCAACGCCGTAAAAGGTCCAAAGCTGCTTGCCGCCCGGATTGATCCAGGCATCGCGATTGAACACATCGCTGGCCTGAACCTGAGGATTGACTGGCCGGCGCAGCGTCTCTTCCATCATCTCCTTTTGGAACTCCTCGGACAGCAGATACTCCACCAGGTTATTGAAGGTCTCCCGCCT
>CAZOLK010000278.1:0-951 GCA_964580325.1 uncultured Verrucomicrobiota bacterium | reverse complement strand
GCCTGAACTTGAACGGGCATGACCTTTTTTTCCGGGGTGTGGCAGGTTTGGCAGGCGATCCGGTCGAGATGCAACGGCGGCAACCAAGGATGCCTGGCCACTGGCGCGCCGAACCGCCCGGTGGTATGGCAACTCACGCAGTCGCGCACCGTGTTGTCCAGATCATCCCGCACCCGACCGCCAGGATCGTCGCCCTTGGCAAACTGATGGACCTCGCGTCCGTTAATACGCGGATCGTCGGCATTACTGCCAGCGGGGTGACAATCCACGCATCGCAAACCGGCGCGCAAATGAACGTCAGTCCGCGCACGGTAGTCTGCCCCGCGTTTCTTCCAACCGGGCTGCGCATGACATGCAAGGCAGATCTTGTTTCTGGGTTGGGTGACGAGGCGCACCTTGAGCTTGCCGCTGGCGTTGAAGTTCTTCAGATCGTAGGCGACTTCGGGTGTTTGATTGTCGGTCACGCTGCCGGTGACCTTGCCGAAGCCCGCACCCTCAGTGGCGGCCCAGCGGAAATTCAGCTTCTTTAGATGAGCGTTGCGTGCATTGAGGTTGTATTCGGGCAGATGACAGATCAGGCAGTCGGCTTCGATGACACCACTTTCGGACCATCGGGTTTTGAAGTAGTCGCCATCGAATCGGTTGTCGCCTCCGGGATTCAGGCCGCTGGACGGATCACGCATCCATGCGTCGTAGCGTTTGCCGTCCCGGTCGAACTCAAGCGGTCCGCCACCCGGATGACAGTTGCCGCAACCGGCGGTGATGAACGTGGCCGAGGTCAAGTCAATGCTCACCGCTGAGGCGTTTGTTTTTGGCGCGAGATAGCGATAGAGGGGCGCGGGTGAACACCACATGCCGCCGTAGTTGCCGGGCGAGGAGACCCAATGGTAGCGTTTTGCCATATTGGTCGCCACGGGTTCGCCCTTACCCTGCATGAAATGATAACCCTTG
>CAZOLK010000277.1:0-7167 GCA_964580325.1 uncultured Verrucomicrobiota bacterium | reverse complement strand
ACTGCATGACATGAGCATCGTTTGATTCCCAGGTCAAACGCTGATGCCACTTCAAACATCTCGACTAGAGTCAGTCAGACGCTAATGCCACTTCAAAACGTGTTAGTAAATCCATTTCAGGCAGACGCTCATGTCACTTCCTGCGTCTCGAATGGTGTCTGACAGACGCGTATGTCATTTCAAACGCGTTAAATCAGGTCCGGATGGATGCCGCTTGCATGCACGCAAATCCCGAAACATCCCAATCCAAAAAATACTGACAACCCCCGGCTCATCCGCTACCATGCGCGAACAATGAAACGCGTGTTTTCCATCATCATCTTTTGCTTAACCGTCCTTGGCTTTTTCGCGCCAGGACGGGCGCGGGGGCATAGTGCTTCGTGGGAGCAAGCGAACGGTCGGCAAAATGCGTGTGCGGTGGAAATTTTTGATAGCTGTTTAATCTCGTACGATGCAAAGGAAAGACTCGATGCGGTACTCATTCCAGAACAAGACGACCCCACCTCTCTAGTCCCCTACCTCCAAGTCTCTTACCAGGGCAACACCCCCAAAGTCAGTTCTCTAACCTGGGGCTCTAACGGCGACACGGTCACCGAGCATTTCATCGGAGACGGCACCGTCACCCATACCGACATCGACGGCATTCCGACAGACTACGTCTTCAAAGGCAGCTTTGATAAAGGCGAGGCAGACTGCATGCTTTGCGAAGAAACAACAATCGCAGGCATTCAGACAACTTCTTTCGGGTTTGATCCAGAACAACGGCTCAATAAAATCACGCATCCCGAAGGAAATGAAACAGCATACAAATACGCGGCCTTCACATCAGAGACAGACAAACGCGGCGCCGATAACCTTATCACTGTGACGGTGTCTCCGGGAACACGTGCCAATCCTACAGGCGGCGTCGCCAATAACAGCATCGCGCCCATGTCCCAAACATATACTTATGACGGTCCTTTCTATCAGCTTACCGATTTCACGGACTTCAACCAGGAAGTAACACGCTATCGCTACAGATCAACAACGGAAAAAGGCAACCTCTGGTATTCCAAGATTCCTTCCGGGGATCAGCATGAAACTTATGTGTATACCTTCAACGATTATGGCCAGCTTACCATGGTTCATGATGGTAATGACGCAGAAGAAGCCAAATCGGCAACAAGCTATGTGTACGCACGCTCCAACCAAGCCCACCAGAATGCAGATGATCGCGAAGGTTATTTAGCCCAAATTACAACCACTGAATATGGGGAATTAACACGAAACATCCGACTCCAACATGATCATTATGGTCGCATCATCTCGATCTGTAAGCCCAAAAAAGTGACCTTATTTTTCAAGTATAACGACTTGGATCAACTCTTTGAGATGGGCAATCCACCACTGAAAGAGGGTCAATCAGCGAGCCGGGCCTATGTTGAGTATCACTTTGACGCACGTGGCCAACCCTTCAAGGAAATTCACAAAAACCCGGTCCCAACCGGCGGATCGGTCGCCAGTCCAATCTATTCGCATGAAACAAGCGAAATCGAATTCACATATGACGGCCTGGCCCGACTCACCGAAGTGCATGACACGCTGGACGGTCAAGCTGGCGTCAAGGTCGTGACGTATAAAACAGGCAAGGATCAAATCGAGCATGTCAAAGACGTCGACAATGCCTACACGGTGTTTGCCTATGACTTGTTGGGTCGTTTAGAGCAAGCCACTATGAATTTGACAGCGCCGACCGCGTCTTTGGTCAAACCCGCCGAAGCGATAAAATACACCTACAATCTGAACAACGCCACTATTCAAGAGGAGGTTCTTTTCCCGGGCGGTTCGCGCACGGATGTGCAGTTTATTCTGGACTGGATGGATCGTCCCGCCCAGGTGATCAGTCCGTTCAACAACGAAAAGATTGAGCAAGCCTGGAATCAGTACGGCTGGCTGGCCGATCGTTGGGGCAAAGCGCCTGACGGCAAGCTTACGGAACACAAAGGCTTTTATTACGATGATGGCGGCATGCTGCAAACCGAGATCGATTTCATGCAAGTGGACACGAGAACGCTTTTCACGTTCGATGTGACAAAAGGCTGGGTCAAATATACCAGTCCAAATTTAAAGACCCTGAAAACGACTTATTTCACCCATGGGTATCCGGCTTCCATGGAGACGCCTTACCAAGCGCAGAGCTTCGAATACGACCAAGACCTTAATCTGCAACGCACAGCCGTGGGTGAAAACCTGGACGCCAGCAAGTTGCGCATGGCTAATGCCGTTATGGCCGAACACGATCTCAACGACAATGTCAATAAAGTCACGGTACCTCAACTGAACGCCGAAGCGGTCTCGGCCAATGCGGGCAACGGACAGCCTGGGATTTTCAAGGATCCCGAAGATGTGGTGACCGAACTGCAAATCGGCGAACAAGGCCACGTTCAGTCAGCCAGGGAAGGCGCAACCAGCGCTTCGCCGCGTCAGTCCGATCACAAAGTGGATCGTATCAACAGGACCGCGAGCTACTACCGTTCCGGTGTTGGCATGCACCATTCTTACGACTTGGCCGGCCGCCTTACAGAACTAAGCCATCATTACAATGCCTCATCCGTGGACAACCTTGGCTTGGCCACGGCAGTTGAAACCACGGTATTCGACAATCAGGGGCGCATAGAGATGCACCGGCGCACCAATGGCGAAGAACTTCATTACGAGTATTATCCGAACAACCATACCGAAGAGCTTCTACGCGGAAGGTTGTCCGAGGTTCGCGATAAAAACAACAAGTTGTTGCGCAAGTTTTCTTCCTACAGCATTTTCGGTTTCCCAACCCGCACCATTGAATACAACTATGTTGCCGGTCGACAAATTACGGTCGCCCTGGATCATAATTACATCGGCGAAAACGGCATTCAAAAAGTCGGTTACGGCCTGCTCGAATCGGAAACGGTGCACGTCCGCGACAACGGCACGACCAAGGGGCGCTATACCATCAGTTATCAATACGATATTCAGGGGAACGTCACGAATATCACACTCCCATCCCAGGATGGAAACGTGTCATATGATTACGAACACGACTCCATTTTGAAGAAGATCAAATTCAAGGATGCGGTAAAGCCCAAGACGGTGCTTGAATACAAGCTGAAAGAACACACCTTGATGCCGGAACGCAAGACGGTTAATGGCGCTGTTCGCTTTGACTACGACTACAAAAGCGAAGACCTCGGCTTGATCTCTTCCATCAAATACGGCCGCAAGATGATCTGTAAATATGAATACGATAAGTGCGGCCTCAAAAACGGCATCGCTCATTGGCGCGACGATCCCGCTGACAAATCGACATCCGCCGAAGATGCCTTGAAAGATTCGGATTCGGACCCGTCCTTACGCCGCTATATCTATGATGATTTCATGCGCATCACCTCCAGCGTGCCGGGCGATGACGATCCGTTTGCCGCCGACTCCTTCACTTTCAATTCATTGGACGTGCTCTCTGACGTTACGATTGACGGCTGCCAAATCAGCTATACGCGGGATGCCGTCAATCCTTTTGTCTACACAGAGTTCGATGATCCCGACAGAGTCAGCGCGCGTAACGGAGCACCCCTATTACCGAATGTTCATAGCCTCCTCATCAATTTCCAGCCATCCGATACGCCCGTTCCCGCGGGATATATCGCTGATTCAGGCGAGATGTATCAAGACGTTAGACCGAGCGGTCATCGCTATGGTTGGCTTCCCACGGAAAACGCGAATGCCATCCATCGCAATGGTTCCTCTTCACCCAGTGTCTGCCATGACACATTCAATACCTTCGGCACGGAAACAGCACCTCTGACGTGGCGAATCGAGGCGCGCAATGGCATATATTTCGTGCGTCTGGTCGCAGGTGATCCTCAACTCGACGAAGGCGCTTTCTATAAATTGCGCGTTAACGAGCACATGATCATCGATGGCGCACCTTCCGCTGACCAGCGTTGGCTGGCCGGATCAAACGCCGTCGAAGTCACGGACGGCTATTTGACCCTCGATGCGGCTCCGGGCTCCACCAATCCCGTGATTTGCTGCGTGGGAATTTATGGTGCGGGCTCGGCTTATCCTCGCGAATACCAATTGGCGGCTCAAGACAAGCGACAAACCGAGTCGACAAAAACCAGTAAATCGAGTCCGTCCGAGGATTACATTGAAGTCAAGTTGCTGTCCCATGATGAACCACAAGGCGGCACTTTCGCCATGACCTACAGTGGCCGCCTCATCGACGATGATCGCTTTCATTATACCTGGGACGCGTTTGACCGCATCAAGGAAGTGGAAGACAAGGAATACAACAGCAGCGATCCCATCAAATTCCATCCTCAACGGGTTCGTTATGTCTATGACAGCATGGGGCGCCGCATCGCCAGGTTGTATGAGGGCCAAACCTTCCATTGGGAAAATGAACTCGCTGTTTACGACGGCCTGAAGGTCATCGAAGAATTCAACTACGATAAAATGACCCACCTGTTGCGCCGCTATTTTTATGAAGCGGCAATCAACCAACCGTTCATGGTGCAAGCCGATAATAACGACGACGGCGCCTTGGTTGAAGGTCAGGATTTATGTTGGATTTTGGCCACTGACGAGCGTGGAAGTCTGATGGGCGTGATTGACGAGAATGGGCATATCCTGGAGAAAATGTACTACAACAGTACAGGCATGGCACGACCGTTCAAGGAGAACGCCCAACCGCAGACTGACCGCCATGGCGTACCCACCTATCGCAGCAAATTCGTACGCTTCGGATATTCGGGCATGTACATCGAGCCATTCACAGGCAAAGGCCACACGCTCATGCGCGACTACGATCCCGTACACGGTCGTTGGTTGAGCCGAGACGTACTCATCGGTCAGGACGGCTTGAATCCTTATATGAACTACGCCCTGGAGAACTTCGACGATATGCTCGGAGCGTCCAGGAACTACAGCTTAATGGCGTTGGATTACGCCGAAGGCGCGGGCCTCTGGTTCATTGGCTTCAGCATCGGGGCCAAAAATGTTGCCGTTGGTACTTTCCAAATGGTGACCTATCCACTAACGCACTGGCCAAGTGATACGTTCTGTGCTATTCGCGATGCTGGGATAAACCTTGCGACAGCAGCTTATCATTGCGACCAAACGTTCGCCGTCATTAAAGAAATCGTTAATGCGGAACTCGATAAGGTCATTGACGATCCCGAATATATCATGATTTTGCAGGGGCAGGTAACGGCTGAAATTGCATCTCTCTTTATTGGTGCGGGTGAAATTCTTCAGGCAGCCAAGGGAATTAAGGGCGCTGAATTTGTTAATCGTGTTCGTAAGGTTGCTCAGTTGAAGATTGCAGCGGCCGTTGGAAAAGGCGTACGTCGTTTGCGAGTGGCTGGACGTGTTGCAAGAGTTTTTTATCGACGCAATCGTTATATGCGGGGGATAAGGCGAGGTGTTCACGAGGTTGGTGAATTTAGCGCTATACATCTTGGAAGGGCTTATGCATATTCCGTTGGTTTTCATTATGGTTTAGGGCGTGCTTTAGCAACCCGTACTGGACTTGGTGTTGAAATATATGAAGCTCTGGTTGAAGCACATCACTGGGGTAAAGTAGTTGCTGGCATGCATCATTTAATGCCTCGCGCACTCGGCAATTTTCTTCCTTATGGTCACAGATCACTAACGATGCTAAAAAGCGTTAAACATACAGCATTACAACGTGCCTTGAACGCATATCTTCGTAAGCTACCAAAACGATTTTATAAGGGTAAATTATACCATATGTGTCCAAGAGCTTATAATTCGGGCAAGATTGTACGAAATCTATGGACACTTGAAGAAAGAATTGATGCTGTCGATCAATTCTACCTTACTTTTATGAAAGGCGTGCATCATACTTCTTTTAGAATGGAAATTAATGCTGCAAGAAAGGCTGGCTATTTAAGATGATATATGAAGCTATACCTAAAAAAACGATAGATCAATGGCTTTTTTATGAAGATTGCAAAGGGGGGTTAGATATAAGGAATGAATACACTGACTTAAGATGTCAAGAATGCATGAAGATTGATGAATTCAAAGCCCTTGATCTCGGTGTTTCAATCAATTTCCAACCAAAACTTGGATCACTTGATATTGTTGGCACTCCCGATGATTGGTGCTGCATAAGTAAAAGGATGTATGATTTAATTATAGATAATAAAATTATTGGACTGAATTTTCATAATATTATTTCTCTAGGTAATTGTTATGTAGTAGCACCAAATATATTTATACCAACCAATGAAGACATTGCAGGCTACAGAATAACAAAACTATGCAGCAAATGCAACCGTCCGTTTGAGCGAGTGGGCCCCGCGACAGCTGATGGCATGAAGGTTTGCCCTGACAATGAATTAAAAATCTACACATCATCTGTTCCTAATGAGAGCATAAAATCAAGAAGCTTCCCACTCTTAATGACAAAATCCGTTTTTGACATTTTCAAGAAGGCACGATTCAAAGGCATTGAGTATGAGTGCTATTAAAATATTTTTTTCCATTCATCGAAGATCCTAAATACCTTTCCTCAAAAAAATAATTCTTTCTCTAAAAGCTTCCTAAACACAAACAGATCCTGCTTCTCGTACGTATTCCAGGATGTTTGCCACAAAAGAAAAGATTTTTTGGTAGATAATGAACGCAAACACAAAAGCGACATTAACAGAATTAAGTCAATATATATGGTTTAGAAACACTGGGGTAGTCGACACAAATTCGGCTATTGTGTTGAGCAACTGAGAAGAAGCTAGCTATCGAATATTGCAGTTCAGATAAATGGGAAAATCTATGTTTAGAAGCTGCAAATCAGTTTAGGGAAAGATTAGCAGAAAAAAACAGTGATTTGCTAGAAAAATGGAATGAAACTGTAACCTCTACGAAAAAAGTAATAGAACCCATAGTACATGAAAAAACACAAGAAGTCATAGTTGAGTTTGATCTTCCTGAAGTTTTTATTGATACTGTTGAGTGGGATATTCTTCATATTGCACTTGAAGCAGAATTTTCTAACTTTGTCCCTCCAGCTTTTTATGCAAGTCAAGCATATTGGTATGTAAAAGGACACTTCCCTTGTGGTTGGCAAGGTGAATTTCCTAATGGTACATTGATCATATATTAGAGATTTAGTCGAGACCG
>CAZOLK010000276.1:0-7181 GCA_964580325.1 uncultured Verrucomicrobiota bacterium | reverse complement strand
GCGCAACGCGTCTGAAGCGGCGTTGGCATTTCCAATCCAATATTGTCAAGGCATCCGGATTGCCTCAAACGGTGCCACTTCATCTTCCAGGAAGTCGAGATGTCTGAATGTAATCATCAGCTCCCGCCTCGAACCCTCGAACAATATTCTCGGGCGCGCCCCCGGGAGGTGAGAAGGATCAAGTAGAGCGGTTCCTTGCACTCCTGGACCCGAAGGCGACGACACAGCTCGGCCCCGTCAAGACCCGACATCTCTAAAATTCTCATGTTTCGTTTGACTCCATTCGCGCCTTCAACTGTAGAAATCTCTGCTCCAGCTCCGGCAGCAGCCTCTGCAGCGACACCATATCCCCGGCCTTGCCGGCCCGTTCCATGTCAGACGCCGTTTCCTGTAACGCCAGGGCTGCGATATTGCCGGCAGCCCCCTTGATTTTGTGCGCTTGGTCGCCCGCCTGTTCGGCCTGCCCGTTTTCCACATAAGATCTCAGCGCCGCCAATTGTTTGGGCATGTCATCCCAAAACACGGCGATAATGGTTTCCGCCAGCCCTTCGTCATCCATGAGCCGTTCCAGTAAGGCCGCGCGGTCGAATATCAGGGAGACGGAACTTCCATCTTCCTCATTCGTCGAGACATCCTCTTCAGGAAGACCGTCATTCTGCTCCGTCTCAACCATTTCTTTCCCGATCCATTTTCCCAGTTCGTTTGCCAACGCCAGCGGATTGATCGGCTTGGAGACATACCCGTTCATGCCGGAGTTCAGACATTTTTCACGGTCGCCGGCCATGGCGTGCGCCGTCATGGCGATGACGGGAATGTTCCGATTGAGGATTGCGGATTGGGGATTGCGGATTTGCCGGGTGGCCTCCAAGCCGTCCATTTCGGGCATCTGGACGTCCATGAGAACCAGGTCGTAAGGAATGGCGCGCAACGCCTCGAGTGCTTGCCTGCCATCGGCTACGGCGTCGGCGCGCAGGCCGAGTTGCTTGAGAATCCCCATCGCCACTTGTTGGTTGGTGAGGTTGTCTTCAGCCAGAAGAATTCGAACCCTTTGGTCGGCGAACAGGTTGCGAATTTCCCATACCGTACGGCGCGTTGTGATGCCTTGGGGTTCCGGGTTTCCTTCTGTTCGTGTCGACAGGATGCTGGACAGTACCGCTTTCAATTCAAAGGGGCGCGCCGGTTTGGTGAGATAGGCGTCAAAACCGATTTCTTTAAATCGCCGGCTGTCCCCCCTGACCCCAAGGGAGGTTAGCAACACCATTCGTGTCTCCATCAGGCGTTCATCCGACTTGATAATCCGCCCCAGTTCCCCGCCATCCATTCCCGGCATCTGCATATCGATGACGGCGACCCGGAACGGATCGTTTTCATCACAAGCCCTTTTTAGCGCTTCAAGGGCGGATGGGCCGTCAGAAACAGCGAAAACGCATATATCCCAACTTTCCATTCGCGTTTTCAGAATATCGAGGTTGGTGGCATTGTCATCAACGATCAGTGCGCGTACACCCGCCAGGTTCGCCAATTTTGACATCTTTTCGGCGGCCTGGGGTGGTTGCTTGACCAAACGAACAGTAAACCAGAATTCCGAGCCTTTTTTCGCCTCGCTCCGGACACCGATTTCTCCGCCCATCATCTCAGCCAGTTGTTTGGAAATGGCCAATCCCAGACCGGTGCCGCCGTATTTGCGTGTGGTGGAAGCATCTGCCTGGGAAAATTTTTGAAACAACACTTTCTGTTTTTTCGGAGGGATTCCGATGCCGGTGTCGGCCACGGAAAATCGCAACAGGACATCTTCGGGCGTATCCGATTCCAGGGTGACGCGAATCGACACTTCGCCGGAATGCGTGAATTTAACGGCATTACCTGTCAAATTGGCCAGGATCTGTCGTAGGCGTCCCGGATCGCCGCGCAGCAGGGGAGGGATGTCGGGAGCCATGCCGTAGACCAGTTCGAGTCCTTTCTGGTGGGCCTGGAGCACTAGGGTGGCCACAAAATCGTCAAGCAGGCTTTGCAGGTCAAAGTCTCGAATCTCCAGGTTCAGTTTACCAGCCTCGATCTTGGAAAAATCGAGAATGTCGTCGATCAAGTCCAACAGGGCGTCCCCGCTGTGTTTGATCACCTTGGCGAACTGTCGCTGCTCGTCGGTGAGTTCGGTGCCCATGAGCAAGTCGGTCATCCCGACCACGCCGTTCATGGGAGTGCGGATTTCATGGCTCATGTTAGCCAGAAACTGGCTCTTCGCCACGTTGGCGCTTTGCGCCTCCACCGCCATTTGGTTCGCCCGGGCGATGGCCTCCTTCAGCATTTCGTTCGTTTGTTCAAGGTTTTGGCGCGCTGATTGGAGTTCCGTTATGTCCACGAAGCTCTCCAGCAGGTGTTCCTCGCCTTCAAAATCGATGCGGGTGACGGTCTTCAGGACGGGGATAATCGTTCCGTCGGCGCGACGAATCGTCTGCTCCGCGTTGTCCAATTCCTGGCACAGGTCAAGGACAGGACATCTTCCGGCTTGAGCGGGACAGATGTACTCGTAGCAGTCTTTTCCAACCAGATTCTGAACCTCCACCCCCACCATGCGCGCCGCCGCGGGGTTGGCCTCGACAACGACCCGGTCGGAGCCGCGAACGAGGACGATCCCGGCTTGAACGGATTCCATCAAGGCGTGGGTGCGAACGTCCGCGCACCGCAGGGCGAACTGGGCACGTTTCTGTTCAGTGATGTCCGTAGCGACGATCAGCAGCGACTTCTCCGCGCTTCCCGGGCGCTGGAAAGGAAGTTTCAAGGTGGTAAACCACCTTTCCTGACCGTCCCGGCTTGTAACCATTTCTGGCGAAACGAGCTTTTCGCGTCCCGACCGGATGACCTCCCGGTCATCTTTCATGAACTGGCGCGCTTCCGCGCTATCACCAAGGAGGTCGACATCCGTTTTTCCAAGCATCTCCTCCGGGGCGACTCCCCAGTGGCCGGACAACCCCTTGTTAGCCATGACAAAACGGCCTGAACTGTCTTTCAGACCAATGAAGCCGGGGAAGGAGTCGAAAATCTTGCGCAAAAGCACTGTTTGCCCCGCCAACTCGTCCTCAACGCGCTTGCGCTCCGTAATATCGGTTGAAATATTGCCGGTTCCGGACAATGTCCCGTCCGCGTCATAAACGGCATATTTTTTTGTCAGAACTGTTAGCGTGTCTCCTTGCGGCGAGACGACAGGCTCCTCGCGGATCAGAAACTCGCCCGGAGGCAACGCCTGTGCCTTCAGGTCATCCTCCATATAGGTCCGAATCGGTTCTTCGTCAAATGAAACACCGAATATCTCCGCATCCGTCTTGCCAATCAGTTCCTCACGCGAAGAGTGCCCGCTGGCGTGGGCGAAAGCCGAATTGGTGGCTACGACTCGCAGATTCAGGTCTTTCATAACGATGATGTTGTCGCTGTTTTCAATGACCGCCGAGAAAGCCTCCAACTCGCGCTCAATCCTTTTGAGTTCAGTGATGTCGCGCCAGACACAGTATAGAAGGTTTCTTCCCTGATGGATGATGGGCGTCAGCGACACTTCCATCGGAAATTCCTCGCCGTTCGCACGCCGGTAAATCCACTCGAAACGATGGAATCCCCGTTCAGCAGCCAGATTTATCATCTCATCCGCCTTCTCGCGGGAACCGCGCCCGTCAGGCTGTGTTTCCGGCGACAGTTCTAAAGGATGCGTCTGGAGAAACTGCTCCCGTGAATCATATCCGAGCATGGCGACCGTGGCTTCATTGCAGTCTACGAATCTATAGCCGTCAATGAGGAGAATGGCGTCATTGGAAGCGTGGAGCACACGCATGAAACGCTCCTCGCTCTCCCTAATGGCCTCTTCGGACCGTTTGCGGTCGGTGACGTCATAGTTTACCCCGACGACACGCAAAGGTTGACCTTGCCCGTCAAATGTTACGATGCCTGCTCCGCTCAACCAGCGTTTCTCGCCGCCTGGTTTGACAATCGGAAATTCGGTACTGAAGTCACCGCCACCCTCCAAAGCCCGCTGAAAATCATCCAGAGCCTTGGGGAGAGCCTCTGGGTCAACGCACTTGTTCCAATCCTCAAAGCGATGAGCGAACGCGTCGTGATCGACTCCAAAGAGAGCGAACATTTGGTCATCCCATTCCAAGCGGTCCTCCACGACATCGTAGTCCCAGACGCCGATACCGGTGCCGCGAGTTGCGAGAGCCAACCGTTCCTCACTTTCCCGTAGTTCCTCCCGCCGTCGATATTGCTCGGTGACGTCGCGGAAAACGAGCACCGCGCCGGTGACGACGCCGGACGCATCGCGGATGGGGGCGCAACTGTCCGCGATTTGGTGTTCCGTGCCGTCTTTGGAGATGAGGGCCGTATGGTTGGCCAGATCAACGTTGATGCCCTCGGCAAGGGCGCGGAAGACCGGGTTTTCCGCCGTCTCGCGGGTTTGGGCGTGGATGATCCGAAAAACCTCCTGGATCGGCTGTCCGGCGGCCTCGGCACTGGTCCAGCCGGTAAGAATCTCGGCCGCGCGGTTGAGACTCGCCACCCGTCCCTCGCGGTCGCAGGCGATCACGCCATCCCCGATGGAACGCAGTGTGGCCGAGAGATGCGCTTCACTCTCACGGAGTGCTGTTGTGCGCTCGTTTACCAGCCCTTCGAGCGCGTCGCGTCGGCGCAGCAGTACAGAAACGACGAGTGCCAGAGCAGCGGTTAGCAACAGACCGGTCAGAGCCGCACTCATGCCTGCCCTCACCGGATGCATGCTCAGAAACTTTGGTCCGGTATGAGCGGCCACGACAAAGGTCTTGCCGAAAGCAAAGATGGGCCGGTTGAAAGAGAGCTTTGCATGCGGCGGGTTGTCCGTCTTCCAGGAGGATGCGAGCGTTTCGACCGAGTTATCGCCACGGACGAGAATTAGCTCCTTTCCCACCACGTCGTCCGGGATGCCCGCTTCCAGGGCGTCGCCCAGGCGCAGTACGGCCAGGGCGAGGCCAAGAGGTTGCCGCCGCTGGTTTTCTGCAAAGACCGGCCGAAAGACCAGCATTCCTTTCTGGCTGCCGGTCTCCTGCACCAGCGTTACTGGTTCGGTGGCGGTGCCGAATCCCGTGCGCAGGGCTTCCTGGAGCGCTGCACGCCGGACCGGCTCCGAGCCGAGGTCAAATCCGATTGCGGCCCGGTTGCCTTCCTCCGGCGTCACCCGGAACACCGGGTAATAAACCTTGCGGCCCGCCGCGGGCCCACGATTGCCGGAGGCATCGTTTTGCCAGATTTCAAAATTTTCCATCCCCGCGGCTTGTGCTGCCTGCTCGAAACGCTTCTTGTCCGCCGCCGGGACAGCCGGAATCCACTCCCAAGCCTGTACAGCCCGGTTCCGTGTCAGATATTCCGTATAATTCCGGAACTCATGAGCCGTAACGTTTTCGTTACCTTTGCAAAAAAGCGCCAATCCTTCAAGCCCCACGTCCCGCAAGTCGCGAAGCACCTTAGCCAGTGCAGCGGTCCGGCTTTCGGCCAACTGTCGGAACGCTTCGGCCTGATTTCGGTCGGCTTCAGTCTGGGCCAGCCAGGCAGCGAACAGCGTCAAAGCAAGACCAACCGCGACCGTCAGGGCAGGCTCCGGATGTCTAAGCCACCACGGCGGCAGGCCTTCACAACGGTCGCGCCGATGAAACAGAAACGCGCCAATGAAAATAATGGCGATCAGCGCGAGAACAGCCAGCCCCACAGGCAAACCGGCCTTGGCAAGGTCCGTTTTCCAATGGCGGGCGTCGATGTCCATGGCCAGGATCGCCAAAACCTTGCCGGTAACTGGATTGTTCAACGGCACGCAACCGCTGACGAAGGAACCCCATTTATCCGTGAAGGGGCCTTCCACGGAAGCGATCCCGGTTGCCAAAACACGTTTGAAGCCCGCCGGGACATCGTCGTAAATCATCCCCGCCGGTGCTTCCTCTTCATGACCAACCGGCCTGTCATCCACGAAAAAGAAGACCGTCCCGTCCGGTCTTTTACCCATCATATATATAAACCGGCATCCCGGCTCCACAGCGCGAATGGCGCCAAACTGCGCCTTGAGCCGCAGGTAATCGGGGGATTCGAGATCGGTCGCCGTGCCGGTCAGCGTTTGGATGCGTTCCAGATTGACAGCCCCCGCAACCAGCTTCGTCCGAGCGAGCAGGTTTTCACGCATTTCATGGTCGGTCCGGACGACCAGCCACCAAGCGCCGAGGGCTCCGGCCACAAGGATGGCCGCCAGCAACCCTATGGCCAAGCGGCCCATGCCCAATTTGCGCGCCGCGGTCTGCGGCGACGCTTCCCATTTCCATTTTCCTCCATGTTCATTCATCAAATCGCACTCTTTCTCGTGTTTTAGAACAACGTAATAGCAACTATCTGCGGTCATTTCAAACAAATCTCCGCGGTTTTTGCAAGGAGAACAACCTCTCGGTCGCAAGCCAGCTTTCGGCTGACGATTACCTTTCTGTGAGCAAATCGCTGAAATCGAGCATTTCCCATGCCGCCTCCCGCGCCATAGCCGAATATGTGGAATCATGCGACTATGCTGAAAACACGATATTGATCGACGAGAGCAAGGCGCGTTACAAATACACCTCGTCCAAAGAGTTTCATATTGGGCATGGCGAAAGTGTCGGCGACAGCCGTTTGAAGGGCGACGCGTCATGCGGTGGCGAGATAGATGGCAACCGCGGTAGAGTTGAGTCGGAGTCGTCCTGGGCAAATCGAATACCCCCGCAACTTTTGGGCGCGATGGTGGTGTTGCTGGATGGAGCGACCACCATGGTTCGGGATCGCAAGGAGGGGAAACGGAAATTCGATGTCAACTACAAGGTCGGAACTGTTGGATTGTATGGCGAGGCGGTGAAAGCGGAGAACGACGCGCTGGAAATGCCTCGGACCGCGTCATCCGGAATGGCGCGGCTGCCTGAGGAGAAGTGTCTCACGTTCAAGAAATCCATCGACGCGGAGGTTCAAAGAGTTTGCGAGGCAATACCTCGGGATACCATCAAGCTGCTGCTGATGGACGGTGCCCAGCCGTTATGGAAGCACGTCGAGGACAATGCCCTTCACGAGGACTTTTTGCTTTTGCTTGACTTTTGACACATATCGAAGCCCTGATTGTAGGAAGAGCCATTGAAGACATCGTCGAACTTGCTCGCGGTCAACTC
>CAZOLK010000275.1:0-7186 GCA_964580325.1 uncultured Verrucomicrobiota bacterium | reverse complement strand
AACATCAGCCCGGTCTTCGTGCAAAAGTTCGGCTGAGCCGGCCACCAGCACCTGGTAGGCGGTCTGCATGGCACCGCGCCGCGTATCCATAATGTGCCAACCAAGGCGCGGCTGGATTTCGTCCAACCCCAACGGGCACTCCATATACTCGCACGTCAAATGCGCCGGGGCGCCAAAATCAACTTTAGTCATAGTCTCACTCCTGAAAATTGGGAAAATGGATACTAAAGCAGCCACCATATCGCAAGGACGAAGGTTGGTCAATCGCATTGTTGTTTTTGGATGCCCCAAAGATTGGGACAAAGCTCGCGACAAAGCTTGGGATAAAGCTTGCGACAAAGCTTGGGATAAAGCTTGCGACAAAGAAAAAATCACCCGGAAAACACTGAAACGCCGTTCACCTAGTGTTCTTGGTTAGAAGTCGTCGCCCCCCTCCGTGAACGGTTACGAATGCCTTTATATTCATGCGCGTCCATTTGAGATTTGCCCATTATCTTCGTGGAACTACAAACCCCAAAAAGGCCGCCTTTCAAGGCGGCCTTTTTTATCTGGATTGGTTCTTCGTTTTTAGAAGGATTCGTGGGACCAAGTGCTGGCGGACCAGCTCAGTTCTTCCATGCCGAAGACCTGGGTCATGCCCGGGGGATTAATACGCCGTAAGGATTGATCGTAACCCCAGTTACGATTGGGCGCCGTGTAGTACGAACCATAGCTCCAGCGATTGGTTGCATGCTGGCTGTACCACAGGTCAATGATCGAGCCGCGGAACCAATAGGTCTTGCCATTCCATTTTTCAAGAAAGCGCAACACATTTTCCACGCCGCCATTGTAACCGGCGCTGCCCAGACCTTCCCATGTTTCCGTGTTGCCGTTCATCACCACCACGCGTACGTCGGTATTTTGAGCCACCCGGTTATTGATGCCTTCCATGCTGTAGGCGTCTTTCCAGTTTTCCGACAACATGGTGACCGCGTCGCCGGCGACCATGGCCGGGATGTTGGTCGTCAGGATGTTGTAGTCGCCCTCGACATACATCGGCATATCCGATACCACAGAAAGCCCTAATGGCAGGTTCAGGTTCTTGCCGTTGCGCACACGTACGCATGGCATGCGCGACGGATCGCTGGCCGGCGTGTCGCGTGTCACGTAGACCAAACCGAAATCGCCATCGGTCAGCTCCCCGTTGTTGGCGGTCAGGTAATCTTCGAGTTGATCGACATAAATGTCGATTGGCGCCATATATGTGCTTTCGCGACTGTCATAGAAATATTGCTGGGTCGTGTCGACCACGCCTGTGACCACGTACATGCCGTTCTGTTTTTCGTAGACAGGCCGACCGCTGTGATAGGAATTGGTGACCAATATTGCCGTGGTCATATTGGTCATGGCCATGCCGGATCCATTCATTACGTTGACGTTGTTATTGGAGTCGACATGAATGACCAGACAGGCTTTATTGGCGTATTTTACCTCTTCGGTCATGATCCAGTTGGCCTGTTCCGAAGGCGATGCGGACGTGAACTCGGCGCAGTTGGTCGTGCGCGTCCGCTGGATGATGTCCAGCGGGGTGTTGGTTTCGCCGATCGGTGGGCTGAGGTGCTGCACGCCGTGATCGCCGGACAGCACATTGCCGTCCCAGTTCTCGTAAGCTTCGGCAACCCAGTTGGGCGATTTGCTGTCAATATCCATTTTGATCGGGACATCGTTGCTGTCTTCGACCCAGACGTTCTTGCTGACGCTACGACCGTCCTTGGTGCCGAGGATGATTTCATGGGTCGACGTCACCCGGTCATGGAAATTCAAACTGCTGTCGGATCCTATATAGAGCGGGCAGTTGACATGAACAGGGCCATGCACATCCATGGGCCTACCAGGGAAGAATTCGCAATCATCCTCATAGAAAATGGCGAAGCGGATAAGGAACACGCCTAAACCATGTACAGTCATACGCAGCACGGCGCCGCCTTCAAAGTTGTTGGTATTGACCGCGCCGCAACTGATGGTATAAACTTGGTTGTCGCCCCAAAGGCCGACACACATGGAGCCGTTGGTGATCACATGGTCCATTTGCACGGGCGTGTCCACCGTGATGCGGAACGCATCGGCGCTGTTGCCAGGCGTGCGATAGGCATACCCCGCCATGTTGGGCGGAGGCGAAATCAAATTGATCTTTGTCTGCATCGCGGTCTGGGACAACCGGAATTGGTTTTCGAGCAGAACGTTTTTCAAGCGCTGAACGCCGTATTCCAGACCTACCTCAGCCACCAGACGGGCGCGCTGGAAGTCGAGCATACGCCGGGTCAGCGAGGCTTCGTGAATGGTGTATTTCAAATAAGCACCGGCAATCGCGGCGGCGAAGAAGACCACCAGCATTGTCGCCACGACAATGCTGCCTTCTTCCTTGTTCTTAATTTTCTTCCATAAACGTTTCATCTTTTTCAACCTTATTGGTTAATCATACCACTGTTGCACATTTCGCGGCGTGACGGAAAATCGCAATTCAACGCCCTGGTATCCAGGACCTGTAGCGTAGGTGTTTTCACTCAGGTCCAGATTGTCGCCCATATGTAAGGCTACCCGCACCGCACGCGGCGTCAGGTTAATGGGTTGAAAAAACGGCAATTTATTGGTCGGCCCTTCAACCTGCGATACGTAGCGGCAAATTTCAAGGGTGGCCCCGCCATCAGGTGTATATATGATGCGATTGTCCGCCAGCGTGGCTGGGTCGCCGTCCGCATCATCAAACTCGAGTATGTCAGGCGATGTGGCGCCCGGCGGGTAAAGCAGCAGGCGTGAGTTGCCCTGAATGGAGAAAATTCGACTGCGGTAGATATAATAGGTAATTTTGGATTGCGCTTCGCGGCTCAAACCGAGCAATTCACTCTGGAAATTACCGCCCTTCATCTGCAGCATGGCTGTTTGTACAACCATAAGTATGCCGCCGGCCATCATGCTGAAAATGGTGACGGCTACCATCATTTCACTCAGGGTGAAGCCGGCTCGTTTCTGTTTGTTCTTGGATGACATGGTGTTGCTCCTATCTTTTCAAATAAATCATCTTTTCAAATAAATCATGCCTTGCAGTCTTTCGTTCTGATTGGTTCCGCGGTATTCCCAGTCCACGTCGATGGTTACCCTTTTACGGACGGGCGTATCCATAAAATTTTCGATCTGGACTGTGCGGTCCGCAAGCATGCGTACCTTGGTGCTGCCACCCAGATGCGTCAGGAACAGATCGGTCTCGTCGGTAAAATTCGTCGTGGTGATGTTCCAGAAATCGTCGGCCGCGCGCATCTGTTCGAAACGTTCCTGGCAAAGCCCCCAGGCTGCCTGGTGCTGCGCCACGCTGTACGACAACCGGTTGGCTGATATAATTCCGGACATGACCGCAGCCAGTGCCGTTGAGGCTATGGCTAGTACGATAACCACCTCGATTAAGGTGAATCCATGTTGTTTTTTCGTTGTCTTCATGTTGCTCCCATGATCTGATTTATATATATATATATAAGTTTGAAACAGCATACCCCATGCCAAAAAAAATTCAATAATCTAAATTTACTTATTTTTATAATTTTATAAAATATACGCTTATTTTTATTTCTACATTACCTAACTTGAGAGATAAGTCAAACGCAAACTCACAAGAAAATATTATCATATTTTAGAAATTACGACGAGATGGCTTGTTTTGCCAGGGCGGCTGTGGGACAGGATGTCACGCATAGTTCCGCGGATGTGGTCATGCCCTGGTCCAATGGCTCTTTGAAGGGCACGTCGATGCGGGTGTCGAATCCGCGGCCGATAAAGCTCATGCCCAGCGGTTCCTTCCGGCCCTCGCTGAGCCGGACGCAGATGCCGCATTTGATGCATTTGCCTGGTTCATAAACCACATCGGGATGTTGACGGATCTTGTGGATCAATGGGCGGTCGTTGCGTTTCAAGGTGTTGCGCTGTAGCCCGTAGCGTTCGGCAAGCTCGCGCAGCCGGCAATCGTTCGCTTTGAGGCAGTCGCAGAGCAGGCAGCGATGCGCTTCGTCCAGCAGCGGCAATTTCATGGCATCCTGCGCACGCTGACGATTGGCCGCGTCAGGCAGGAGGTTGTCGATCTCGCCCTGTTTCAAGCGACCGATAGCGCAATTGAAGCGTTTCGTGGTTACGTCCGGTTTTTGCCGGCGCAGCCATCCCAGCAAGGCATCGGCTATGGAACAACCCGCGGCCACGGCCCTGACCGCCATGTGTTTTGCGCCGCGAGACGGTTTGACGGCAAACACGCCGGCTCGGCTGGTTGCATGGGTGGCAGGGTCAAGGCTCAGACCTCGCGTTGATTTTTCCAGGCCCAGGGCCTGACCCAGGTCGTCTACGCCTTGGCCCGCGGCCAGCACCAGCGCTTTGCCTTGCTCGGCCAGGGATTGAACAGCAACGCTTTCCCCCACCTTAACGCCCAGGTGAAAGGTGATCGGCAGTTTTTCCAGCATGTGCAGTTCGCGGTTCAGGATCGAGCGCGGCAACGTGTCGTTGGCCACGCCATAGCGCAGCATGCCGCCGGTTTGCTCGTGATCGTCGTACACATGGCAGATCACGCCGGCAAGGCTCAGAGCATAGGCCGCGCTCAACCCGGCTGGTCCCGCGCCCACGATATGGACCTGGTCTTCCATGGGTTCGGCGCATGTCGGCAGTTCGCGTTCCTGTTCTTCGGCCAGACGTCGGTGCAAGCCGGCAATGGCCACGCCGTGATCGTATTCAGCGCGCCGGCAACCTTTGACGCAAGGCGCCGGACAGATATAGCCCAGGATGCCGGGAAAGACCAGCGCTTCGGCGGCTACGCCAAGGGCCTGATCCGGTTTGCTGGCCTGGATCAGCCTGATCATACCGGGGATGTCCATGCGGGCCGGGCAGATCTGGCGGCAGGGGCCTTCGCAATCGCCGACATGTTCGCTGAACAGCAGTTCCAGGATGTCACGGCGTCGTTGGCCGATCGCCTCGTTTTCCGTTTCGATCTCCATACCCTCCTCGACCGGCGTTGAGCATGCGGGCACCATTTTGCCGGTACGTCGATCCTGTACCACGCAGATCATGCAGGAGGTATAGAGCGCATGGTCCTGCAGGTAGCACAGTGTGGGGATGTTGATGTTCAGTTTTCGGGCCGCGTCAAGAATGACTGCATCCTGGTCCACTTTGATCGTTTGCTGGTCGATGGTCAAGGTCGGCATGGCATCGTTCCTTTATGTCGCAATGGCTTTTTTTTTTAAAAAGTAGATTTTATACATTGCCGCAGCACTGAAAGCAATCTTTTTTGTGAAGAGTGGCGGGGGCAAGCGGCGGATAACGGGTGGCAAGTGACGAGCCTTATGGACTGACACCTTCCTGCCCCCTTGAACCAAAGATAAAAGGAAGGGTTGTCTGCCAAGGAGGTCTGGGTGGGGAACCCATAGGAAAAACAGACAACCCATTCCTAAGAATAGGATATACCAAACCGGACTCTAATCAAGCGAAAAATTTCGATTTTTTAGTGCGCAAAAAACAACTTGTTGATAAGCAGTGAGTAACATGACCATTTTTGTGAATGACTTTTTTTTAAAGCATCCTGATCTTGTCTTGCGGCGGTTTCCGGCTTAAGCTGCATTTGTCTTGCATTTTGTTTTATCCTATTAGATCAGGGAGATGGATCATGAGAATATGCTGGTGTTTTTGGTTGGCGGGTTGTTTTACGGTACTGGCCGGTACGAATCCGAGCAGGTTCACCCAGTTCAATATGAATATTCGGGACACGGAGGTGTTGCCGCCCCATGGTATGGTGGTCAAGGCCGATCAGATGGTCATGTTGATCCATTTGCGCAGCGATCTCGATACGCCCATTGCGCGGATGGACGACCTGGCCAAAGCGGTAGCCCATGTCACCACCGCGGCTGAAAATGGCGGCATGATCAAGGCCGCGATCCAGGAGCGTTCCTGCTCGTTGATCCAGGTCAAAAGTAAAGGCTCCATCCTCAGCGGGGTGTCCAAGCCGTCCGCCAGTTACGCGGTCACCGATCATGCCGTGATCATGCTGACCGTTGCCCTGGACCAGGTCGATGCTAATCTGTTCAAAGCCTCGTCGCGCTTCAATACCTTTATCGAGGGCTTGGAGTTGCAGGATACGATCGTGCTGCGTGTGACCAGCCTGAAAACCCAGGTCACGGACCCCAACCAGTACCGAGAAAAAATTGTCGAGAAGATCCTCGGCAAAGCGCAGAAGATCAAGGCCGCTTTTGGTCCGAACAGCAAGGTGTTGATTTTTGGCCTGGAAAACAGCCTGCAAATGATACCCATCTCGGACACGGACTACTACCTTTATATAAAGTACCGTTTTTCACTCGAACTTTGAACCGCTGACGTGAAAACAGGTGAATAAACGGCCGGCTGGTTTCGTCCAATTGGGTGAACATGATATGAAAGTGTTAAAACAGGCCCAACAAGGCGATATGCAGGCCTTTGTGGAACTCTTCGAGCCGCTGCGTACGAAGATTTATGCCGTGGTGTGCCGCTTGGTCGGTCCTCATGATGCGGATGATGTGGTCATGGATACGTTTTTGAAAGCCTGGAAAGTGCTGCCTACGTTTGGCGGACGCTCGTCGCTGTCCACCTGGCTCTGTCGGATCGCGCACAACAAAGCGCTGGACTTTTTGCGCCGACGTCAGCTCATGGACCGGCGTCAGGTCCACGAGCGGGACGAGGACATGGACACGATCCAGCGCCTGGCCGATCCAGCGCCGCGCCATCCTGCTGCCGAACTGGCTGCCGAAGAAACGCGGATCTGGGTGCGTCAAGCCCTGGACCGGTTGCCTGACAAACTGCGCATCGTGCTGCTGTTGCGTTTTGTAGACGATTTGAGCTATGCCGAGATCGCCGCGGCCACGGGCATCTCCCTGGGCACGGTCATGTCGCGCTTGTTCAATGCCAAACGCAAACTGCGCGCCATTCTCAAGGAGCAATCCGAGGATGACGAGTCGATGATGGAAAGGACCATTGTATGAAAACGTTCGACAACTTGAAAAAAGAGATCAAGACCGCTTGTAAGACCGTTCCGGGGATGCACGCGGATGATTTTTGGGAAAGCTTCCGGCTCCAGGCTGTCGGTCTCAAGCGCGAAGAACCGGTCCGTAAACGCCGGCCGGCCGCGGCCCTGCGCTGGGTCGCGGCCGCTGCC
>CAZOLK010000274.1:0-7190 GCA_964580325.1 uncultured Verrucomicrobiota bacterium | reverse complement strand
GAGAGGGATCGACAGTCGCGCGCTCACGAACTAGAGGCGGCGGTCCCGCACAAGAGCGCGATCGAATGCAATGACCTGGTTGCGCGCCTGGCTGCTGAGCCGGCGCTGGGGTTATCGGCTGCCGAGTTGACCGAAATCGTGGCGCAGGCGGACCGGCTTACCGGCGCGGCCGCGGCACAGGTGGATGCGTTTGTCCATACGGCCAGGGACTGGATCACCGCGCATCCGGGCGCCGCCGAGTACACCCCTGGTGCCATCCTGTAAGGCAGCCATGGACTATAAACTGGTATTTGGCTGTATGGCCCTTTTCATGGCGATCCGTATTCGCGACTGCATCCGCGGCGGCATGCGCTATTACTGGCAGACCGTTGTCCAATATAGCATGTTGATGAGCGTTGCCGTGCTGCCGGTGGCCCATCCCAATATGATGCTGGCCGGTATGCGCTTGAGCGTGTTGGTGGAAATCTGTTTCGTAACCGTGGCTCTGGGTCCGATTTTTCTGCATCAGTTGCAGAGCCAGATCTTTTCGCTGAACTTGCCGCGCACCGGTTTGTGGCTCCAGCGCTGCACCATATTGCTGGACTGGTCCACCTTCCACCGCATTGCCTTTCGTCTGTCGCTGGCCAACTATCGCGGTATTTCCGGCAACGTGGAGGGCGCTTGCACCATGCTGCACGAACTGGAACAGGATGGCATCCCAGCCGAACTTGAGTTGCGCTTTCTGGAAAGCATGCTGTTCTGTTGCATTCAGCTCCACAACTGGGAAGAAGCCGTGGCGTTTCTGGAACGTAAAATGGCGTCCAGCAATGTCAAACTGTCGTCGCCGGCCGTGGTTTATGCCATCCGGGCCTATGCCGAACTGGGCCGGTTCGAAGAGGCCCAGTCCCTGGTAGGTTGGCTCAAAAACCACGCAGGTTCTCGGATGGTGCGCACCGAGTATACACTGGCGCTGGTCATGCTGGATGCGATTCGCGGCGACCTGGAAACGTTGGAACAGCATATTACCAGGCTGGAAAAGGTCAAAGGCTTGATGCCGGTGATTTTCTCTTACTGGCGCGGCTTGGCCCATTACCATGCTGGCGAAAACGATAAGGCGCGCGATTTTCTGTTGCAGGCGCGCGAACAGGTGCCGCCGCGCGTCTTGCTCTGGCGCAAGGCGATCCAGCGCTATCTCGACCTGGTGGAACAGGGCGATGGCCGCATTGCCGCGGTCTCCGGTTCGACGACCACGCCGCCCATGGACGCCATGCAAGGCATGACGAACAACCTGGCCGAGGTCGATTTCCAACGCGGCCTGTTCGGCTGGGCACCCATGGCTGTGCTGTTGCTGTTCTCCAACCTGCTCTGTTTCGCGCTGCTGGAACTTTATGGCGGTTCGACCAATTATTTCACGCTGATCGCGTTTGGCGCCAAGTTGAACGAACTGATTATCGAGGGCGAGTTGTGGCGATTACTGACCCACATGTTCTTGCATTACGGCTTTCTCCATCTCATGTTCAATATGTGCGCCCTGTGCGTCTGGGTATTCATTGCCGAACGGATCTACGGTTCGGCGCGCATGCTGATCGCGTATATGACCTGCGGTCTGCTTTCCTCGCTGGCCAGCTTCCTGTTTGTGCCGAATATGTCGGTTGGCGCATCGGGTGCGATCTTTGGCATAGTCGGCATGATGGTGGCCATGGGCATTCGTTTCCGCGCCGCTATTCCAGGACGTTTCCGACGTATTTTCGGTTGGGGTCTGGCACCCTGGGTCGCGTTGACCCTGGGGCTGGGCTTGATCCCGGGGTTGCACATGGATAATGCCGCGCACATCGCTGGGTTTTTGTGTGGCGTGTTGCTCGGTTTGCTCATGCGGCCATCGTTCGCGCCGTTGAAAAAACGCGGGAAAAAGAGTAAACACAAGGGCTTGTTCAAGGGCATGCCGCTCAGGGTGACTGCGGCGTTGGCGATTTATCTCTGGGTGATCGCGCTGGTCTTTATCGTGCGCCCCGTGTTCAAAGCGTCGCGGATCTACATGAAAACCTTCAACGTGCCTGCGCTGGATTGGAGCATTGGCGTGCCCTATTCCTGGAAACAAAACCCGGGCCGGCGCTATCAATGGCTGGGTTTTGGCGTATCGTTCACGATCAATCCGCTTCAGGAGGTACCGCCCGGTCGGGAGCGCGACTGGCTGGGTGAATGGGCGCCGGAGCTGGCGGTAATCACCCAGGCCCAGCCTGTATCTTTCAGTCGCGGGGTCTGGGTCCAGGCTGAAGATCCGGAGCCGCAGGATGAAAATAAGTCACGCGACATGTACCGGCTCTACGTGGTCCGTCCCCATGCTCGCGTCGGCGATGCCACGCTGCTCATGTTCCGGTATGATGCCGGCCAGGCGCGTCACCTGGAGCCGGTCATGTTGAAAATCGCCCAAAGCGTGAAGTTCGGGTCCTGATGGTTTTGAACTAACAGGATGGACATGGCGATCACGAACAGTGCATCATGTCAGCCGTTTTTTTAATGTTATTTGATGAGGAGTGATTGGCGTGAAATATAGAATGTTGGCAGGTGAAAGAGTTTCCGCGCTGGGTTTCGGCGCTATGCGGTTGCCGGTGCTGGACGGCGACAATGACAAGATCGATCGCGAATCCAGTTTGCGGATGATGCGCCTGGCTTTCGAGCGGGGCGTCAACTATGTGGATACAGCATGGCCATACCACGGGGGGAACAGTGAAGGCGTGGTGGGCCAGGCGCTGAAAGACGGTTTCCGCGACCAGGTTTTAGTGGCTGACAAGATGCCGTGCTGGGAAGTCAAAATGTATGAGGACCTGAACCGCATCTTCAACGAGCAGCTCGTGCGCCTGGACACGGATCGGATCGACTTTTACCTGCTCCACTGCCTGCATGCCAAGTCGTGGTCGGCCATGCGCGACCTGGGCGCTGTTGCATGGGGCGAGGATCTCAAGCGCCAGGGCCGTATCCGTCATTTCGGCTTTTCGTTTCACGACCAATTGCCCGTATTCAAACAGATCGTCGACAGCCATGACTGGGATTTCTGCCAGATTCAGTACAACTACCTGTGCGAGCAGGTTCAGGCCGGCACGGAAGGTTTGCACTATGCCGCCCAAAAGGGCATCGATGTGATTGTGATGGAACCCCTGTTCGGCGGCAGTCTGGTCAAGCTGCCCGAAAACCTGGTCCATGAAATCAGCGCCATGTCGCCGCCTTATACCGCGGCGGACCTGGCCCTGCAATGGGTCTGGGACAAGCCCGAAGTCAAGGTGGTGCTGAGCGGTATGAACGCTATGCGCGATGTAGAGGAAAACCTGATCTCAGCCGACAAAGCCGAAGCCAACACCCTGACCGAGGCTGAACGCGGTATGGTCGCCAGAATCCGCGCCACGCTGGAGAGTAGTCAGCCAGTACCCTGCACGGGCTGCAAATACTGTATGCCCTGTCCCGTGGGCATCGAGATCTCGCGCAACTTCGATGTTTACAACAAGGCCAGGTTATTCGGCGGCAATACGGAAACGCTCAATAGGGTGCTTTATTCCATGATCCCCGATGATGCCAAGGCCGCAGCCTGCGTCCAGTGCCACGCCTGTGAGGAGCACTGTCCGCAGAAAATCGAAATCGTCGACGAGTTGGCCAAAGTCGCTGATTATTTCAAAGGCGTTGAAGCTACCCGGTAACGTCCCGTGAAGTTTGCATAGGCACCGGACGATATCCTCACCGCAGGTTTACTCGCCCGTTTGCGCCCGGCATTCCCATGCCTTACTCGCCTGTTTTCTTTTTCGGTTTGCTTTTAGGTTTGGCTTTGGGTTTGGCTTTGGGTTTTTCTTCTTCGGCTTCACCCGGCGCTTTCCAGCCTTTGACAAAGTATTCGCTTTCCAATTCGTCCCACATGGCGTCGGCCTGTTCCTTTGCGTTGGATACGCGGATGTCGCGGGAAAGTGGCTCTTTGCGGTTGGGGCTGAAATCGGTGACGTAAACCACGTAGGCCGGAAATTCGTCGGTTTCCTTGTCTTTGTTGGTTTGCCACATGAGCAGTTTCCTCACCATGGTGGCGCCTTTGAGTACCTTGGTGCGCACTTCGCGGCGCAGCACTGTACTTTCGGGATAACGGATGTTAAGGGCGTTCTTGTCCGCCTGGGGCACGTCGACAAAATCGAGGATCTGCTGCAGCGGCACATCGTCGTAGCAGGCGGTTTTGTCCTCGCGCAGACGCAGGAATTGGGGCGAGATGACGCTGGCATTGGGCATGTGTCGTACGATGCGGTACGTGTTCGCCTGGTGGTCCCAGTTGAGCACCATCCTGGACAGCAGACTGCCGGACGAGGTTTCGGTGATGAAATCAAGACACGAAATTTCAAACACCCATTCGGGTCGCACCATCTGGTAGGCGGTCCGTTCCGAGCCGATTTCGTGGTATTCACTTTCCACGACCATGTCGCGCAGGCGGGACAGGAAATCGCAGCGTTGTTCGTCCTTGTAGCCGCCGCCGACGCGACCCAATATATGGAACGTGCCTTCTGGCCGCATCACGGCAATCAATGCGTCGTGCAGCATGTTGGTCCGCTCCTCGCTGCCTTCGGTAAAGCCGATCACGGCCACGTCAATGGTGTGGCGTGGTTTGATCTTGAACATGCCGGCTGCTTCGCTGCGCAGGACCAGTCCTTCCGATCCTTCTTTTTCGACCCACTGCTCAAACGTTGCTTCCACGCTGTCCAGACCATGGTCCAGCAGCGCATCCACCGGATAGATGCGCCGGCCCTGGCCGAACCACTCGGTGATGCGCGACCAGGTTGCGCTGAATGGACCCGATTCAGGCTCGTTGTCGACCAGCATCAGGTCGAATACGGCAAAGTGGAGCAGCTCCAGGTCCTGTTTGGATCCCGGGTTGCGCGCCACGCGCACCACGTCGTGTACACGCGGGCGCTTGCCGTCCTGGCGGTTGAAGAAAAGTTCGCCCGCGATCATGACCTCGCTGACGCCGGCTTTTTTAACCAGTTCGACGGATTCGGCCATGAACGGCAGGCCCGTACGCACTGTGCCGCCTGGGTTGACGCTGAACGCTTCGTCGCCGTTGACCACCAGCACGGTGAATTCGCCGTCAATTTTACGGCTCAAGTGGTAGGCGTCCTCAGGCACTTTTTTGCGGATGCTCTTTTTATCCACGGCAGCCATGCGCGCGCTCAAAGAGCGGCGCATGCCCTGTACGCGTGGATGAATCAACGGGTCTTTCAGCGCGGTGGCGCGGGCAGCGCCGTATTCGCCCAGTAAAATCTTGATTTGGGATGCGTCCAACAGCTCAGGCATGGTCATCGCCCTCCTCTTCCTGGCTTGTTTTTTTCAATTCCATATTGGAAAGATGCAGGATCAGCGCATATTTATCGCCTTTGGTGCGGCCTTCGAGGAAACCGCGATAAGGCGTGCCGTTACGCTGGAATACGAGCGGCTGGTTGTTTTTGGGGCCGGCACCCAACAACATCAGGCTTTCCTTCTCTTCCAGATCTTTAGCCATGGTAAACAAGAAATCGTAGGTCAGGCCGTTGTAGTGCATGATCTGGACCATGTGCGAGAAGACGAACTTGTTGTAGACCTTCTCCTTTTTCATCAGCTTGCCGGTCCACTTCAGTGGCGTTTCTTCGTTGATGTTGGGTTGGGTTGCCTTGTGCGACCGTCGTTCACGCACGCTGCCGTCGGGATTGCGCACAATATCCCATTCCACCACGCGATGGACCAGTTTGCCGTCTTGATCGATGTAGGCCCTGGCTGTTTTGCCCAGGAACGAACCGAATTTCTCAAAGCCCACTTCCGGGTCGCCGTCGATCATTTGCTGAGCCAGCGCTTCCATATCGTCGCCGACCTGTTCCTTGAGGTGGCGGATATCGCGGTCTAAGGTGGCGCGCAGAATCTTGCGGTTTTCCACCTGGCGTTGTTTTTCGTCGATGTAACGCACTTTGGATGAGGTGCTTACGCTTCGCGTGTAGACAACGGCGTCGCGGTTCTTGCTATTGGCAATATTGATTTGTCCCATGGTATTGGCGTCTCCTTTACATCATGCTGAAATCCATGTCCTCGTCTTCGGCTTCGCCGGTCGCGTCTTCCTCTTCCGCGGTTGCGACCTGTTCAAAACCGAAGAACTGGATGTCGGCTTTTTTACCCACGGCCATGAACACATCGCCGTTGGAATTGGCGAGCAGAAACGCAGTGTCAGTCTCGAGCGACCCGCGGTAACTGAATGGGAATGAAAAAATCTCACCCTGGATTAGTTCCTGGCGTAGATCGTCCATATCGTCTTCGCATTCCATTTCATACACGGAGCGGATGGTATGGGACAGGTAATCCTCGATCGTGCCTTTCGTGGTCAGTGGCGTGACGGTTTTAAAGGAGGAGCCCACGGGTTGCACCTCTTCGCCTTCAAGGTTGACTGGGGTCAGCGCGGACTTATCGCGCCATTCGCCGTCAGGCGTGAAACAGGCCATGGCCACGCCGCCGGAGCCGATCATGGTCCGACCGTCAGAGGCCAGGGTCACCAGGCGGCAGGGCCGTCCCTGCTCATCCAGGGTTTCCAGTTCGACCTTGCCATACAGCTTGGTGCGGTCCACTTTGGACAAGTGAAAAGGTATCTCGCGATCTTCGTATTTAAGGACCAACGGCTGTGCCATACCCCGCTCCTTTCATGTTGACTCCCTCAAACAACTTGGATTGTGATGGACGCCAAGAAATTTCATCACAACTTTCTCCCCCTTCCTTCCTGGCTATTCGTTCTCCAACGGTTATGTAAGCCATGTGCAGTTCCTCCTCCATTATGTGTCAGCTCTTGGTTATACTTGGTGTACAGTGTCGTGGGCAGCGTCATTGTCCAGCTTCTTGACGCCAGCCCGAAAATCGATTTCGCGGTGGATCTCTGGAAAGAACTCGACGTACACGTCGATGATCTCCTTCTGGCCGCCATCCATATCGCTGTCGCCTTGTTGTTTCTTGCTTTTCTTCACGCCACGAGTTTTCTTTTTTTTCGTTTATAGTAGCAGGTCCGCGGCAGCATGGCAAGACCGAAACGTGCATGTCAATGAGGGGTGCAAAGCACTTCTGTGATTTGGTTTACTGGTAGCGGGGGCGTCCTTAGGACCGAAAGTAGGGTGTTGCCATCTCGTCGGACCACAGGGCCACAACGGCCACCAACGATTGAGGCCGTGCAAGTCGATCAA
>CAZOLK010000273.1:0-7300 GCA_964580325.1 uncultured Verrucomicrobiota bacterium | reverse complement strand
TCTATTCTACAAAAAAAATCTAGGAGGCTTGAACCTTTCGTGCAAAATTCAGGTATCAACTTAAAGAGTTGACGAACAGATCGGGTTAAAAGCGCTTGGTCAACATTGACAGAATCGCATCGCGGGAAACGAAATCCGCATCCCGTTCTCTTTCGACAAACGGAGAAACATCGAGGCGGGCCTGGTTCCAATCGACGCCCTCCAGTTTTTCGGCGACGATCTTTCGCCAATGGGCCGCGGTTACGGCGGGCCCCGGCCATCCGGTCTGTTGGAGCGCGTTGTCGAGTAAGACGATATTGGGGGCGGGCCATTCGACATCCGATAAATACCATGCGAGATCGAAAAGGTCCCGGCCTTTGGTATACTTGCGCGAAAGCACGGCGTGCAGTTTGCCGGCCAGCAGTGAAGCTCGGTCGTAATGCAGAATATGGATCATATCGAAACGGCGTACGATGCTGGTCGTTGTTTCGGCTCCGGCCGGCGGGTGGGTGTCGATTTCCACCTTGACCGCCAGCGCTTCGTCTTTATGTGGAGAAATCCCCATTTCGTAAAGAAGACCGGAGAATTTGACCAGGGCGGAGGCCACGGTGGTCCGCGTTTTAGTTTTTACATATACACGATATGTTTCGGCATTAAAATCCCTGGCCACGGATTCCATCAGTTCGGGAAAACGAGCGTCTTCCCCGGCCGTTCGCAACGAAAAATCCAAATCTTCCGAATAACGGGGAAGGCGGAAAAGAAAACGCAGGGCGGTTCCGCCTACGAAAGCCCAATTTGTGAAGGCCCCGCGATCCTGTAGAAAAAGCAAAATGCGGGATTGAAGATACTCCCGCATTCTGTTGCGGCGCTCGAAGTCGTTCCGCGCATCGCGCAGATGTTCTTTCAATAAGGGTTTCATGTTTCCCGTTCCTCCCATAGCGCCATCAAACGCCGTACGGCGCGCAAAACCTTGGCGGAACCGGATTGTTCGGCGGTGTGCAGAAGCGCCGCGTCGTCGAAATCGTCGGGGCGGGAACATCTCAATTCCTGGAGATAGGCCGACGAGTCGCTGTGCGGCGTCAAATACAACAGATCCACCAAAGCTTTTTGCGGCGACGCCGTCAGCGCATATTGTTGCGGTGCGATTTCCTCGGAGGAAAAACCGAAAAACATACGGGGGTGAACATGCCGGTAGATGAAGCGTCCGGCGGGGGTGTCCAGTTCTTCCGGCCGGCCCGTGGTGACGCTGGTAGCGACCGGAACATATTCGGGAATCATGCCGTAATGCGCCAGAGCGGATTGCAAACTGATGTAGGAAGCTTTCTTCATCATATTCGCTACGGCAAAGGGATGCGGATGTTTGCCGGAATAGGGTTCGTTAAGCATATAGACGCCGCGACGCAGTTGAGCGATCCGGCCCGACTTTGCCCATCGGTCCAGTTGCCGCCGGATGTCGGCGGGGGAAGGTTGTCCGGAAAGAATCTGTCCCGTTTTGAAAACGCCTTCCGATCCCACCAACTGTAATAATTCAGCAAAATTCATGAATATAAATAGACATAATTGTCTATTTATTGCAACGAAAATATACACTAATGATTAAGGGGTAAGCGCTGGAGCCTCGGATGCCGCCCGCCGGATGGAAGCGCGCTTCAGAAAGCTTTCCGCCACGGAACGCACCGAAAGACACGGAATAGAAGCGCTGTAATCCCATGGCTCGCATGTTCTTGCAATAATCCGGCATTTCGATATTCCATTATTCCGCATCCCCATGAGATGCTACTGTCTTTTTTCGATATTTTCGCGCGCTTGTCCTCCGAAGCCTTGGCGCAGGACGGATTTCGTCACAACGTTTCGATCTCGTTTAAACCCATGGCGACGATCCGATCCGACAAAGCGAATTTTTCTTTTCCGGGATAAATCACAAAGAGTCGGTCCAGCTTCAGACTCTCGATCGCGACTCGCATGGATTTTGTAATGGAGGGGGCGCTGGAGTATTTAAATTCGATGCCTATGCGTTGCGGACCCGACAAGAAGCAAAGGTCCAATTCGGCGCCCGCATGGGTGGCCCAGAAATAAGGTTGGCCGCGATCTTGCCGCGCCAATACTTGATTCATGGCAAAGCCTTCCCATGAGGCGCCCAGCTTGGGATGTCCCTGCAATTGTTTCATGGTTTCCAGTTCCAGCAAGGCGTGCAATAGGCCGCTGTCGCGCAGATAGATTTTCGGAGACTTGACGACGCGTTTTCCGATATTCTCGAACCAGGGATGCAAGGGGCGAACCAACAGCGCTCCGGTCGCGATATCCAGATAGCGTTTTACCGTGGTATGGGAAAGTTGCAACGATCGACCCATTTCGGACCCATTCCATGTCTGGCCGTGATAATGCGCGAGCATGGTCAAAAACCGGCGGACGGCCACCGGCGGAAGATCGACGCCGAGCGCTTGGAGATCGCGCTCGATAAAAGATTGCACATAGGCGGAACGCCACTTCAAGCTGTCGAAATCTCCCTTCGCGGTGTACGACGGCGGAAAGCCTCCGCGAAGCCACAATGCAGGGGCATGCTCCAAACCCGTTTCGTCCAGCGTGAATCCTTCCATTTCGATAAATTCGATTCGGCCGGCCAGACTTTCCGATGTTCCGCGTATCAACTCGGGGGACGCACTGCCTATCAGCAGGAAGCGAGCGGGCAACGGATCGCGGTCCAACAGAACCCGCAATAATGGCATCAATTCGGGATTGCGCTGGATCTCGTCGATCACCACCAGACCGCGCAGAGGTTCCAGCGTCAATTTCGGATCGCGCAACCGTGCCAACGAAGTGGGGTCTTCGAGATCGAAAAATCGACCGTTTTTTTCCGGGCCGCTATTTCGCGGGCGAGTGTGCTTTTCCCGCATTGACGGGGGCCGACCAGTCCCACGGCGCGGCTCCGCTCCAACGCGGATAAAACTTGCTCCAGTAGTCTTTTTCTTTGTAATTTCATCCTTGAATATTGAGCGCTATGCGTTCAAATTACAAGGATTCAATATGAAATAATAACGCATGGATCGGTAAGATTCGCTTTTCACCTACAGGTTGCGCCCCTTTTTTTTGGCCGGTTCGTTGTCGAACCGGCCCAAAATCCGCTTCCATAAAAATCCAAACCCATCTACCACGGAATTTCACGGAAGGACACGGAAATATAAATCTTATCTCCTATTCCGTGTCTTTCGGCGTGTTCCGCGCCTTACATCCGCGGCAATCTCGGCGCATGAATTAAAGGTCACGTCACAGCATGACCTTTGTGCGACCGGGGTTCAGCGCGATGGGCGCATTTTCGGGATGGAGCGGCCGCAACGCGCCGCGACAGCCCGCTGGGATGACGATATCGAAGCGCACACCGTCGGCTTCCCTTCGCCAGGCCAGTTCGTAGGTTCCGCGGACGGAGTGAAACTTGCCGCGAGCCGAGTCGAGCCGGTCGGTGAAGCGCGGCGCGATGACGACGTCGCGGAATCCCGCGCTGTCCGGCGCTTGTTGCAGTCCCCAGACATAACGAACGATGCCTTCGAGGACCGCGCCGAAGACCGGATGGTTCAACGATCCCCCGATCTCGCCCTGGGCGCGGTCGATGGCCGGACCGCTCCGCCAGTACTCGGTGAACTGATAGGAACTTGTTTTTTTCATATTAATTCATCGTACGTCGCCATGCATTCGAGCGACGCGGTGCGTTACGACATGGCCTGCGCTGTCTTCCAGCGTTCATTCTGGCCGGGTTGCTGTTCAGACTGGCGCCTGACCCGAGCCTGTGGCCGTGGTGTGGGCAGATTCTCTTTCTGTTGACGCTGGCGGCGTTTCTCCACCTCGGTCGTGGATTCGCCATTTTAGCGGCGCCGCGGCTCGACGGCTTCGTGCTGTTCGTGCTGTTCCTTGCATCTGTTTGGTTGCGTATCGCAACGGAGGAGGCGTTTCTCGTCCAGGACCCTGTTTATGTTGCCTATGCAGAACGTGTCCGCTGGCGCCTGCTGCCAGGTATCTGGTGAATGGCAGACGTTGTCTGTGGTCGGTCATGTGGCGGCCCCACCCGATGTTTTTTCATACATACGTTTCCGCGGGAGTCGACGAAGTCGTCTGCGAATGCGTCGTGATCATAAAACCAGGACAGTTTCTGCTTGTCATAAAATCGATGTTGACGTAATTTATTTTTATAAGGTATTATATTTCATATGTTTATATGGTTGGTAGGTAATATGTTATGACGCAGTGGTTTCAGTATATAGTCGGAATTTTTTTATGAATATTTTGATGTTTTTGATTGCAATGGCTGGTGGTGCGGCACTTTCGTGGGAATTACTCTGGCAAATTCAAGCATCTCTGGCCTTGGGCGTGTCGGCCAAGGGTACCGCCATCACCATCGCCATTACCATGGGTGGCATGTGCCTCGGTTCTTTGCTGGCTGGAGGTCTGTTGAAAAAACCTGGCAAGGTCAAGGCGCTGAAACTCTACGCGATGCTGGAGTTGATGGTTGGCTTGTCGGGTTTACTGATGCTGGCCGGTTTCCATTCTCTGATGATGCTCGATGGTCGTCTCTATTGTATGTCAGCGCACCTGAGCACCATCTTACATCTGCTGGGGATCACACTGCTGCTTGGACCACCGACCATGGCGATGGGCGCTAGCATCCCGATTTTCGGATTGATGGCGCAACGCTTTCGCGTTCCACTATCACAGATCTATGCTGTCAATACAGTTGGCGCAGCGTTGGGGCTGCTTCTGATGTCCTTTGTGATCATCCCGCTGCTGGGCATCCGCATGAGCGTGTTTTTTCTGGCTTCGCTGAATACGCTGGTGTGTCTTGGAGTTTATCAATGCAGTCAGGTCGTTCCGGACAGCATGTTGGAAGCGCAGGCTGAAGCTGGTGATGGCGCCACGCAACACGGCATGCGCATGCCTTGTCTGATTGCATTCGGTACAGGTCTGACAACCTTTGCCTTGGAAGTCGCCTGGTTTCGCTCATTTCGGGCTGCTTTTCAGGATACCACGGCCAGCTTTGCCATTGTCTTGACCAGCGTGTTGATCGCCATTGCCTTGGGCGCCCGTCTGGCCCGGACAATGACCCGGGCAGGTATTTCCATTGCCGTGCGGTTGATGGCGTCCGGAGTTGCCGTGCTGTTGATCACGCCGGTAATCGAACGATTCGACCTGCATGATTTCAGGGTTGGCTATTATGCCGTCAATCTAGGCATCTGGTTCTGCTGCTCACTGGTGGTCATAGGGATACCTATGTTGCTGATAGCGACTGTGTTTCCCGCGCTGCTCGACCAGAAAAGTACGCCACGGCAATGGGGACTTCTGAATGGAATGAATACCTTGGGCGCCGTTACAGGTTCCCTGGCCGCGGCCTGGCTTCTCTTGCCCGTCATTGGATTTGCACGCACCTCATGGCTAGCCGGATCGCTGCTGGCCGTACTGGGCATTGTGTCGGGAACCATTCGAGTGCGCATCGCAAGCAGTGTGATGTGTGGCTTGGCGTTATGTCTGGCAGTTTTCTTTGAATCCGGATTGGGGCGTGATCGCTTTCAGGGTGAGTTGGGGCGCGGTGCATATACTTTGCTGGCATATCGTGAAGGGCCTGATTCCACCATAGCGGTCGTGGAATTCGAGCAGAATGCGCGTGGTCTGATGATCGACGGGTTTATTGCGGCCAGCGAACATAAACAGGCACACTACATGGAGTGGATGGGTCGACTGCCCATGGTGCTGCATCCGGATCCCAGGCGTGCACTCGTTATCGCTTTCGGCACCGGTCAGACAGCCAATGGTGTACGCAAGGAAGGGCCCGGTGCATTGGATATCGTTGAACTGAGTCCCGCCGTGCTGGATGTTGGCAACCTGTTTACGGTTAATGAAAAAGTACTCGACGATCCCCGTGTGGAGGCCATCGTCATGGATGGACGCGCCTGGTTGCGCAGGACGGAGCGGCGCTATGACGTGGTGACGCTGGAACCCATGCCACCTCATTTCGCGGGTGTCAATGCCTTGTATTCGCTTGAGTTTTACCGGCTGATGGCGGAAAGACTCAACCATGGCGCCATAGTCGCACAATGGGTTCCTTATCATCTCCTGCCACCTGAATATGCCGTGTCTGTTTCTGCCACTTTCCGCCACGTTTTCGAGGACAGCTTGTTGTGGGTCGATCCTGTCGGTGGAACAGGTATTCTGGTCGGTCGCTGTGCCGGTGCAGCCGAACCGCTCGGATCACGGTGGCCGGGCTTTGAACGTGAAATAATACGCGATCTCGATGACGAGATCGTTCGTCATGCCGTCCAACTGATGCCACAACAGCTTGCCATGTATTGCAGGATTGACCAGCGTCCGCTGATTACGGACGACAACCAGTTGCTGGCCTATGGCATGGTTCAACTCGGGCACTCAAGTCAATGTGCAAAGCTTAATTATGCGCTCATTGAAATGATCCGCAAGCAGACAATGATGACGGATCAATGATGCAGGTACGCCCAATCGCGCAGGAGATGATCAGGGTCTGCTGGCTTTTTTGACCTGATTGACCTGATTGACCTTAATGGGGCGTTGTGATCGAGCAGGATGTCGAGGCGCTCGCACATTGGCCTTTAGTCCCTGCGACTGTTTCGTGCTGCGTCATTTGGATCAGCCTTGTTTTCAGGAGTCTGGACGAGGAGGATGCGCCTGGATTTTTCGTCTATACAGATTTCGATACGAGAGAGGCGGTTGCGGTAACGCGCTTTCTGGAAAGTCCGCGACAGCAGCTCCCATGTGTCGGTCGGCAGGGTCTCGGGTATATAGGCATTGGCGACAACCTGTCGTACGGCCGCAGGCTCATTGATAGCAACGATGCGCTGCACCTTCTTGTTGTAATGGATCAGAGTTCCGCTCGGTGTGTGGAGGTAGGTTGCCTGATCGAAAATGGACCCGAGTTCCTGCCAGTCGTGCTGTTTCAGAAGAGCCGCAGGCATGAAGGCATTGACGAGCAGTGCATTGGTGGCAGCCGGTCGGTTGACTGCGATCAGGCGCATCGAACGGCGGTCGATCTGGATCCATGCGCTATGGCCTGTGTGCAGATACACATCGACGCGCAGGCCGCGGGCCAGAAGCCGCCAGGTATTGGATTGGAGCAACACCGGTTGCAGATAGGCGTTTTCCTGCAGCGCATCGATGCCTGCCGGCAGGTCCACGCGCATGACGCAGTTGCTGCGGAGATCGATATCGACCAACCGGCCCGTGGGGCGGTGTAGATAGCGCGCCTGCTGGTAGATGTTATATCCCGCATTTTTCTGGAACAGCATTCCAGAATAAATGGAAATTAAAA
>CAZOLK010000272.1:0-7336 GCA_964580325.1 uncultured Verrucomicrobiota bacterium | reverse complement strand
TACATGCTGACATTGCTCATAGGTTGGACTGAACTGAAACCCGTGAACGGTTACTCACTTTTTTATATTGCACCTAGATGAATGCCCCCTCGATGGTGAAGTCATTTTTACGCACGCCCTTACTCCTCATTTCCCGGCGCCAATCCTTCCACCAGCGATGCACCCAGATTGGAATGGTCGCTGTCCATGGTGACGACGATGATGCTGTCGGCAATGGTGATGAATTCCATGTAAAAATCGCGCAGCGTTATTTCGGGGCTTTGCAGGTAGCGGATGCCGATGACCCAGTATTTCATGCCGCGAGTCGGCGCTTCCATGTTGGAGACGCAGAAGTCGACGCCTTGTGCGTGGGCAACCACTTTGTCCGCGCACATCCATTCCAGTTGGGCATCGGACATGGTGAACATATCTGCATCGGCCAGCGAATAGCTGTTGGTTTTTGTCGCCAGGTTGATGACGATTTTGTTGGCGCTTAATCCGTGCAGTTTTACCTGCTTGTCCATGGCCCAATCGCCCAGCCACGGCGCCAGCCGAGTCAGGATTCCCGATAGTTCATGGCGTTGCAAGGTTAACGAATCCGGCGAATCCATGACGAACCGTGGTTCTTCTATTTCTATTTCGGCGATCCTGTTCCAGTCCCGGCGCAGGCTAAGACCCGTGGCTTTGAACATCGGTTTTGTGCCTTCCCCGTCATCATGTCCGTGCACGCTACAACCTTCGAGGTGCAGGTCCCAGCGCAGATCCAGAAAAGCTTTATCTATGCGCATATCGAGCCCGACCGCGGATTTTATGCGCGCCCTGACCAGGGAGCGGAACCCGGCTGTTTCGGAAACAGCCAGCACCGCAACATAGAGGATAATGACACCGATCAGCAACCCGACCATGACCCGCGGAAAAAAAACAGCGGGTTTGAATTCCCGCTTGCACCGAGTATAGATATGTTTGCCGGGTTCGTGGGGCATAACGTCAGGAAGGCGTACCGGCCAAAGCGTTTGCGGACAATGATCGGGAACGGGCCTGTGCCGCTTTTAGCGCGTTGACAATGGCGGCTTGCGTGCCGGCCTCGTCCAGGACGCGGATCGCGGCCTGGGTGGTACCGCCTTTGGACGTAACCTTGCGGCGTAACTCAGCCGGATCTTCGCCGGAGCGCTGCAGCAAGTCGGCCGCGCCTCGCACGGTTTTGCAGGCCAGATCGCGGGCTATGTCCGGCGCAAGGCCCATGGCCTCGGCCGCACGCAGCATGCCTTCCACCAGGTAGAAAACATAGGCCGGACCGCTGCCGCTCAGTGCTGTTACCGCGTCCATGTCCTGTTCGGCCACGCGCACCACGCTGCCGACCGCGCCCAAGATCGCGGCGGCCAGGTCCAGATCCGCATGGCCGGCGTGGCTGCCGGCGCAAATGGCTGCAGCACCTTCGCCCACCAGCGCCGGCGTGTTGGGCATGACGCGTACAACGCGTATTGCACCAGGCAGCGCGATCTCGATCAGCTTAACCGGAATGCCGGCTGCAATGCTGATCAGCAGCGCTTCTTGCGGCACATGTTCCGCGATTCCGGCCAGCACGCCGGGTAAAACCTGCGGCTTGACCGCCAGCACCACGATATTCGCGCGGCTCACGGCTGCCTGGTTATCCTGGCTGGTGCGCACCTTGAACCGCTCCGCGAACAGGTTCAGCCGTTCCGCGGCAATGTCCGTGACCGTGATCCGGTCCGGATCGCAAAGCTTGCCCGTGATCATACCCTGTACCAACGCTTCCGCCATGTTGCCGGCGCCGATAAAGACGATGCCGGCTTGCTTGATGTCCATAGCTTCCATGCTCAACTCCGTTTTCCAAAAAGGGCCGTGCCCACGCGGACCCAGGTGGCGCCCTCTTCAATGGCGATTTCGAAATCGTGCGACATACCCATGGACAGGTCCGGCAGGCACACGCCCTGGCGTTGCTCCAATTTGTCGCGCAGCGCGCGCAGCCGCTGAAAATGTTCGCGCGTTTTTTCCGGGTTTTCGCTGAACGGCGGGATGGTCATCAGGCCGCGCACCTCGAGGCGCATGCAGGCATTGGCCTTTTCCAGGACATGCGGCGTTTCCTCTGGGGGCATACCGTACTTGGAGCCTTCGCCGGAAACGTTGACCTCGAGCAATACGGGCATGTGTTTGCCCGCATGGTCGCAGCCGTTCTGCACAGCATCCAGCAGGTGCGCCGAGTCGATGGAATGGATCATGTCAAACAACTGCACCGCGAATTTGACCTTGTTGGTCTGCAGATGGCCGATCAGGTGCCAACGCAGGTGGCCGGGGCATTGCGGGATCTTGGCGCGCGCTTCCTGGACCCGGTTTTCACCCAGGATCTCAACGCCGCATTGGGCAGCCAGGCTGACGATTTCCGGGCCGTAGGTTTTGCTGACCGCGACCAGCCCGACCTCGGAAGGATCGCGTCCACAACGCTCGCAGGCAGCCCGGATTCTGGCGTGCACAGCCTCAAGGTTTTGCTGAAAAGTGTCTGCATCCATACTGCATCCGCTCCGTTCCATTATAGATAGATCACCAGGTTGCCAACGATATAGACGATCACCATCAGCCAGGCATCGTAGCCCAAGCTGGCAAACGCCTTTTTCGATTTGTAGACCATGCCGATCACCGCGATGCAGGTCAGGATCATGACCATGGCGATGGTGATCAGATAGCTCTTGCCGGCATAGTGCAGAATCGAGCCGCCACGCAGACCGATATCCGCTATGAAGACAATGACCAGGTTGAAGATATTGCTGCCGAAGATATTGCCGGCCGCCATGTTGAGCAGGCCCATGCGCACCGCTGAAATACAGATGACCAGTTCAGGCAGGCTGGTTGAAATAGCGAGAAAAAAGGTGCCGATGAAGCTTTGGCCCAGGCCCAGGCCGCCTGCTTCCCAGGGCATGGCCAGGCGGTCGCCAAGCATGGAGAGCCACATGCCGCTGAGCACGATGACCAGGGCCAGACCGACCAGCCTGGCGTAGAAATGCGGGGCCGGCATACGAACCAGCGCTTCCTCCGAGGGTGCATTTTCCTCCTGCTCCTCTTCGCGCGGGTCTTGCTGGCGCTGATCCATGCGGCTCTGCAGAATCATGGTCGCGACATAGGCCGCCAGCAGCAGCGGCGTAATATAGCCCACGGCCAGCACAGGAATCACGCCCGTACTCCCGGCGCCGAACGCCATGCCGAACAACAGGATGCCGAGCAGTCCCAGTCCGGCCACAGCCGTCAACACATGTTTCAGAGAGAGGCGGTAAACCATGGCGCCGCGCCCCTGCACCAGGTCCATAACCGGGATCAGTATCAGGTTGAACATATTCGATCCCAGCATATTGCCCACAGCCAGGTCCGCGCCGCCGGCCAGCAGGCTGTGCGCGGCTTCGCCGACCAAATTCACTGCGCGCAGCGAAGCGCTCAATGTAGATGTGGTGGAAACCACCAGTTCAGGCAGGCTGGTCACGCCGGCCAGAAAGATCAGGCCCACCAGCCCGGATCCCATGCCAGACCGTTCGCCGAGCGCATCGCCGTATTTGCTCAACTTGATGCCCGCGAAAACCACCATGCTCGCGGCAAACAGAAAAGCCAGGCCAACCCCCCATTGAACGCCGCCGCCTAGTAAAAAATTCAATATTGCACTCATACCAATATCCTTATGCAGATTAGATTGTAAAACTAAAGTTTGAGCAGCCAGATAAGGAGCCAAATCAGCACGGCGATCACCGCGAGTGCGGCTGGAATGCTCAGCCAGAGCCAGATGCCGGGGCCGCGGGTTTCATTGGTGGCCGCTTTTGAAGCCTGTACGTCTCGCATGCCCTTGCCGGAAGGCATGGCGGCCGTGGCCGCAGTGGATGGCGCATAGGCCTCTCCCGTATATTCGCGCAGACAGGCATTCAGCGCCGCGGACGTTTCGACCGCATCGGCGTAGCGCTGGTCCTTTTTCTTGCTGATCAGCTTCATGATCGTCTTGTTCAGCAACGGCGTAGCGCTTTCGCAATAGTGGAGCAGCGGTATAGGCTCTTTGCGCAGCATATTGCGCAGGATTTCAATGGCTGCCGTACCTTCGTAGGGAAAATTGCCACTGACCGCGTAATAGAACGACACACCCACGCCGTAAAGGTCGGTGCGCGCGTCGATGGGCTGCCCTGTGGCCTGCTCGGGTGCCATGAAATGGGGCGTGCCCAGAGCTTCGCCGGCACGGGTGACCTGCTCCGATTCAGCCGGGTCCTGGCGCCGGGCCAGGCCCATATCCGTGATCTTAACTTCGCCTTTGCGCGTGATCATGATATTTTCCGGCTTGATGTCGCGGTGCACGATTTTGCGCTGATGCGCATAGTTCAGTCCATCCAGCACAGCCAGGTGGATAAGCAGCGCGTCGTCAATCGGAATGCGGCGCTCACGCTTCATCCGGTCCTGCAGCGCTTCGCCGTCAACGTATTCCATGGCAATGAAATAGTACATGTGCGCTTTGCCGAAATCGTACAATTGGACGATGTTGGGATGCTTCAATTCAGCCGCCATCTTGGCTTCGCGAAAAAAACGTTTCAAGTGATAGGGATCGGCCGCAAACTGGTGGGACAACACCTTAATCGCGGCCTGACCGCCGTTTTGTTTGTGCCTGGCCAGGTAAACGCGGCCCATGCCGCCGCCACCCAGCGTCATCTCGATGCTATAATCGCCAAAAAGCTGGCTGGTGAAGGGATCCTGTTCATTGGCATTGGGTATGCTCAGGTTAAAGGTGCCGGAAGCGTCCGGCGAATCGGATTCGTAATCACCGCTGGCATTGGAAAAATCGGCTGGCGGCGGCACGGGTTCCGGATTCACCGTGTGCAGACGGCCGTTGCAGGCATTGCAGTGGTAGACCTTGCCCGGGGTGATCCGGGAGGCCTTGAACCGCTTGCCGCAATCGTCACACGTCAACACTATATTGGCTGGGTCACTCATGGCTTTTTATTTATATCGACAGCGAAGCGCACGGACAATAAAAAAAGCGTCCATCCCACCTGTTTTCAGTTTTCAATGATTGGGTGCATATTCGAGTTACAAAGCAGCCTTTAACCTACAGCGCGAAAAAGTGTGTTGCATTCAACCTTTGCGCTGCTATCGGCGCATTTACGAAATGCATGACATGAAAAGCAAAACGACAAGACCATGAACAAGAACGAGCTATTGTCATAACCGTAGCGCAAATCATGGGCATGATGGTCGTCATTTATGGCGGCGGCGTCCTGCAGAGCATTTCCGGCTTTGGCTACGAGCATTCCATTGCAGCAGGCCATCATCATCGCAGGTGCGTCGTCCATGACCGCGGTCGGTATAGGCGCGGTGTGGCCCTGACCGGCCTGGATTGGGGACTGCTGGTGGCGCCGTTTGTTTGGCTGGGCTTCAAGACCGGCCTGCTGATCATCGGCCTGAAATCGATCCTCTGGCCGTGATTTTTCCTGGGTTCAACTAAAAGGACACGAACCGCCGGCGCAAGTATGGCTTGCGCTGGGGCTGGGACAGGCGCCGGTACTGCATGGCGTTTTACTCAGCTTGGCCACAGTCGCGCTGAACGTGGACAGCATGCGCCGCAATTCCCGGCTGCCGCAAGCCGGACACCCTTTCTCGGGTTCATCCTCGGCTCTGCACAACAACGTTTCGAACTCATGGCCGCAATCGCGACAGGTATACTCAAAAATCGGCATATTCACTTTCTCCGCTAATTCATTGCAGGATCTATTTACCCCAGCACGATTCATGCGTCAATACCTTTGTTGCGAACCGCGCCCTGTCGGGCATATCTCCCCAATATCGCCTTCGACCTGGTGCAAAGGATCCAGGCAACCGAAAGAAGTTGCAATACCTGCTTTCCACGCCTCTGGGGAAGCTTTGCTGAATGTCTTCATCGTCTGCCGGCATCGAGCTTTGCACGCGCGACCGCGTTTCATTCAGCCTGGAGTTCAGCAGTTGGCGCGCCTGGTCATTCTCCAGTTGATCGGCCATGTAATTATTCAGGCGTTCCCATTGTCCGTTGGTCCAAAGGTGTTGCGCTGATTGTTCAGGCAGCCTCCGCTTCCGTGCGCAGTTCCTTATTTTCTATGGCAGTCAAGACCATATTCAGCGCCTCGGGTTTGCGGATGTTAGACAGACCGCTCAAAACCAGCTTGCGCTCGTCCGGACGCTCGGTCGTTTTCATGGCCCAGGCATAGGCCTCGATCGTCTGCTCCTGAGTTCGCGTTTTGCTGTGCTGACCCAGCAAACGTAAATAGCCACGCATGGCCAGAACGCGATGACGCACTTCTTTTGCAGATTCAACGGTCTTTTTCAATGGCCCCAGGGCGCTCTCGTAAGGCCAGTCCGACAGAGTGCGGACCGCGGCATTCCGCAGATCCGGCGACTCGTCGTTCACGGCTTTGTGACTACGGTTTCCAGGCAGGATTCGTCAGCGTTTGGATGACACGTTTGCGTAACGTATTGATATTATTCATGGTGCATCAACCGTACAAAAAAACGAGTCGCATTCATCAAGTACAAACGTTTGCCTTTTGCATGGGCCGCGAGGCGGCGAGTGTACGCTGTTTTTGCTCGCTTTTTTAAAAACGTTTAGTGATCATGTTTTCAACACTCAACACCTAATGACAATGGGAAAGGAATACGGTATGAAAAAGATGGCACTTATTAATTGTTTGCTTGCGCTAAGTTGCACAGCGGGATTTGGCGGGGAAGACGCGGAGCAAGGTTGGACCAGTCTTTTTGACGGTAAAACCCTGGAAGGCTGGAAAGCCAATGAATCGCCCAAAACCTGGTTGGTCAAGGACGGCGCCATTGTGGCTGACGGACCGGTGAGTCACCTGTATTATGTTGGCCCTGACGGCGACGCGCAATTTACCGATTTCGAGTTAAAGGCTGAAGCGCGCACCGCGCCCAACACCAATTCGGGCATTTTCTTCCGCACGCCCTGGATAGACAGCGGCTGGTTGCAGCGTTGTTTTGAAGCGCAAATCCAGAACAGCGGCAAAAACAAATGTTATACCGGCGGGCTCTGGATTCATGCCATGCGCGAGGAGCCGTCGCCGGTCAAGGATAATGAATGGTTCGAGATGCACATCACCTGCCGGGGAAAAAAGGTGACCGTGCGCATCAATGGCGAGGTGACCACGGAATTCGATGGCGACACGTATAAGCGATTTTGCCCAGAAACCGGGTTTATCGCCCTGCAGGGGCACGGCAAAAAACATCGACCTGAATTCCGGAATATCCGGATCAAGCCGGACGTGGGGAAATAGGAGCAGGGTGTAGGGAATAGGGTGCAAGGGAAGAATCGACAGCCCCTGTGATGGGAAACTAG
>CAZOLK010000271.1:0-7352 GCA_964580325.1 uncultured Verrucomicrobiota bacterium | reverse complement strand
GGGGGGCGCCGGGCTTATCAGCCCAAGGCGGGGTAACAGGGATGGAGGCGGGGCGCCGCGGAAGTAGGCGCGGACCGTCGTGAGGATGAACTCGAAGTAGGCTTTGCCATTTTCACGGAAGCGCTGGGCTATATTTATACTCATTCCGTAGCGCCGGTTTACCAATTAAGACCGGTGCTACAGAATATGCGCTGTTTCAATCTTTTAAAAGAAACCGCCGGGCCGGAACTTCAGGACGTTTTCGTTACGGTCCAGGGTCTTGATCTGCACCATCTCATCGGCGGTCAACTCAAAATCGTTCAGGAAAAGATTCTGCCGCACGCGCCCAGCGTTACGCGATTTGGGAATAATGATATTGCCAAGTTGCAGCGACCATTTAAGCATGACCTGCTGCGGCGTCCGGTTATGGGCCTCGCCAATATCCTTCAACAGTTGCGGGATTGCGATCGATGCACGGGCCAGTGGCGAATAAGCCATGGTGCGGATATCGTGTTCCTGGCAATAAGCGAACAGCTCCGGCTGCTGGTAAAAGGGATGAAATTCGATCTGGTTAACCACAGGTACAGAACAGCCAGCCGCAAAAAAGACTTCCTCGAACCGCCGGATCGTAAAATTGCTGACGCCCAACGAGCGGATCATACCCTGCCGCTGCAATTCCTCCATAGCATGCCAGCACTCAACCACATTGCCGGTGGGCCAATGAATCAGATACATATCGAAATACTGCAGGTTCGAGCGAATCAGGCTGGCCTCGCATTCGATCAAAATGCTGCGACGCGACAGATTCCAGGGCGTTTTGGATGTTACAAAAAACTGTTCGCGCGGAATGCCGCTCTGCGTCAACGCCCCCCCGAGCGAATGCTCGTTGTAATAATGCTGGGCCGTATCAAAATGGCGATAGCCCGCCTCGATAGCCTGGTTGACGGCATTCAGACAATCCTCACCCTCGCGCAGTTCGTACAAACCAAAACCGATCTGCGGCGCCAGATGACCATCGTTTAATTTGACCAGCGGACAAACTGGCTGCTCTGTCGGATTGAAATCCGGTATCTCTCGCACTTCCACTTCATTCATTTCTGCTGTTCCTTTCGTTTGTAAAAAGCGCAACATACCATTTAACTCGTGCTAATTCAAAAGAAAAAAATCAACTTATCCTTTTTAATTAAAACTGTATGTGCGAATTGTGTCTTGGTATGTCCCTGTCAACCATCGCTTCATCAGAAAGGTCGCCAGATGACAAATGACCAATTTGTTTGAAGCCGAACTCGTCCCATGCTTTGCAATACATACCATCAAAGATGGGTACAGTCAAGTGCATACCCAAGTCACCTTAAATAAAATAACTTCACCCATTGAGGGGCAATTCATCCCATCCGGCTTCGTTGCGACTGTCGAATTCCGTCGATACATGTCAACTCTTTCGAAGAATCGGCAGAGCCAAACCTCACGGTGAATAAGCTTGCAAACTACCGCCTGTTCAGGAAGGATACGCTCATCACTTTTTATAACTTGGATGAGGAGTTTTCTGTATGAGCCATGAGACAATACCTTTGCAGGAATGCCCGGTATGGGCGGAGCTGGAGAAACATGCGCAGGAAATAAAGAACCTGCATATACGCGATCTGTTTGGCCAGGATGCGACCCGCGCCGCGTCCTTTTCGCTGGAAGCCGGCGACCTGTTTCTCGATTATTCCAAGAACCTGGTCAACGTCGCATCCATGCGTCTGTTGCTGGATTTGGCTGCTCAACGCGATTTGCGCGGCGCCATTGACGCCATGTTCAGCGGTGAGAGAATCAACCGCACCGAGAACCGCGCCGTGTTGCACGTGGCCCTGCGCAATCCTACGGACCGACCTATCCTGGTCGATGGCCAGGATGTGATGCCCGAGGTGCACGCGGTACTCGACCAGATGTCCGCGTTTTGCGACAAGGTGCGCGTCGGCGACTGGCTGGGCCATACCGGCAAGCGCATGACCAACGTGGTCAACATTGGCATCGGCGGTTCGGACCTGGGTCCGGCCATGGCCTATGAAGCGCTCAAGCCCTATGCCGACCGCAACCTGACCGTGCGTTTTGTGTCCAACGTGGACGGCACCCACATCAGCGAAGTGTTGCGCGACCTGGACCCTGAAGAGACCCTGTTCATCGTGGCGTCCAAGACCTTTACCACCCAGGAAACCATGACCAACGCCCATAGCGCACGCACATGGCTGCTAGAGCAGTTGGGTGACAAGACTGCGGTGGCCCGGCACTTTGTCGCGGTTTCGACCAATGCCGAAAAAGTGACCGCGTTCGGCATTGACACGGCCAACATGTTCCGCTTCTGGGACTGGGTCGGCGGTCGCTATTCCCTGTGTTCAGCCATTGGCCTGTCGCTGATGCTGGCCATAGGGCCGGACCGGTTCAAAGCGATGCTGGCCGGCTACCACGCCATGGACCGCCATTTCCAGGAAGCGCCGTTCGAGCGCAACATGCCGGTGCTGCTCGGTCTGCTCGGACTCTGGTACAACAATTTCTTTGGTGCCGAGTCCCACGCCATTCTGCCATACGACCAATACATGCTGCGCTTTGCTGCCTATTTCCAGCAGGGCGACATGGAGAGCAATGGCAAATCCGTGGATAAACAGGGACACCGCGTCGGTTACCAGACCGGACCGATCATCTGGGGCGAACCCGGCACCAACGGCCAGCACGCTTTTTATCAACTCATCCACCAGGGCACCAAGCTGATTCCGGCCGATTTCATCGGGTTTGCCTGTTCGCACAACCCAATTGGCGACCACCATGTCAAGCTGATGGCCAATTACTTTGCTCAGACCGAAGCGCTGGCGTTCGGTAAGACGCCGGAACAGTGCCGCGCGGAGGACGTGCCGGAAAACCTGGTCCCTTACAAGACGTTCGAAGGCAACCGACCGACCAACTCGATCATGGCGCGCCAGTTGACCCCGGGTGTACTAGGCCAGTTGATCGCACTCTACGAGCACAAGATATTTGTCCAGGGCGCACTCTGGAACATCTATTCATTCGACCAGTGGGGCGTGGAATTGGGCAAAGTACTGGCCAAAAAGATCCTGCCCGAACTGGAAGCAGAAGCCGTGCCCGAACTGAATCATGACGGTTCGACCAACCAGTTGATCCAACGGTTCCGCGTCATGCGCGGATAAAGGAGGTGCTGCCATGTGGGAGTTGTTCAAGCGAAAACCGAAATGGTGCGCGGAGCGCAGCGTGGTTTTCACCACCAAGAAAGCCAAGTACCAGGGCCTGCTCGAAGATATCCGTCAGGCCCGGGAACAGGCTGCCGTCATCATGGCGGCGGCCCACGACCGGAACGCCCTGGACACATGCGAGCAGATGCTGGACCTGGCCGGGATCGAGACACGCAGAATCAAGCTGCGGACCGAACTGCGCACGATCCTCGCCAGCCTGCGCTCAGGCAGCGAAAAAGGGGTTTTGATCACCTGTTCCGACGTGTTCACGGATATGGAACCCACGCGCGAAGACGCGGCGGCCCTGCACGACATCCGGTTCTTTGTCAGCGAACATGGCATGCTGCGCGACAGAGATGAAGTCGTGGTCAAGGCGGCTACGGCCATGGGATCGAGGTACGAGGTAAGTTTCTATTGCTCCCTGGAAGACGAGTTGATGAAGTCGTTCGTCAACGAAAGCGTGAAGAAACAACTTATCGTCCTGGGCCTGGATGAAAACGAACGCATCGAGCATGCCTGGATGCATCAATCGATCATCAACGCACAGAAGCAAGTCAAACAAAGCCAAAAGCAGAGGAAACGTTGATTGGCGGTGCCCTGTGGAACAGCGAGCAGCATCATGCCCCCACGCAAACCGAAACGAAAAAAGCAAGGACCGCGCGCGCCCGTGATCTGCCTGATCAGCCTGGGTTGCGCCAAGAACACCGTGGACACGGAACGCATCCTGGCGCGCTTTGTGCGGAACGGCTTCATGATCGCGGCCAACCCGCAAGACGCGGACCTGTGCCTGCTCAATACCTGTGGCTTCATTGAAGCGGCGCGCCTGGAAGTGCGCGAGATGCTTGACGGCTTGCTTCACCTGCGCGACGAAGGTGTGATCCAGGCCGTAGTGGCCATGGGCTGCATGGTGGAGCGCGCTGCCGGCGCCACGGAACAGGCCGCGGTGCTCGAGGGCGCGGACGCGCTGATCGGTTTTGGCGATTATCAGCGCATGACCAGCATTTGCCGCGACCTGCTGAAGCGCAAGCTGCCGCCGCAGGTCACACCGCTGCCGAACGAACCATTCGCGACTGGGCCGCGCCTGCGCATCGGTGCGCTGCACAGCGCCTATCTCAAAATTGCCGAAGGCTGTTCCAACCATTGCGCCTATTGCACAATCCCCTCGATCCGCGGCGAACAGGTCAGCGTGCCGATCGAGGAACTGGTCCGCGAAGCACATGAAGTGATCGACTGCGGTGCACGGGAGATCGTACTGATCGCCCAGGACACCAGCGGCTACGGTCGCGATCTGTACGGCGAACAACAATTGCCAGCGCTGCTGCACGCGTTGACAAAAGAGATCAAGAAACCGGTCTGGTTCCGGCTGATGTACGCCTATCCGCACCACCTGGACGACGCGATCCTGGACGCACTGGCTGCAGATCCGCGATGCTGTCCCTATATCGACCTGCCCCTGCAACACATCAGCGACCCGATCCTGCAGCTTATGGGCCGCCGACCGGACAAGCGCGGTTTACTCGAACTGCTGGACCGGATTCATGCCAAGCTCCCTGCGGCGATGCTGCGCACTACGTTCATTGTCGGCTTCCCCGGCGAAACCGAACAGCAGTTTGACGAATTGCTCCAGTTCGTGCGCGAGGGCCGTTTCCTGCACCTGGGTGCCTTTACCTATTCCCACGAACAGGCCACACCAGCCGCTGAATATGAAGACGATGTGCCGCAACAGGAAAAGGAGCAACGGCTGGAAGCGCTGATGCAGACGCAACTGGAGGTTTCGCGCAAACACCTGGCAGCCTGGGTTGGCCACGAGCTGACCGTCATGCTCGACGAACCACTGGAACAGCCCATTCCGGAAATCGAAGGTGCGACATGGGTCGGCAGAGCAGCCTGGCAAGCGCCAGAAGTGGACGGCAACATCTTCATACGACAGTGTGGAAGGCATGCACCAGGCGACCGGATCACGGTCAGGATCGCACAAAGTCTGGATTACGATCTGGTGGCGGAAGGAAGGAATGACCAGTGAGCAGTGACCAGTGAGCAATGATGAATTTTACGCAATCTCGTGCTTACTGTCGTACCTTTCCTTTCAGCTTCTCCAACAGCCAGGGGCCCAGCGTTTCTGCCACTAACTGGTTGCCGGCACTGGTCAAATGACACTGATCGCTGAAGAGATGCGTATTGGTCGACTGAAGAAATGCAGGTAGCAAATCCAAGTAGGGGACCTCGATCAAGGCACACAGGTCAGCCATTCGCTCCTGAGGATAGCGTATATTGGCATATCTATTGCCCACCTCTACTTGCGGGCTTGCCGGGAAGCAGACGCAGAACAGCTCTATGCCATTGGTTGAGCACATTCCCTTGATCTGCGTCATTTTTTCGGCAACGCTATCCCAAGTAGCTGGCAACCAAGCCGCGCCCCAATCGTAATCCGCTTCCGCAAGCAACGCATGCCAGGAAGCCTCGTCGTTCAGGTATGTTTTGTCGTAAAAGCGCTTGGTCCAGCGAAATCGGTTTAACAAGTCGCGCCGCCGACTGTATTTGGCCACGCGATATTTGCGATGCAGTTTGCGTACACTCAGCAAGTTGTAGAATCCGCTCCGCATCAGCTTACGCTCCCATACGGCCTTCCCGGTTTCACCCAGAAAGCCCTGAGGCGGACGGCTATCGTTGAGATAAAAATCAACCACCACAGCATCCGGTGTATGGGGTAATACGTGATGTTTTAATTTCAGGCCATATTGGTCAAGGCCAGAGTCGGATAGCCCGAAGTTAAGGCATTCCCATTGAGTTTTTCCATGTTGCACACGCCAGTTATGTTCAATCAACGCAATGAACGTGTTTTCCCAAGGCACCCCACAATCAAACGTGATGGAATCGCCGATAAACGCAACCCGCACTTCCGGATGATCAAACGGTTCAGGGCCGCGAAACCCATGGGAATTGATTTCCACCCATACCGGTGCTCGCGAATCATAGCCCCGATGCCAACCCGCGGCATGGGGGCGTATCATGCAACATCCCTCCTTGCCGACGCAGACAAAGTCATGAATGCGCGCATCATCTGCGCTCCAACATGTTACGCGAAGAACAGCCTCAAGCAGCAACAGCGTGCAAACCAGGACAATGACCAACAGCATCAGGGAGAATATGATCTTTTTTCCAATTTTCATGGGTCGCAGGTTATGCTATAGTGCAACAAATTTCAACACCATAAGAGGAAGGAATCGTGTATGCGCAAGAGCCTGGTAAAGTTGATCGTTCTCTTGCTTTCTTTTTGCATAGCCAAGAACCTGTTTGCAGCGCCCAAGCGAAACAAACGCGACAAGAAAACCAAAACGCAAGGCATCCCAGAACAACCCATAACCGCGGATTCGCTAACCAAAGTTGAATACAGCGCTTTCAAGCAAGCCGCTGAACTGCAAGTACAACCCAGAGCGCGGCGCCCTGACCGTGGGCGTTCATGCGTATCCCTGCCATCGATGGTCCAGCGGCAGGTTAGCGGGTCGTTGTCCGCATCCTGCGACTGGTTGGGCAGGGCCACGGGTTGATCCTTATTTATTTTCCCGGCGCGCATGGAACTCGCTTTTTGCTGCAAGATCGTTATGACGAGAAACTGGATGTCCTGCACATGGACATTCCGGCTGTGAGCGACACCGCATACCGTATCCTGAAACAACGACTCGACGGCGTCAGGGGGCCACCCTTGGTTACGCTGCTGGACCCGGTTTACGTACCCGGCAATACGCTTTTAAAGCGATGACGTTTGTCGTTCCGCATGACAATCTTCCAGAGCGACCTCCCTTATCCCTCCTTCGCGCAGCATAGCCAGCATGCGCGCGTTGCTGAAATCCAGGTTGCGGCTCACGGAGTACAGCGCATACGTTGACGGATCGGCCACGGCACTGGTACGGCCCAGCAAATTGGAAACCGTGCTGACAGCAGCGCCAAAGCATTGGCCCAGCCAGAAAGGCAGCACCACGGTTTTGTATTCTTTTTCAGGGAAATACCGGGCCGCCAGCCGGCGATAAAAAGCGTCCATGGTCGTGTGTTTGCTGTCCAACACATTGACCGCGCGCCCAACCGCGTCCGGTTGGCTTGCGGCCAGCCGGACGGTTGCGGCCACATTATCCACATGAGCCAGCGGCC
>CAZOLK010000270.1:0-7391 GCA_964580325.1 uncultured Verrucomicrobiota bacterium | reverse complement strand
AAATGCGTTGATAGGCGGTCATGCCGGTCAGGATCAAAAAGATAAAAATCACGCTGACCAACAGCGTGCCCGGCGCGCGGCGGCTCGAAGCGCCGCCCGTGTTTTGACGGTCGGTAGTTTGCATGCTCAGAATTCCATTCTCGGTTTAAACAATCCTGGGCTGTAGAAATAGAGCCAGCCGTTGATCAGGGCAAAGAGAAGATAAGCGGCGACTGTACCCAGGAACATACCGACGGCAAAAGGCATCAATCGCTTGCGCACCGTGGCGGCGCCGCCCAGCTTGAGCACGGTGAAGCGGATGACCCAGGCGCTGAGCAGACTGCCCCACACCTGCTCGGCCATGAACGTTGGACCCAGGATAAAGCCGATGGGATGGAAAAAGAATCCAGCAAAAAGTTGGCGCATCAGGGTCAGCAGCGCGGTGACCCCCGCGGCGAACCCCAATGCCAACAGCTCCGGGCCGGTCTTGAAAGGTATGGGTTTGCCATCGAGATAAGCCTCGCTGGTGCGCGACATTTCCTCGTTGTACATTTTGAAATCGCCTTCGGTGGAAAACTCGCCGGTAGCAATGGGATAGTTGTCCGCACCAATGGCATAGGCACTGGATAAATAGACCCAACCGCCGATCAGGATACCGCCGAACAACCCGAGCAACCCAGCATAGACCATGTGCCGCGGTTTGACACTCAACTGGCGACCGGTCTCGATCATTTCCATTTGCAATCCGGGCAGATGAAAAAAGCTCAGCGCGAAAACGATGACCGACAGGAAGGTCAGGAACACGAGGCCCTGGGGCATGAAAAAGCCGATACCGCCGAACAGCGGAATCAGCAGCAGCGCCTCGCCGCCAAATGGAAAGAAGCGATATCCGACCAGACCGCACTCGGCGCGCAGCTTGGCCGCCACCAGACCGATGGAGAGAATGAACAGAAAATAGAGGGCCATGGCCAGCGGCGGCAAACCGAGCCAGAGCGCCCAGAGCATGACGCCGACGAACGAGACGGCGAGAGTCAGAAACGCGGTCCGGTAGGTCATGGGTTCGTCGCAGTCCTGCTCACCGACCCAGGCTTTGCGCAGCACGCTCCACAGGTATTTCCAAGTAAAGAGTACGATCAACAGCGCATAAGCGAGATAACCGCCGACCAACTGATGCCCCTTGAAAGGATAATTCTTGGCCGTGGCCAGGTGCCAGATCTCACCTGCGTAATACTGAAGGCGGAACAGGAAATAGCCCAGGACCACGCTCAGCAACACGTTCAATTCCATCAACAGGCCAAGCGCGAGATACAGGGAAGTAACCTTGAACGTGGTGCTGCCGAACATCTTCAACAGGTTGGGGTCCGTGAAAAACTGTTTGAGCGATATTTCGATGTTCATGTCCGGAACACTCGGGTTGAAAGCGCGCCAACCACGCATCAGGCACCAGAACAGGACCACGGTGAATCCGGTCCACATGTTGGGATTTTTCCAGATGGCGCCGACAGCCTGGTTCTCGTCCTTGTCCAGCAGTGCCAGCGGAATCTTGGCCAGCGGCATGGGATAGCGCTCGTTTTCCATCCATTGCCGACGCATGATCACGGCCATGGCAAAGGTGGAAGTCAGGATGAAAAAGAAGAACAAAATCCAGGCACCCAGAGGTTGCAGCCACTCGCGGAGTGGGAAATAACCGTTGAGGATAAAACACAACCCTGCCAGGCTCCAGAGCGTTTCAGGTTCGACGATCAAGCCGGCGCGCTGGTCCGAAGGTAGGGCGCGAAACTCCTCGGCCGTCACGATCTCGCGGCCGACAAACGCGGACTCGAGTGTGTTCACGTTGATCAGTTCCGGATCGCACAGTTCCAGTTTGCCCGAGCCGTACAGACCGAACTCAAGCACGACCTGGCTCTGGACCTGGGCCGGAATCGTAACCCCGTAAACACCGGTTCGCACAAAACCGCCCTTGTGCAGCCAGTTCCGTTCCGCCTGCTTGGATGAAGCGAACGCCTCCGCGCTGAACTCGGTCTGCCAGTCATGGTACACGCGACAAAAATAGTAGGATTGCGAACCGAGATCGCGGGCGCGAACCAAGACGGTGATCAGGTAAGGTTGTTCCGGGATCACGCCCTTATCCAGGGACACGGACGTCTGGATCCTGATGCTGGTCACGGCATGATCGTTGGTGCTGTGCATCACCACGGCATCCATGAACTCGGGCGGATGTTCGTGTTCCCGGTCTTCATCGACGGCAGCCTGCACATCGATCGTTTCCCAGCGAACGTCGCCGTGCGTCATGGCCCAGGAGCGCATGTCCGGGCCAAAGCTGTCGCGCAGCAGGTTGGGTCCATGGGGCCACAGCTTGGACGGGAACGCGTCGTACTTGGCGAAATTGGCCGCACGCGGGATCGTGTTGGTCACGGCCAGCATATAGCGCCAGAACGAGGAAGCCATCAACGGCGTGGCCAGCAGGGTAGCGAAAAGAACGCAGTGCAGTTCAGCCAGGGTCAACAGATTGAAACGGCACAGCGAATAGAACAGCGCCGCCAGCGCCAACACCAGCACGAACGCGATGATCGCGGGAACGCCGAGCACCTCGTTGCCGGTGAAAATACACCACTCATCGGTCACGGCCGTGTGTTGGATAAAGATCGCCGCGGTCAGGATGGTGAAGAGTGAAACAAAGATGGAACGCCAAGTGAACCCTGGGCAAAGTTTTGATTGTTTTGTCATAATTTTTTAAATGAGCATCAACATATCAATCGAATCTTGAGGTGTAATGAAACGCGAGCAGTGATCGATTGCAAGAAGATTTTAGAAATATTTGCTGGAACGTCACGAAATAATGATTGTTAACTCGTTTTAATCAAAGACGGCGCGTTTAAACACAAAAAGAATATGTAAAGGTCAATCAAGATGGATTTGACTTTTTTTGACCGCATTTACCTGTTTCCGGTCAGATGCGGGGGCCTGCGCCATGCACCCTGTTTCTATCCCTTCACTGCATCCAGATCGTGGCGCATCATGATTTCTACCAGTTGCGCGAAATCGACTTTGGGCTTCCAGCCCAGTTGCCGATGGGCTTTGGCCGGGTTGCCGCAGAGTTGATGCCCTTCCTGAGGTCGGAAAAAGCGTGGGTCCACGGATACGATCACGCGACCGCTCTTGCGGTCGATCCCCTGGGTCGCTGCGCCCTCACCCTCCCATTCGATGTCAAAACCGGCATAGCTGGCGGCCACGACAACAAAGTCGCGCACCGTGTGCAGCTTGCCGCTGGCAATCACGTAATCGTCCGGCTGGTCCTGCTGGAGCATCATCCACATCATCTCCACATAATCTTTGGCATAGCCCCAGTCGCGCTTCGAATCCAGGTTGCCCAGCTCGAGCCGGTCCTGCAAACCCGTCTTGATCCTGGCCAGCGAATAGGTGATTTTGCGGGTGACAAAGTTCTCGCCGCGACGTGGCGACTCGTGGTTGTAGAGAATGCCGTTATTCGCATGCATACCGTAAGCTTCGCGATAGGTGCACGCGGTCCAGAAAGCAAACAGCTTGGCCACGCCATAGGGGGTACAGGGCGCAAACGGCGTCTCTTCGTCCTGGGGCATAACACTGGTTTTGCCGAACATTTCCGATGAGGAAGCCTGGTAGAAGCGGCACTCGACGCCCGTGTAACGAATGCTCTCCAGCAGGCGCAGAACAGCGCTGGCATTGACGTCCGTGGTGTATTCCGGCTCGTCGAACGAGACCTGAACATGGCTCTGGCTGGCCAGGTTGTACACCTCGTCCGGTTTGCACCTGGCCATAACCCGGTAGAGACTGGAGGAATCGGCCATGTTGCCGTAATGCAGTTCATAGGTCAGGTTGCGCTTGCGCGCCAGGGCCAGGGTCGGTTCGATGCGCGAACGATTGAATTGCGATGCGCGCCGGATCAGACCGTGAACATGATAGCCTTTTTCCAGCAGAAATTCGGCAAGATAAGAGCCGTCCTGACCGTTGATGCCGGTGATGAGTGCTTTTTTATTCATAAGTTATGACCGTTTCCTAAGCTGAAAAAAGAAAAGAAGGGGCAGCCCCCTTCCTCATACCAACTGATTGGACCTTTTGCCGAAGCAATCAATCTTCGCTTTCAGCCAGCATGGTCATGGCGCAGGCCCAGACAAAATACTTGCACTGCCCCAGTTCCTTGACGGTCTTGATGTTGAAGGCTTCCTGCAGCTTCTGAGCATCGCTATCCGATACGCCCTGGATCGCCGAAACCGGGGCATCCATCAACTCTTTCAAAGACATGGTTTCATATTCTTTCTTCAACGCTTTATTCAGGTTCATCTTGCGCTCCCTTGCTTGTTTATTCTGTTTACAACAGCGCCATCATAGAGAATCATCGGTTTTGTGCAATAAAAAAGTCACCAATCCTCGTCCCGATCTTCGTCGCTCCCCATACTTGTCATTCCCCTTCGCATCTCTATTTCGATTTTCTCGACTTGAATATACCTTTATATACCCCCGGCAATTTCTTCAACCGCCTCGAGTTCGACCGGGATGGGCTCCGGCAGCCGGCATTGGCGCAAGGCTGCATCGACATCCTTTAAGCCACTGCCTGTAATCAGACAGACCACGCGCTGATCCGCGCTCACGATCCGGCGTTCGGCGGCTTTCCGCAGTACAGCCCAGGCTGTAGCCGCCGCTGGTTCGGCAAAGCAACCCTCTTTCCGGGCCAGCTCCGTGATAGCACGGCCAATCTCTTCGTCCGTAACCGTCAACGCAGCCCCCCCGGACTCGACTAGCGCGCGCACCGCGGCCAGTCCGTCGCGCGGTCGGTCCACGGAAATGGAATCGGCGAACGTTTTAGCGCGAACCTGGGGGATCTCCATTTCCGGCCAAGGTACAGCAGTATCGCCGATCGCGGCCTGCAAGCGCTCGAACGTGCGGGTGACCACGGCGCTGCCTCGAGCCTGGGCAGCCAGCAATCGCGGCGTCCCATTGACCAGCCGCAGCGCGTGCAATTCGCGAAACCCTTTCCAGATGCCGCTGATAATGTTGCCGTCGCCCACGGGCACCACAACCCAGTCGGGAACCTGACCGCCGAGTTGTTCCCAGATCTCGAAAGCGCAAGTCTTCTTGCCCTCGCGGGTGTACGGGTTCAAGCCCGTGCTTCGGTTGAACCAACCGAACCGTTCACAGGCCGCGTCGCAAAGATCGAACGCCTCGTCATAAGTGCCGCGAACAGCTATGACCCGCGCACCAAAGATCAGCAGTTGGGCCAATTTCGCGCGCGGCGCCGTGTGGGGCACGAAGATGACGACCGGCATATCCGCGGCTGCGGCCAGGCAGGCCATGGAACTGCCCGCGTTGCCGGTGCTGGCCGCGGCCATGACCCTGGCGCCGACCTCACGGGCACGCACCAGGGCCACGGCACCGGCGCGGTCCTTGAACGAGGCGCTCGGTTGGCGGGTTTCATCCTTGAGCAACAGTTCGCCCAACCCAGCCGTCGCGGCCAGGCGCGCAGCCGGTTGCAGCGGCGTATCGCCGATCAACGGCAAATCCACCAGGGACTGCCGGATCACGGGCAGCAAAGGCATATAACGCCAGATGCCGGGCAGCGAAGAGTCGCTCAGCGATACGTGGCGTGCGCGCAGATCCGCGTAATCGTAGACGATCTCCAGATTGTTCCCACAATGCGAGCACATGTTCTGGTCAAAGCCGCGATCGAATTCCGCATCGCAGGCCACGCATCGGTAGTTTTTCATGTGAACATTTCAGGATGGCGTTCACGAATGATGTCCACGGCAGCGCCCCGACCGGTCTCTTCCAGGCGCGCCGCGTAGCGGGCCATATTGGTATGACAATGACAGGGCAACTCACGCAGGACCGTCTGCATCGGATCGTCACAATAGCCATCCGGCATGGTTTCCATCTGCTGCTGGAACCAAAGTGCATAGGTTTTGCGCGCATAATCCGCCTCGTCCGGATGCTGATCGAGCACGTTGTTCTGCTCATGAGGATCGTCCTTTAAATTAAAGAGCATCTCCCCGTCGAAACAATGGTAGCCATCGTGCCAACTGCGAATGTAGATCCAGTCGCCCCAGCGTACCGCGCGTTGACAGCCATGAGCGCACTGTCCCAGCACCAGGTATTCGCGGCCCGTATCCGTGCCCTTGGTCAGCGCTGCGGCAAAGCTGCTGCCATCCCAGGCTTCACAGGGCTGCTGGTCATTCAACGCGGCCACTGTGGGTAAAAGATCGATATTGTAATGCAAACCGTGGTCCTTATGACCAGCATTGGCTTTACCCGGCCAGCGCACGATCATGGGGATGCGGTTGCAGATATGATCGGCCGTGCCATGTTCGGCATACATGCCCAGCTCGCCGAAATTTTCGCCATGGTCAGAGCTGACAATCACGACCAGGTCGTCCATGACGCCCTTCTTCTCCAGCGCGTCGAACAGGCGCCCGATATGATCGTCCATGTAGCGGATCCCGCAATCGTAGCCGTCGATCAGTTGGCGCATCTCCTTCATGTCGCGCACTTCGCCGGGATGCCGCGGATATTGCGGATTGGTCGCGTTGCTGTACATGGCAATGTCCTGGATCGTGTGCGGACCGGGAACCTGGCGATGCCGGTCGATCACCTCCTGACTGAACCATTCCGGCAACGGCTCGTTCTCGAACGGATTGCCAAAGTCTTCGGGTGCGCGGTAAGGCGTGTGCGGGTCCCAGTAGTTGACGTGCAGATACCAATTGTCCTCGCCGCCCTTGCGTTCGATCCAGTCCAGAACCGTGGGGGTAACATGCTCGGCCGATTCCATGCCGCCCATGCCGGTATCATGGATTTCGCGGAACCCGGCATAAAAGGTCCACAACGAGTGGCGTGCGCCGAATCCGCCTATATAACAGGTTTGCAGTCCCAACGGGCCGTTCAGAAACGCGGGAAAGGCTTGCTGCGAAAGGTGGTCGCGGAACCCGCGGCGGGCGCCCTGGTGACGGTGGTCGGCAGCCGTACCGCTATGATTGATGGCCCCGTTGTGAATGCCGAACTGGCCGCTCATCAGGGCGGCGCGCGACGGCAGGCACGGTGTGTCCGAGGCGTAATAGTTGGTGAACGTGACGCCTTCGGAAGCGATGCGGTCGATATTGGGCGACGTGTTGCGGTGATAGCCGTAACAGCCCAGGTGATCGGGCCGCAGCGTATCCAGATCAAGGTACAGTATTCTCATGCTATTTTCTCTCCTTCTCGTTGTTTTGCTTTCTTGTCGGGTGATTTTGTTTGATAAAAAAGGTCGACGGTCTGACGCAGGCAGGCTTGTTTTTCGTCCAATTGCTGGTCCAGCGTCGGGGTGAACGGCATGGCCAGGGCCAGCGCGCCGGCCAGGGCGCCGTCGGGCAGCAACAGAACAACGGCGATGCGCTTGACGCCGTTGC
>CAZOLK010000269.1:0-7401 GCA_964580325.1 uncultured Verrucomicrobiota bacterium | reverse complement strand
CTATCACGTTGCTGGAATGAAACCGCACCGCCGCAGAGTGGATTTGCCTTTTCAATGGCCCGCGCCACCGCTGAATGTAGTGTTGGTGGAGCCGGAAATCCCGCCCAATACCGGCAATATCGCACGTCTTTGCGCGGCGACCGGATCCGTACTGCACCTGATCGAACCGTTGGGGTTTCGTTTGACCAACGCTGCCTTGCGCCGCGCTGGTTTGGATTACTGGACCTCCATCGATGTGCGCGTTCACGCCGATTTCAATGCCTTTCTCAGCGCATCTGGTGCGTCCCGGCTCTTTCTGTTCAGCACAGCCGGCCCGCGTTCGCTGCACAATGCCTGTTTCGCTGCCGGCGATGCGCTGGTGTTCGGCAATGAATCGACCGGCCTGCCGGACGCCATGCTGGCGGCTTACCCAGAACAGGTGCTGGGCATCCCTATCCTTACCGATCACGTGCGTTCGTTAAACCTGTCCTCCTCTGTCGCCATAGCCGTATACGAAGCGCTGCGCCAGATCCAGCCATAAATATTGAAAAAACGATTAAACCAAAGCAACGAAGGAATCGATTTCAGCGTCCGGAGCAGATGACCGCGCCGATGTTGCATAAGGCCCTGTCCTTCCAGGGCCTGGTGCTAGCCGGAACAACAATGTGTGAACACCAGGAATACGTTCCGCCTCAGTAACTGCATGCGTTGTCCTACTGGCCTTTGCTTCCGGAAAGTTCAGGGCAAGCTGCCCCTACTATCAGAAGGCATCCCGCATCAAATAGTTCAGGCGCTGATTGAACATGCTTGCATATTTCAACGTTGCATGTTTTTATGCTTTATGCTTGAGAATCAGGAAAAATTGGCATGTGGCGTATGAGCAGCAGTCGAAAGGAGCAAGTATCGTGTCCATGGTCAGGATAGGCCAAAAGCTGGCGGTTTGCGGGAGAAACCACCCCCATACTCTCCCGGTTGCCGCTCTGGCTCAGCGTTTATCTAAATCCATTTCGGCATCCTGTTGGTGGTGTTGCACTGGATCTGGGCCTGGATATAGGGAGGCTTATGCAAAAATCAATAGAACGAGACGTCTGGCTGTTGGTTTGGCTGATTTGCCCGAGTTTGCTTTTTAGTAGCGCGCTGACGTTTGCCCGGGACACGGGAAAAGACCATCGGCCCTGGATCTGGTGGGAAGCGGAAACCGCGCAGACCGCCCGGGAATCCAGCGTTGCCGAAGAACAAAGCATGCCGGTCAGCCGCTTGTCAGGAGGCCATTGGCTGGTTTGTGCGGTCCAGGAGAATCCCCCTGTTTTACGCTGGTCACTAACGCTCTATACCAATGCCGCGCACCACCTGTTCGCACGCGTGCGCCAGCCGCAGCCTGACTTTCGCTGGCGTTTCAACCAGGATCCCTGGCGCGACGCGGTCGACCTCAAGCCATTGGATCGCGTTCGCCTGAACGATCTAGTCACGCTGGATTGGGTCTACCTCGGCCAGGTGGTTTTGCATGAAGGGCTCCATACGTTCGAGACGGTCTCGACCCAGGGCGGCGTGGCCGGTTTCGATTGCTTTGTCTTGACCCCGGTCGTGTTTACCCCGCGCGGCACGCATGCAACCGGCCAGGACAAACCGGCGCAAGCTATGCCGGATTTTTGGCCGTTTGTACCGCGGCCTGACGCTTTTGCGCCGTCGCCCCTGGATTTACGCCGGCTCAACCATGTCACGGCCGGCGAGCAGGGCTTTGTCCGCCAACGCAACGACCATCTGGTCTTCTCGAACAGCGGCGAACGCGCTCGCTTTTTCGGCGTTGTGGTGGATCCCAAACTGGTCCTGTGGGATCAACCGTTCATCGACCTGTTGGCACAACGCCTGGCCAGAGTTGGCGTCAACCTGGTAAGGGTTTCGCGCAACATCGCCGACTCGCGAGCCGACGATCCCGCGACCGTGGACCGCGCGTTTCTAGAGCGCTTCTTCTATTTTCTATACGCCATGAAGCGCGAGGGCATTTACACTGCGGTCTGTTTTTTCAGTCCGCGCCAGTACACCGTTCCCAAGAATACCGGGTGGGCCGGTTACACTAGCAACAGACGCCGTCAGCGCGCCCGCGGCCTGGTCTATTTTCATCCCGGCATGCAGACGCTCTATCGTACCTGGATGCGCGAAGTTTTCAGCGCGGTCAATCCCTACACGGGACGGAGCCTGGCCAACGAACCGGCCCTTGCCTGGTTCGAGTTGCTCGATCAGGATTCCCTGTTCACGGGATCCGTATCGCCGACCACCACGCCCATGGAGAGCATCGTGCTGTTGGAAAAAAAGTTCGGCGACTGGGCGGCCGCTCGTCACGGCTCGCTGCGCCAGGCATTGACCCATTGGCAAAACGATCTGCCGCGTGACGAAGAAGCCACGGGTCGTGCCGGTCTGCAAAAACTGTACAAATGCACGACTCGGGCTTTGACCGTTGAGGGGGTTAAGCGCATACGCGACCAGGTCTGTTTTCTGCGCGACTTGCAGGCCGGGTGGATGGACGAGACCATACGCTGGCTTCATGGCGACATCGGCCTGTCCTGTCCGGTCCTGGCCGGCGGTTGGATGACTGTTGATCCGTTCAATATAACCCCGCTCGATTGGCAGAGCTGTTGTGTCGGCGACATCCTGGGGCAGCAGTTTGTTTTTGGCGCGGAACAGTGGCGCAAACGATCGCGCAGAAGTTTGTCGATCGGCAAAAACAAGACTGCCCTGTTGTCGCCGCACAGTCTGCCACAGTGCATCCAGTACGAGGGCAAGCCCCATGTGCTGACCTCCTGTACCTGGCGCCGGCCCAACCGGTTTCGCACGGAAGCCTCGCTGATTGCGGCTGCCTATGGCGCGGCCCAGGGCGTGGACGGCTGTTGCTTTGCCATGGTGAGCAGCCCGGACTGGCTGGACCGCTTAAAGGAGGACGACGCCTTCATGTGCCCTTCCGGCCTGGCCGTGCTGCCGGCCTGCGCCCTGCTTTTCCGGCGTGGCGACGTGCGCGAAACCGACCTGCTGGTGCGCCAGTCGCTCAATCCCATGGACCGTTTCGTGACGGATCTGACTGAAGCGCAACAGCAATCCGGCAAACCCTACGCCATGCCGGAAAAAGCCCGCGCCACCGGCCTTGACCCGATCTGTTGCCTGGTCGGCAAAACCGTGCGCCATTTTACTGATCAGGCATCGCGCCTGGACATGCCCGACCTGACGGCCTACATCGACGAAGAGAACAAACGCATCAGCGACATGCACCGCCAACTGTTCCTGGACCATGCCGCGGGTACGCTGGTCATCGACACGCCGCTCACCCAGGGGGTGGCCGGTTTTCTGAAAATGGCAAAGCCACCGCTGCCGTGCGATGTCAATGTGCTGGCCGATTTTCTCTACGGGGCGGTGCTCTTCACTTCGCTGGACGATAAACCGCTGACCCAAGCCGACAAGATCCTTCTGCAGGTGATGTCTGACGAATCAAACTCGCGAATCAACAATAAGAAAGGCGGCCGGACCTACGAGACCGCGCCGGTTCAGGTGCGCACGATCAAGGGTCGGGCTTCGCTCCGCGACCGGCCGGGACCGGTAAGCCTTACCGCGCTGGGCCCCAATGGCTACCCGCTCCAGCGACAGGTCCAATACCAACGCGAAGACGGCTGCTTGAACATCCTGCTCGAACCGGATGTGCTGTACTATATCATCGAGCGATAGGAACTCTCACAGAGCCTGCATACTGGTGGGCTCCTCGGAAGTGGCCCCAGGTTTTAGTGAGGCGCATTGGCCCCACTTAAAAAACCCTTTCAACATCCGTCGATTCCGTATATACAAGGAGACGATCATCGAAATCAAGGCCTGTGATGAGGGTGGGCGCATGTACAATAAAATTATGTATCCAGCTTGTCAGCCATCCACGAACATGGCAGGCTATGGGTTTGTTTTTCATCCGTCTGTTTGCAGAAACGTAAAAAGGACTGAACAATGAAGCGTATACTGCTGTATGGTCTGTTCGCTGTTGCCGTCGTCTCCGCCTCGGCCGGAATTTCCCATGGCAATCTCCAACGCACGGGCGCTGTTTCCAAGCCCCTGACCACACCTTTGCAGGCCGCCTGGACGCATACAGCCACGCACTTGCCGCGCCAGGCTTGGCGCGAGCCGATCTGGGAGTCGCAGCGCATCGATTTCGATTATGCTTACATGACCCGCCCACATACGCCCGGGATGGGCGGCGGCATCACCGCTTATGCGGTTAAAACCGGAGAACGGCTCTGGCAGATCAAAAAGGTCAAGAACCTGGTGCCCATAATCGTAAACGGTGTCTTCTATTCGCCGACCGCCGATGACCTGCAAACCAGGTCGCCCGATTCGAAAAAACCTATAAGCAATTGCCTGCTGACCGGCGAGGAGTCGCTGTTCTCGATCCGTCGGGCGTTACAAGCCACGGAACAGATCTTTGCCACCTATGAATCGTGCCGCCACCGTTCCCTCGTCTATCTGCCGCTCGAGATCGAGGACAACCCGCTGCATGCCATGATCGCGAGCGGCGAATTGACTGTTCAGGCCGCGCAATGAACACGCCGCGGTTGGTGGTGGCCGGCGTGGAAAGCGGCGTGGGTAAAACGTCACTCACCCTCGGCCTGGTCGCGGCGCTGACCCGACGCGGTTTGCGCGTGCAGCCGTTCAAGGTCGGCCCGGATTTTCTGGATCCGACCTACCTGCGGCTGGCCGCCGGTCGCGACTGCCGTAACCTGGACACCTGGATGTGCGGCGACGACTATGTGCGCCGCTTGTTCAGCCAGGTCGCCGCCGACGCTGACGTGGCCGTGATCGAGGGCGTCATGGGCATGTACGACGGGGCCTGGTCCGAGCATTCCGGCGGCAGTACAGCCCATGTCGCCGTGCTGCTGGGCGCGCCCGTGCTGCTCGTGGCCAATGCCAAAGGCGCGGCGCGCAGTTTCGCGGCCATGGTGCTGGGCTTTGCCAACTTTGAGCCGCAACCCTCGGTGGCGGCGGTCATTGCCAATCGCGTCGGCTCCCAGCGCCACGCCGACTGGCTGGCTGCGGCCTTGAAGAGCCACGAGCTGCCCCCGCTGGTCGGCGCTGTGCCGCGTGATGCCCTGCCCGTGCTGCAAAGCCGCCACCTCGGCCTTGTTTCCGCGGACCGCGAAAACCTTACCCGAGAGACGCTGGAACGCCTGGCTGACGCCGTGGAGCGGCACGTGGACCTGGAGCGCCTGCTTGCCATAGCCGATACGCAAACAAAGCCTCTAGCGGTTGCGGTCCATCTCGATCCCATGCCTGCGCTGCCCAGCGCCGGTCCAGCCGTACGCCTGGGGGTGGCGCGTGACCGCGCATTTCATTTTTACTATGCCGACAACCTGGACATGCTGCGCCGCGCCGGCGCGAAACTGATCTTTTTCTCGCCGCTCGACGATCCCGGCCTGCCCCCGGACCTGGGCGGTCTCTACCTGGGCGGCGGCTATCCGGAAGTCTATGCCCAGGCATTGGCCGACAACACGGCCATGCGCGAGGATATCCGACAGTTCGCCGAGGCTGGCGGCCCGGTCTTTGCCGAATGCGGCGGCCTGATGCTGCTCGGACAACGGCTGTGGAACCTGGACAACCAGGCATTTCCCATGTGCGGCCTGTTTCCTTTTGAAACGCGCATGCTGCCCCGGCTCAAACGGCTCTCCTATACCGAGGTCGCCTTTCTGCACGACACACCGCTGGGTCCGGCCGGAACACGCGCACGCGGTCATGAGTTTCATTTCTCCGAATTAATCGCCGATGAGCCGGTCGCCAAGCAGGCCTACAGCGTGACCCGGCGCGGGGCTGCGGTCGAAACGCAGGGCTTTGTGAAAAAAAACACCCTGGCCGGATACATTCATTTGCATTTTGCTTCCGCCCCTGCTATGGTGCCCTATTTTATTCAGGTTTGTAGGACGTATGCGCTAAATGGGACGGCATAAGCATGGCGGAAGATAAAGCGGAATTGACAAACGGTCGGGCTATCGAGGCCCGCAGCCACGAGATCATCGAAGAGCGACTGGACCCGGTACAATTCGATGCCTGGGCATATCCCGTAATCAAGCGTATAGTCCACGCAGTGGCGGACGTGAGCGTGGCCGCCGGCGTGCGCTTGCATCCGGAAGCGGTGTCGCGCGGCATTGCGGCGTTGTGCGCGGGTTGCGCCGTGGTGGTTGACGTGCGCATGCTTCAGGCCGGGATCACCCGCACGCAGGGGCCGGTGCACTGCGCCATCAACGACGACGACGTGAAAGTCCGGGCCGCAGCCGCCGGATGTACACGAGCTATCTGCGCCATGGAGAAACTGGCGCCCTTGATGAACGGCGGCATCGTGGCCATCGGCAATGCACCGACCGCTTTATATAAGGTGATCGAACTGGTACGTCAGGGCGTCTGCGCCCCGGCCCTGGTCGTAGGCATGCCCGTAGGCTTTGTCGGTGCGCTCGAATCCAAACAGACCCTGTGGAACAGCGGATTGTGCTGCATCACCAACCTGAGCGAACGCGGCGGCAGCCCCATGGCCGCGGCCGCGGTAAATGCGCTGGCAGCCCTGGCCATGGCTGAAAACAAAGCTACGGTCGGAAAGGAGACGCCGTGAGCGCGCAACATGCTCTGCCCGGTCACTTCTATGCCGTAGGCGTCGGCCCCGGCGCACCGGACCTGTTGACGGTCCGTGCGCTCAACCTGGTGCGCGAAGCCGACATGATCGTGGCACCGCGTTCGCGCATGGCACAGTCCAGCCTGGCGCTCAACGTGATTCGCGATTACCTCGACGAACAGCGCCAGGAGATTGTCGAGCATGTCTATGCCATGGTCCGCGACGAAGAGCGCACCATGGAGAGTTGGGGGGCGGTGGCCGAGCGCATCGAATCCGCCTGCGGCGCGGGGCGTTCGGTCGTACAGGTGACCCTGGGCGACCCGCTGGTTTACAGCACCAGCGCCTACCTGCTGCGCATCCTGGCCGAACGCATGCCGCCCGACCGCTTGCATCTGGTCGCGGGCATCACGGCTATGCAAGCCGGCGCCTCGCTGCTGGGTAAAATCCTGACATCACAAGAGGACCGGCTGATGATCATGCCAGCTACGGACATCGCCGCAGTGGAATGCGCGATGCAGGCGTGCGAAACCCTGGTGCTCTACAAGTGCGGCAAGATGATCGAGGAACTGATCGAACTGTTCACCCGCCACGGCCTGCTGGATCGCGTTTCGCTGGTCAGCTATGCCGAGCAAGGCGACAAGCAGTTCATCTCCACGCATCTGCCCGACGCGCGTGACCAGGGCTATATGGCCACCATCATTGTCGAATTGGGCCGTCGCACCTGGAAGACGCTATGCGTTCGGGAATAACCACTGGAACATGCGCCGCCGCTGCCGCACGCGCTGCCGCGATGCAGCTCG
>CAZOLK010000268.1:0-7427 GCA_964580325.1 uncultured Verrucomicrobiota bacterium | reverse complement strand
CAGCCAAATCCTTCCGTTTGATGAACATAGAGGAACTCTTACCCCCGAGGGTAAAGCTGAGTTGAAAATACGGCCCGTGCTTTTTCGGCTTGTGGGGGTCTTTGCATCTACATCCTGCTTTTCCGCATACTACTGGAGCCGGTACACGCGGTATTACAGAATGCATGATTTAAACATTAAAAAACACTGACCGGGACCGGCTCGTCACGATCGCCCAGCGACCAGGAGATCGAGAAAGCCCTCCGGTTAGATGACGCCGAGGTTGCCACTCGGGCCATAGAAAGCCATTCCCGGGGCGACCACGCGCATTTCGTCGTGGACAGGGAGAAAGCTTGATCGCCATTGCTCTCACGATTCTGCTGCCAGTCTTGGTGTTGATCGGTTTGGGTGCTCTCCTCGACCGATGCTGAAGCTTGAACCTGCCATTCCTGAGCAAGGTCACCTTTGCGATCTTCCTGCCTGCCCTGGTTTTCGAGAAGATCCTGACCTCAACCTTCCCGTGGGAGAGCATGACCGGCATTGGCAGCTATGCCCGGCCTCCTACAACACAACTTAAACAAAAATATAACCAAAGGCGCGAAAACAATATCAGCAGCCAAAAGACACCATCCAATAAACACAAACCAAAACCATACAGAGTGTTTCATAACGTAATGCAAAACGGGGCGCTAGTCAATCGCGCGCCCCGTTTCCTCCTGGTCAATCTCATCCGTTATAGCATCATGTTCAATCCGTGTTGATCGGGATGCGCTTACGTTCGGGCTGGATCCCGCCAACCTTGGGGATGTCGATATGCAGCACGCCCTTCTTGAAAGAGGCTTTCACCTTTTCGCGATCCACGGCTTCAGGCAGGGGCAACACGCGCTCGAAGCGACCGTAGCGGCGCTCGGTGTAATGTACTTTTTTCTTTTTCTGCTTATGTTCCTCGTGTTTTTCGCCGCGGATGGTCAGGATGTTGTCGTCCAGCAGAACTTCCACATCCTTCTCTTCCATGCCGGGCAATTCGGCACGAATTTGCAGCTCTTTATCCGATTCCTGGATTTCGAACCGCGGGGAGAGGCGACCCTGTTCGAACCGCTGCAGGCCAGGCATGGCGAGATCGCCGAAGTCCGAAAAGAAATCTTCGAACAACTCGTTCATCTGCCTGTGCATTACCTCGAACGGGTCCTCTTGCCTATACCGCTGCACGCTTGAGGCTTTGCGCTTGTTACGCCAGGGAATGAGATCTTTCAACATGGTCAGTGCCCTCCGCTATATAGGGTTCTTTTTGTTTTTCTTCAACCGTCGCTTTCCACCGCGATCTTGCGCGGTTGAGCCTCGGCTGCTTTGGGCAGCTCGATGCGCAGCACGCCGCACGCCATCTTAGCCTTGATCTTGTCGCGATCGATATGCTCACGAATGGTGAACGAACGCTCGAAGATGCCGGACCGGTAACCGCGATGGACCAGCGCATGGCCCGTCGGTTCTTGGGTATCCTGGTAGCCGGTCAAGGTCAGCACATCGTTCTCCAGCGTGATATCGACATGCTTCTCGTCCACGCCGGGCATATCACTGAGCACGACCAGCTTGTCCGGCAGCTCGTAGATGTCGGTAGCCGGAACAAACACCGGTTGATCCTCGGCCCGTTCGACATCATTGGCCTGGTTGGCTTTTTCCGTTTTATTATCCTGGTAGGTTACCTGGTTCATGACTTAATCCTCCTGTTTTATGACGTTTATCTCACCTGCTATAAAACGTTTATAGCGATCTTCCTGGGTTTGCTGCTTTCAGCGCGTGGCAACTCGATGTTGAGTACGCCGTTCTTGAAGCGCGCCTTAATTTTGTCGTTCTCGACTTCATAGGGCAGTCGCAGGCTACGCGAAAAACGGCCCACGCCTCGCTCTGCGCGATGGCACACGGCCTCGCTGCCCAGGTCTTCGGGTTTGCGCTCACCTTGCAGAATGAGCACATTCTCTCTGACCTCGATGTCTATGGATTCCGGATCGACACCCGGCAATTCAGCGCTCAGCACAACGTTTTCCTCACTGGTCCAGACATTTATGGCTGGAAACACATCCGTTCCCTGCGAATATCCGTTGAACAAGCGATTCATGTCCCGCTGCAAGCGTTTCAACTCGTCAAACGGATCCCTTGCGAATACATTACTTTCCGTCAACAACATTTTAATCAGCTCCTTTCCATGTCTTACATTTTCTCTGTTTGTCCTCATCTCTTCTACTTCATCCGCTCTTTTCTCGGCTTGGCTTTTACTGTCATCAGCCGACACACTGTCTATGCATATACTGTGCCAAATAAAACCCCTGCACATTACTCATTCATTTACAACAATTTATAAAATAGACACAGGAAACGGGATGCGACATAATGGCGCGTCACAATGTCTCGCCGCGTCTCATTGACTCACTTTCGAGCTGAATGGCATGCAGGTCATGGGCAAGGTGACGAAAAAAAGAAACAATTTTTTTTCGCTTGCAATAAAAAGTGGGAGGCGTAGATTATCTGTGAAAGGGTTATCTGTTTTTCCTATGGGTTCCCCACCCAGACCTCCTTGGCAGATAACCCTTTTCCTTTTCTTTGCGGATGATGATAGGGGGTGGGGCTGTCCATTCCGACGCGCACTTCGGCAGTCCAGCCTTTTCAGTATTGGCGAGATCGACGGCCTGGGACATGACCCTGCCGTTTTCGTCAAAAAGACAACGTTTGTCGCGCAGGTTTGGCCGCGCGACGTTGGGTCAAGCCCAGCGAAGGCGCTTCGGGCGCGACAAACGGCATATTGATCAACGCGATCCTGGTCGTCGCTTCACGCCTCGGCGTTCTCGTCCAGGTCAACCAGCCGACCGCCCAGGGTCAGTCCGGGCGGCGGCGGTGCATCGTCCGGCGCCAGGTAATAAAGCGCGGATCCATGAACCGGCAAGGACACGGTGATCGCGTCTTTCCAACCCAGTGGCGCGCAACCGTCCGGTCCCCAGCTATAGACACAGGCCGCGTCGCGTCCCAGCAGGGCTTTCAGCGTATAATGCGCCGTGGTTTTCTCGCATGTCGGGTTCATGACCAGCACGGCCCAGGCAGCCAACGCGCCATACGTGCGCACAAGCACTTTCAACGGATCGTCGCCATGCCAGCATGGCGGTCGCGCGGTCTCGTTTTTCTCGCCGGGACGAATGAAACGCCAGAGCCGCAACCGATCAGGCCGCAGCCCGGGCAGCACGTCCGAAGTGTTGACGCTGCCGCCCGAGATGCCGTTCCAGAGCGCCAGCGTGCGCACTTCTTCATCGCTCAGGTATGTATGCGTATCGCGCAGAAAGGTAACGTCCGGATCGTTTTGCCACAAGATATTGTTGAAATACTGACAGCCGAACGTTTCCTCGATCATGTTGAGCACACCGCCGCCGCTGCCATCCGGACCGCAGCCCGGCGCCGGCCAGCGCACGCCAACGTCGCTGGACACGCGCATGCCGTCAGCATAGCCGACAAACGGCGCAAAACAGGAGATGCAGGCCAGCCAGTAACTGTCGCCGATCTCTTCGCGGATCATGCGCAGCACGTCATCGAAATACTGGGCCGACGTGCGGCCTGGCGTGTGGCGCTTGACCCAGGTCGAATCCTTGAACCCCCAGTCCATGAAACCGGTCTTAAAGAATTCAGCGCCCCAGGCGCGCAGTTGGCGGAATACGTCGCGCAGGTAAGCCATGGCGTCGGGATGGCTGGTGTCGAGGATGTACGATTCCTCGTCAATATGGCTTGGGATGCCCGAGGTGTCATAGTTTTTCCAGGGCGCCAGCAGGCAGCCGTCGCGATCGGTCAGCATCCAATCGGGATGCCGGCGAAACAGGTGGCTGCGTGAGCCCACCATGAACGGCGCGATCCAGATGCCTGGCCGATAACCATGAAAGCGGATGCGTTCGAATGCCGCGGCCAGGCCGCCCGGCCAGAGCGCGTCGTGCGGCGTAAGCCAATCGCCGGGGGAAGAGCAATAGCCGTCGTCAATTTGCACGCAGTCCAACGGCTCGTTCTGCCGACGGCAGCCTTCGAGAAAGCGCTCCAACTCGTCCAGGGACAGGTTGCAGCCCTTATCGTACCAGGAACACCAGTGGTAAGTGGGAGCAAAGCGGAGTTGCGCGCTGTTGTGTCGAGCCAGTTCGGCAGCGGCCGCACGTAGCGTGTCATACGGATCGGCGCCGCTGCTGAAATAGAGTGGCGGCAGGATCAACTGACCGCCGGTCGGGGTGATGCGTTCGGTGGCGAATCCTGCTTCGAACAGCAACGTGTTGCGCTCGGTTTCACGGTTGCGGAAGGCTTGACGGCAGAACTTGTTGTAGAGGTGGCTTTTCTGCTGAAACACGCAATGCTCACGCGCACCCGCAACCAGGGTCGCGCCGTTTTCGTCGACCAGACCGGTAAACAGGTAGCTCTCCAGCGCCACGGGTTCGTTCAAGCCGGCGAGATCCACGAAATTGGTCGGCCCGGAAAAGCCGACGCCCTGACGAAAACATTGGCGCGCGTTTTCGATCCGGGCGCCGCTGAGCGGATAGAACCAGAGCGGTGCCCGGCTTTGCCAAACCAGCATGCTTTCCAGCACCAGGCCATCCCGCGCAGCGGCCAACCGCAACGTCAGTGTTCCGCCAAGCATACGGTAACGCACTTCGACATCCTGGTCGCGCCGCGTGACAGCGACTTCCAGCGGGTGCAGCGCCGCGTCATCCATGGCCGGATAAGCGCCTCGCAAACAAACGCCCGGCGACACCAGGTCGAACGAACCGTCATCATAAACCATCCATTCCATTTTCATCGTCCTACTCTCGGATTGAGGTTCTGTGGAAAATCGGCAAGGCAACGCAACAAAGCCACATCCAAATCTTGTTTCAACCGCCGATGACACCGATGAGCACCGATAAGGCAAGATTTTTTCCTGTTTAAATATCGGCGTTCATCGGTGTTATCGACGTTTTTTGACCACATGAACTCGACCATAAACAAGCACCGGGCCAGGATCAAGCGCAAAGCATGACGAGCATATGTTCATCACCTCAACCTTGATCACCACGGATGGCCAGGTGATTCAAAAAAAGGGGGCAGTGCTGGAATCGGCAAACGGTCAATAGCCAATATCGTCCCGAATAGCAGGGGCGCGGTCCGATCCTACGGAATAGGCACGGCCTGAACTTTCGCGGCAAAGGTAGGCTTCGCCTGTGTACGGGTCTTCCAATTGCACCGGTTCGTTCAGGTTTTGGCACAGTTCGAGATCAGCAGATCGCTCAGGATCTTGGCCTTTACAGCATGCCGGGCCGCGTTCTCGCAAGTGGCCAGCATGATATCCACCATCATCCAGCCGCCCAGATTCGTGACATCCGGTCGGGAGAGATACGGGTCCGCATGGACCTCGTACGTGGGTTCGCCTTTAACGCCCAGGGCAAAGAACAGATCGTAACTGGTGATCAGCGCCTGGTTGGTGACAACTTTCAACATGCAGGCAGCCGCCAGATGACTGTAGACGATGGCCAGTATCAGAAAAACGCCCCAACCTACGATTTTCTTTAGGATAGTCATGTTAAAAGATCCCGATTCGTTTGGGCAACGGATCCGTACCGGCAAACGCCTGGCGGTCGCTCAGACGTTTCAACAGGTCCAGCTTGATTGCGGCATAGGCCGGGTCAAGCCACAGGTTCCGGCATTCCCGGAGATCGTTGCGCAGGTCGTACAGTTCACCGCCATCTTTGGCGGACAGGCCATGGGCATTGACTAGCTTCCAGTCCGGCGTGCGGATCATGCTCAGGTAGACTTTGGGGTCGTCTGGGTTGGCATTGTAGTATTCGCAGTAGACATCGGCGCGATGCGTATCGGTTGTACCATTGAGCAGCGGCCACAGGCTTTGCATCTGCATGCCCGGATGGCGCGGCAGCCCGGCGATGTCCAGCACGGTCGGCGCCAGGTCGCCCAGTTCCACCATGGCCGCGCTGCGCAAGCCGCTGCGCACGCCCGGACCATTGACGATCAGCGGTACGCGGATGGAGCAGTCGTAAAGCAACGGCCCTTTGATATACATGCCGTGATCGCCCAGCAACTCGCCATGGTCACTGGTGAAAATGACGATGGTGTTCTTGCGCTGGCCGGTCCGCTCCAACGCTTCTAGCAAACGGCCGACCTGGACGTCAATGAAATCGCACATGGCCCAGTAGCCGGCGCGCAAGGCGCGGTGACGCAATGGTTCGCCACGCGGATTATCCGACGAGACGCCGGCCAGGTCTTTGTAGTGTTTGCGGCCGTACTTGCTCGGGTTGTGCTGTTTTTCATGGTAATACGGTTTGTTTTCCAACTCACCCTCTTTAAAAACAGGCAGCGGGATCTCGTCGAGACGATCGCGGTAAGCGTCGAAATAGGCATCCGGCGGATCGTTGACGAAATGGGGATCGAAGATGTTGACCGAAAACAGCCAGGGATGGGCATACCCTTCGTAGGCGCGGATGAATTCGATGGCCTTTTGCGTACACCAGAAGGTCTGGTGCAGGTGTGGCGGCATACCGTGACACAGATCAGGGAAATCCTCGCGCGCCGGCGTCTCTATCCGCGCACCCTGGGCCTGGACCCAGCGATTGTAGGCGCTGGAGCGGAACTGGGGCGAAGGGCCATGATCCCAGTGGAACTCGGCATAGCCGTCCTGAATACGCTGCTCCACGCCCTGAACCACCTGCAGATCGTTGGGCAGTTCCCACCAGCGATCGCCCAGGGTGAAGCGCCGATTGCAGGCGCCGAGGTGCAACTTGCCGGACAAGCCGCAGATCCAGCCCTGTTCCGCCAGCAACCGTGTCACGAGCACCTCGCTGGGCCGGATGTTTTGGCCATTTTGACGCAGGCCGTTGCAACTGGGATAGCGCCCGGTCAGAAAGCAGCCGCGCGAGGGCGTGCACAAGGGGTTCTGGGCATAGCAGTGCTCGAACAACATGCCGTCCTGCGCCAGGCGGTCGAGATTGGGACTGCGCACAAAGGTGTTGCCGTAGCAGCCCAGGGTATCCCAACGTTGCGAGTCGGTGCAGATCCAGAGTATGTTCGGTGCTTTGTCAGCCATGGATAATCCTTTCAGCAGGGTGCGGGGTACGGGGGGTAGGGTGCGGATTTTAATGTTAGTCTCCGGCGAAAAAGTGGCGGTCCAGGAAAGCGAGTTTGCGGTCGTTATGCACCATGCCGCCGCCCCCGTGTTCGCCAAACGGATAGACCGCGATCTCTTTGCGTGCCGTAATCTTGTTATAGGCCGCATATACATTTTCCGGCGGGCAGACCGGATCTTTCAGCCCCAGTGAGATCAGTACGGGACAGGTGATGCGGTCGGCAAGGTTGATGTTGTCGAAGTAACTCAGGGTCGCGCAAACCGTGTCGAGCATGTCAGGTCGATTTTTGAGGTACTGGGCCACTTGCGCCGCGCCACCGGCCCG
>CAZOLK010000267.1:0-7540 GCA_964580325.1 uncultured Verrucomicrobiota bacterium | reverse complement strand
ATGGGTGCCAGGTTGACGGCTGCCGCGCAGCCCAGCTCCAGCACGCGACAGGCGCCGCAGGGCCGGGCCGGCACGCCGTGAAGACGGGCCAGCGTGTAGAGGTGGCTGGGATGGGAAAGAGGGTGGGCGGAACCGCGAAAAGGCGTGCGGTCGTAGTCGTTGAAATGCATTTTCTTCATCATCAGGTGTCCTGCTGTTTATGTTGACATAGGGCGCATCTCCGAGTTCCGAAAAGGCTGTGCCAGGGAGCAGGCTAAAAGTTTGTACTTCGCGTGCATGATCCATCTGTACGTTTGTAGTCCAGCCTTTTGGCTTTTCGGAACTCGAAAGATGCGCTCGTTAACATATTCAGCATAGACTTTCAGGCCAAATTGTGCCAGCATAAAAATAAAATTCACAAATTCACGGAGAAAACCCATGCAGCAACCGAATGTTATCATTATTATGCCTGATCAGTTGCGGCGCCAGGCTCTGGGATGTTACGGCGATCCCAATGTGCAAACTCCCAATATTGATCGTCTGGCAGCGGGCGGCGTGCGTTTTGGCGCCGCTTGCTCGACCTATGCCGTCTGCGTGCCGTTCCGTTTCAGCTTCATGACTGGCCAATATGCGCACACGCGGTTCATACCAGCGCTGACCTGGCGCATGAGCCCGGCTGAACGGACCCTGGCCGACGAATTCAACGACGCCGGCTACCACACGGTCTATTGCGGTAAGTGGCATCTGGAAGGCAGCAGCTCGCACCTGCCGATCCCGCGCTCGCGTCAGGGACGCTGGCGGAAATGGCTGGGATTCGAGTTGCGCAACGCCCATTTCGACACCTTCTATTTCGAAGATGACGACCCCACGCCCAAACCTATCGGTAAATACCAGACCGACGGACTGTTCGAGTTGCTCATGGATCATCTGCGCTCCGCTGAACGGCCTGCGAACAAGCCGTTCTGTTGTGTGTTGAGTCCGGAACCGCCCCACTTTCCCTATGAAGCGCCCGACCTTTTCCTTGATCGCCTGCGCAATCGTACGCTCGAAATGCCGCCCAGCTTTCAGCGGGAACTGGAGTATGACGTGCCATTGAGCCATTGGGAGGGCGACGAAACGCATACCACGGAGATCAAGCTTGATCGCGTGCGCACCTACTATGCCATGATCGAAAACCTGGACTGGAACATCGGTCGACTGCAAGCTTTCCTGGAAGAGCAGGATATGGGCCGAACTATCGTGATCCTGATCTCGGACCATGGCGAAATGGGCGGCATGCACGGTCTACCGACCGCGATGAAGGTCTATCCGTTCGAAGAGGCGATCGCCTTCCCGTTCATTGTCTACGATTCGTCACGGCCGGATATCGCCGGCCGGATGATCGACGATCCGGTCTGTACCGAAGATTTGTATCCCTCCATCTGCGGCCTGGCCGGCATCACGCCGCGCGCTGAACTGCCTGGGCTGAACCTGACGCCGCTGATCTACGGTGAATGCGAACAGCTCGGACGCAACGGCATTCTGCTCGAAGCCGTGCACGATTTCCGTCCGTGCGGCGCTTTTTTCCAGCATCAGTACCGCGGCATTCGCACAAAGCAGTGGAAATACACAGTCCTGGCCGGCAGCCGGGGAACCCAGCCGTGGCAGCTTTTCGACCTGGAACGCGACCCGTTCGAGATGCACAACCTGATCGCGGAACACGCTCTTCGGGAAAAGGTTTGCGCTCTGCATGAGGAGTTGCGCCGAATGCTGAAGGAAACTGACGATCACTTTGTGCTGTCGCCGTTCGCGGATACGGATGAGCAGGACGCGTACGAAGGTCCGGCCGCCGATACCCAGATCGTCAAGAGCCGCAAGCAAAGGTGATGGGTAGTCCAATTCCCATAGATCATGGACCGCCGCACGCTTGTGGCGTATAGTATATTATTCATCTACCGGAGAACAGGCCATGTCATTTGAGCAATTGCGCGATATCATTGCGCGAGTCCGCGGTGTTCACCGCGAATTGGCGGAATTTTACAATAACCTGGAGGCCGTGGTCGAAAAGGAACGCGTCAGGATGGTGTTGGAATACCTCAGCCAGCATGAGCGTAAGTTGGAGAACAGCTTACGTGAGTTCGAAGAATCCGCGGGAAAAAACATCCTCAACACTTTTTTCAAATATGCGCCGAACTGCAGCATCAGGGAGGCCATCCAATGTATTGAAGTGCATTCCGAGATGAGCGTGGATGAGGTGGTCTGCATGGCCCTGCGCCTGGACGAAATGTTGTTGCGGCTTTACCGCGAAACCGCGGAATGCGCCCATGCCGAAGAGGTTAAAAGCACCTTCCTCACCCTGTATGAAGATGGCAAAAAGGATCGGGCCCGTGTTGTTACAGCCATTTTCAGTTTCGATCTATGACTACTTCATTTTTGCTGTAGTTCCTTGATCCTTTCAGCTACCCGCGCCGCATCTTTCACTGGGTCGACGCCCTTTTCGATATGGCGAATGACCAAGGAAGTATCAATGATAAAAGTCCATCTTTTCGACAAACCAACCAAGGGCATTTTCGTTCCGTAAGCTTTGATGACATCAGCCTGGTCATCGGCAAGCAGGGCGAATTTCAGGTTATACTTTTTGTGAAACTCGGCCAGCTCCTCCATTGAATCTGAGCTGATGCCGTATATTTCCACATTAAGTGCACGGATATCGTCAATAGCGTCCCGAAAAGCACACGCCTGCTTTGTACAGCCCGGCGTATCTGCCTTGGGGTAAAAATACAACACTGTCCACCCTTTGCCTCTGCGATCTTCCGGGGCAAACGTTTCGCCTGCATGGGTCTTTAGGCTGAATGTCGGGGCCTCTTGTCCAGCGGCAAGCTCTTTGGCCATGGTTCTTCCTCCCTGCATGGCACAAAGCAGTGCCAGCATAGTCAAGGTTGTTATTTTATGTTTCATGGTTTCATCCTCCTTCACGAACGGGGTATGTTCTCCAGCAGTTTCTGTTTCAGATCGGGACTGACTGGATCGTTGCCCAGCCAGACGCGCAGGTAGGTTACAGCGAAACGATCGTTTTTCACAATACCCGCGGTTTTCCCGTTAAAAGCAAGACTCAATCCCTGGCCAGGTAAATAGGTGAGTGATGCCTTGTCGCCCTTTCGAACCGACCTGTACAAGCTGTTCAGTTGATCGAGCGGTTGGCTCAGATCATGTAGCCGATGCTCGCCTAGGTTTTTATAGAAGAACTTGTCACCCGCGGCCACCAGTTGATCCCTATCGAACGAATGCAGGTATTCTATTTCAAAATGGATGGGCGTATCCTGGTTAAGCAAATCCTGCCGGGTCGAATGCTCGGGCAGGTAAAGCGCTGCCTTGTAAATTTTTACAACACCAAGGAAGTGAGCTGTGCCAACACCGCGCAGAATTAACTCCGTATCGCTGAAGCAAAGCTTAAGGGGCAAAGCCGCATCCTTATCCAAAGTTTCGGCATGCACTCCTTGCAGCGCCATCAAACCAAACAACCACCTGAAATGACAAAGCATTGTTTTCATAATGACAAAATATATTTGGCTTTCATAAAATATCAAGTAAAAAAAGAAAAAATCTATCGGAAGCGAGGTGAACAGAACGGCAGCTTACGCAGCCATCGGGCGCGGGCTAGCAGGTCGGGGCGGTTGTCGGCCGCATCGCTGACGCGACGGCTCCAGGTTGTGGCGTCGGGTTCAGCGCCCAGCAGAAGGCGTGGCCATTCAACAGGTTCGGACCATCCTGCTTTCGGTTCCCAGGCTGCTTCGGCAATTTTCCCCTGGACAAAAGTCAGGCGCAGATGGCCCGCCGCTGCCGGTCGGGCCTGGTCGTCATAACAGGTTGCCCAACTGAATTCGGGCGTACGGTCGTATAACCAGGCGCGCGATGCATGGCGCTCGCAACCTGGCCGCAATTCAGCGGCAGTCGGCAACAATACCTGTTCCATGCGCTCTTCCGGGAAGGCATGTTTCATGGATGCGATAAACGCGTTTTCCACGGTTTGCCGGTCCAGACTGGGGATCAGTGTGCCCAGGTTGACCACGTTGGCCCGTCGCGAACGGGTAGCCCGGGTGGAAAAGCTGTCGACAGGGGTGTTCAGCAAGCGGTCTAGCTTGTCCAAATCGCTGTGCAGCAACAAGGTTCCGTGATGTAACGCCCGTTTGCGGCGCAAGCAGAACGCAGTGCCGGAAAATTTAAGGCCTTGTTTTGTGACCAGGCTATTGTTGTCGTCGTGCCGCACGGCCAGTCCGAGCAAAGCCATGGCGTGTTCGACTATGCCAAAGGCCTGTTCCTTGGCATAGCGTTCCACGGGCATCATAAAAGCGTAATTGAGGTTGCCTGGGTCGTGATAAACAGCGCCGCCGCCCGAGATGCGCCGGGCCAGGCGCGCGCCGTCGCGGGCCAGTTCAAGCAACCGGCACTCACGCCAGGGATTTTGGTGTTTGCCGATGACCACGACCGGATCGTTGACGCAGAAAAAAAGGACCATGATTTGGCGGGGCGTGGATTCGAGCAGCATTTCCTCGAGTGCCAGGTTGGTCCAGGCATTGCATGAAGGTGAACGGACAATCCACATGGGCTCAGGAATCGAAGCCCTCGTTCAGCTTTAGATTCATATATTGTTTCATTTTTTCGATAATGTCGCGGGTGTCGGGGTGCAGATCGAACAATTCGGCGAATTTACTGGCAAAGCCCTGTTCAGACCAGCGAAAAAAGGCTTCGTCCCAGCCAATGTCCCGTTTTTCCTGCTTGCTTTTCTCGTACTTGAAAATTTCAATACACTTTAATTGTGTCAGAAAGCGGTCGTCGAAGCGATTGGTATGAATCACGATTTCCTTGAGAATGCAGTACTTGTTCGGGTCGCAGTTGTCCTCGCAGATGTGATTCAACAAATTCCGATACTGTTGCGACCGAATCTTCTTTTCCTCTTCACTCCACATCGCTCAATTCCTCTGACGTTAAATTTTTCTTAATATACTTTATTTGCCAGTAAAAACATACTAATTTATTTGAAGAAGTTGCGGCATACGCATCTCCGAGTTACAAAACGGCCTGAATGCTGTATTACAAACGCGTAGATTGATGGAGCACCCGTGTAAGTAGTACAGGCTTCAGTCTGCCCTTGTTGCAAGCGATTTCGTAACTCGCAGATGCGCCCTTGCGGCATACGTGCGCACAATGACGGCCGGAAGAGCGGGTGATTTATACATGAACAGATTATTTTCCAGAGCGTTTATCGCGAAGATCCCGAAGACGGATCTGCACTTGCATCTCGACGGCTCGCTGCGCTTGTCGACGTTGATCGAGTTGGCCCGGGAGCAGGGCGTGGCACTGCCGGCTAACGACGAACAGGGCTTGTGCGAGCTGGTATTCAAGTCCAAATACGCCAACCTGGGCGAATATTTGAGCGGGTTCGGCTTGACCAACGATGTCATGCAAACCTCGGAAGCGCTGGAGCGGATTGCCTACGAGCTGGTCTGGGACAATATCGTTGAAGGTGTGCGCTATGTCGAGATCCGCTTTGCGCCGCAGCTCCATCTCAATCGCGGCCTGGGCATCAAGGACGTGGTCGAGGCGGTCAGCAAAGGTTTGCATCGGGCGCGCGACGAATTCAATGCCGCTGCGGACGTGGTGGCCGGACGCGATCTGCCGTTCGAAGGCGGCTTGATCTTGTGCGCCATGCGCTGCTTTAATGCACACATGGGCGATTACTTCAACAATCTTTTGAACACCATGAGTTACGCCCCGCCGCGCGAGATTTTCGCCACCGCTTCCCTTCAACTGGCCCGGGCCGCCGTGGTGCTGGTCGAAGAACACGGTCTGCCCGTGGTGGGCTTTGACCTGGCCGGTGAGGAATCGGGCTATCCGGCCATCTACCACAAAGCCGCTTTTCAGTATGTACACAGCCATTTTATTCAGAAAACCGTGCATGCTGGTGAGGCGTATGGCCCGGAATCGATCTTCCAGGCCATTACCGAATGCCATGCCAACCGCATCGGCCACGGCACGCACCTGTTGGCCATGGACATGATCCGCGACCCGAACATTCGCGACCCGCAACGCTATGTGCAAAATTTGTTGGAATACATTGCCAACCGGCGCATCACCCTGGAGGTTTGCCTGACCAGCAACATGCAGACGATTCCAGCCATTCAGGACCTGGCATTGCACCCGTTGAAACAGATGCTCGAACACAACCTGTCCATCTCCATCTGTACCGATAACCGGTTGGTTTCGCACACCACAGTCAGCCGCGAGCTGGAGCTGCTGGTGGAGTATCTGGACGTGACCCCGGCCCAGTTGCGTAATATCTTGGTCGCCGGGTTCAAGGGCAGTTTTTATCCTGGACGCTACAACGACAAGCGCGCATATGTCCGCAAAGTGATTAACCGTTATGACGAATTGGAAAAAGCCTGTGCCTGTGAGGACAGCACACAAAATTGAGGAACCAGACGACTATGCATATCAATAAATACCTGACGACCTTCATGGATGCCTTTCCATTTGAAGCGTTGACCTTTGACGACGTGTCGCTGGTCACCCAGTATAGCGATTTTCTGCCGCACGAGACCGGGATCCGCAGCCGGCTGACGCGCAATATCGAGGTCAATGTGCCGTTTGTCAGCGCGGCCATGGATACCGTGACCGAGGCGCCCATGGCTATTGCCATGGCCATGCTCGGCGGCATTGGCATCATCCATAAAAACCTTACGCCCGAGGTGCAGGCCAATATGGTCCAGAAGGTCAAGCACCACCTCAACGGGCTGATTGCCCATCCGGTCACCTTTCACCAGGAAGAGTCCATCCGCAAGGTGCAGGAAGCGCGCCGTGAGCGCAGCTACAGTTTCAGCGGCTTTCCCATTCTGGACGACCATGGTCGGCTGGTCGGCATTTTGACCGCACGCGACATCAAGTTTTCGCGTAGTACGGATTTGAAAATCAAGGACGTGATGACCCGCGAGGTGATTACCTCGCCGGTTGACACCACTTTGGAGGATGCCTATGACATCATGCGAAAACACCGCATCGGCAAGCTGCCGTTGGTGCAGGATGGCAAGCTGGAAGGCCTGTACAGCTACGCGGATGTGAGCAACCTGATCGAGAAGGCCAACCCCATGTACAACCGCGACGATAATTACTGCCTGCGCGTGGGCGCTGCCGTGGGGCCCTACGACTATCGCCGCGTGGAACTGCTGGATGAGAAGAACGTCGACGTGTTGGTTATCGATACGGCTCATGGCCACAGCAAAGGGGTCATTGACATGACAGCCTGGGTCAAAAAGAACTATGCCCACATAGAGGTGATTTCCGGCAACATTGCCTCGACCGAGGCAGCACTGGCTTTGCGTGACGCGGGCGCGGACGCGATCAAGGTGGGCATTGGGCCAGGATCCATCTGCACCACGCGCGTGGTCACCGGCGTGGGCGTGCCGCAGATCACGGCCATTTATGCCTGTACCGCTGCGCTGGACGGCACGCTGCCGGTCATCGCGGACGGCGGCATCGCGCATTCGGGTGATGTGCCCAAGGCCCTGGTGGCCGGGGCCGAGACCGT
>CAZOLK010000266.1:5138-7605 GCA_964580325.1 uncultured Verrucomicrobiota bacterium | reverse complement strand
TGTTCTTCGCCGACCTCGCCTTTTGCTCCCAGCAAGGCATAGATGCGTACGGGCTTCATTTTGCCTTTGACGCGGACTACACCCAGCCAACGGGTGGCCAGGCAATCCCGGATCAGGTCCGCGGTGGTTTCGCCGATCATGATGCTGGTGCCGAATTGCTTGTTCAAGCCCTCGAAGCGCGATGCCTGGTTCACGGCATCGCCCATGACCGTATATTGGAATCGGCGCAGGGCGCCCATGTTGCCGGCCGTGACCGTGCCAGTGTTGATGCCGATGCGGATGGACAGGTCATGGCCGAATTCGGCGGACAGGTTGCGGCGTAGGTCGACCAGTATTTTTTGCTGCTCCAACGCGACCCGGCAGGCGAGTATGGCATGATCCTCGGTGTGATAGGGCACGCCCCAGACCGCCATGATGGCGTCGCCGATGAATTTGTCCACATAACCGTGGTTGCGCATGATCAGTTCGGTCATGGGGGTCATATAACGGTTCATCAAATCGCTCAACCGGTCCGCTTCGAGCGCTTCCGAAATGGTGGTGAAGCCGACCACATCCGAGAAAAAGACCGTAGCATCGGCTTTGCGGCCGTTCAACGAAAAGCTTTCCGGGTGCTCCTCCATGTAGTGCAGCACATCATTGGAAACCATGGCGCCGAACATGGAGCGCACTTTCTGGCGGTCGCGTTCCTCCTGGCGATAGCGCACCACGGTGACCGAAATGTAGACCAACAGCATGGTTAGCGCGAAGTGGGTCACGGACAGCAGGATGTTGTAATCGTGCATCAAACGGAAGGAGGCGTAGACGACCAGGACAATGACCAGGCTGGTGGTGACGAAGGACCAAATCGCGGGGACGCGGCCCACCAGCAGGATCAGGATCGCGCCGCAGATCATGATGCCGATTTGATTGACCGTGTCGTACCAGATTGGTTCGAAAAGCATGTCGTGGGTCAGGATGTTGTCCGCTGCAGTGGCCTGGATATTGACGCCGGCCATTTCCGGATTGACAGGCGTGGCCTTGATGTCTTTCAAACCTGCGGCCGACGTGCCGATGAACACGATTTTACCGTTGACCGCATTGGTGTCGAACCGATCCCGGATCACGTTCCAGGCCGATAAAGCGGGAAAAGGTTCGGAACGGTAATTCAGCACAATCCGCGCTGCGTAGTCGGCTTGAAACTTATATTCACCGACCTTGATCGCCACCTCGGTCTCCATGTACTTGATCATGGCCTTGTCCTGGCTGGTGTAGAGCCGGACCGCTTCCAGAGCCAGGCTGGGATAGATGCGATCGGGTCCATAGGCCATGACCAGCGGCACGCGTCGAACCATGCCGTCTTCGTCCGGGGTGACATTGAAGAAGGCCGTGGAAACAGCGGCTTTACGCAGTTCGGGAAGAGACAACACCACGTCTCGGGCTTGCATCAATCGGTTGTGGGGTATAACACCGAATGTCGACATTTCGGCGATGAACTGGTTGCCATCCGCGTCTTTGACAGCGTCCAGGGCACCGATGGGATACTCGCAGGGATCGAGATAACAGCCCAGCACAGCCCTGGTTCGGTACAGGACTTGGGCGAAGATGGCGTCGAAATTCTTTTTTTCTGGTGGGATCTCATCCAGTTCGAGTTCGCTGCCCATCAGCTTGGACCAGGTGCGTTGAATCACGGCGGGCGAGGTGCGGTCTGGTTCGGGAAAGACCATATCAAAGACCACGACCCTGGCGCCAGCATGTTGCAAACGGTCCACCAGGTCGGCCAGGATAAAGCGCGGCCAGGGCCATTGACCCAAGTTTTCCAGGCTTTTTTCGTCCACGTCGACAATGACGACAGCGTCGGAGCGGGGCGGACGGGTGCACCAATTGAGCATCACGTCGCTGGTCCAGAGGGACAGGTACTTTATAAAGCGCAGTTTGTGCTTCTGTTTAAAGGCGACCACGCAGAGGGTCAGCACGACCAGCCCTACCAGCAGCACCTGCCCTGAAATAAACCTGCGTCCGCTGCGCATGGGCTCAATCCTGGAGTACGAGCAGGCGATAGCAGGCGTGCGCGTCGTCGGGTGGAACGGGCGCCTCGCAGGTCAGGGTTGGGCCGGTCGCGGTGAGTACGCCGCTGGCGTTGACCCAGGCCTTGTCCGGCTGGTTCGCGCACTGCAGGATGTAGCGCTTGCCGGGCACGGCATCAAAGGTCAGCCGCAACGCAGGCGCGTCGTTGAGAGTGACTTCGAGCGCGGCCAGACGCGAGCCGGCATTCGTGGGATCTGTGCCGGCGATCATCTCGGCGTAATTGTTCATGCCGTCGCCGTCCGCGTCATCATCCGCGCTGCGCAGGCTGCGGCGCTCTTCGGGCAGTGCGTTCCAGTCATAGGCCTGTTCCCACTGATCGGGCAGTCCGTTGCCGTCCAGGTCCTGGGCCTGGACAGCTTCTGGAATCAGGCGGATCCGGAGCGGATCGCTCCGTAATGTCGGG
>CAZOLK010000266.1:2671-5128 GCA_964580325.1 uncultured Verrucomicrobiota bacterium | reverse complement strand
TCTCGCCGCCGGCCTTGATTACGATGTTGGTGGGGCCAGCGATAAAGCGCGGCGCTGATAGGACGTAGCCGGGACGTTTGACCATGATGGCATGGGGTTTGACCTGGTAGACCTGCGCGACGAGTTCGCTGGGGTCAGCCAATTCGCTGACGATGGTATCGGTCATGTTGGTCGTGGGCAGATAATTGATGTAGATCGTGCCGCCGCTTGGGATGGAGGAAACCGGCGCCGAGATCGGCATGGGTGGCTCGTCGAGCTGGAGTGAAACTTTATCGATGTACGCTTTACCGCCGATCCCGGCGGAACGTTTTCCCAGGATCAGGTGGGCGTTCAGGAGAGTGCTCGAGGCAATCGGTTCAGTCGATGCGCCGATGGGCGAGCCGTTGAGTTGGAGTTCGACGAAGCCCTGTTTATTAAGTACGATGGCAAGGGTCTGCCATCCATTGACATAGGCATCGGCCATGAACGCGGTCGGGGCCTGGCCATATCCCCAGATATAGCTGTGCCCGCGATACTCGCTGGGCATGAAGACGCTGTCCTGCCCGAGTAGGGCGAAGTTGGCCAGGGTCAGGCTTTGGTATCCTGAGCAGCGCGTATTGTTGGTATGCAGGGATGACAGGCCGATGGTCAGGTGAGCCAGGCTGTAGGCGGGATCGGTTATCTCGAGGTAGACGTCAGCGGTGATGACACAGCCATTGTTCAGGTTTATGGGATCGCTCAAGACCATGCCGCTGTCGCACCAGTTGTCGCCCTGGCTGTCGAACACGGCGGTGCGCCCATGGACATCGATCAGTTGCGGCGCTGGATCGCCGAACAGGATCCATTCGTTCAGACCGTTCTGGAAGTCCCAGGTCTTATCGCCGGCAAACAGGAGCGGGATATTGACCGACAAGTTGTAGGTGGGCAAGGCAATGGGCGGCATGGTCAGGTAACCGTCCTTGGCGAGCAGCAGCATGTGCGGTCCGGGCTGGAGCAGGGAAACGGTCAGTGGCGTACGCCCCAGCAGGTTGGTACAGTCCAGGCGCACTTCGGCATCGCGCGGTATAGAATTGATCGTTACTGTGCGCGTGGAGGTTGCTGTCAGGTCAAAGGTGGGGGGATAGACGATTTCGGCTTCGATTCCATCGATCTCAACGGGAACCGGTCGCGGCTGACCTGGCGCCCATGCCCAGAGCGTGTGGCGTTTGGCTTTGGCCGAAGCTTCACCCAAGTTGATGGTCGCGGGCGTCGAATAGGCGGTCTGCTGGAAATCGAGCCAGATGGGCATGCCGGAGGGCAAGGATTTGATCAGGGCCAGGGCCGGGCTCTGGCCGGGCGCCAGCTCGAAATTGAAGTTCGAGGTCACGCCGCTCAGGTTGATCAACAGGGCTTGGCTCATGTTGCAGGAACCGGTGTTGCCGTCATACCATTCGTCAGCGTAGCCGTCGCCGCCGGCCTTGACCAGGTAATCGCCGGCCGCCAGGTCGCTGAAGCCGTAGTGTCCATTGTTGCCGGTCAGCGTGTAGCTCACTTCTTCAAAATCGCTGTTGCGCAGCGACACGTAGGCGTTTTCCAGTGCCCCGGTCGAAGAGTCGACATAGCCGCTCAGTGCGACAGCGCCTGCGCTGAAGGTGGCGTAGATGGTCTGGTTGCTCTGGACGTTATAAAACGTGTAATTGGTCAAAGCGCCCATGTTCATGCCATTGACGTTGACGGCATCGACGCGATAACCGGGCATGGGCAGCATGGTGTAGGTTACGTTGTCGCCCTGGGGCACGTTATAGACGCCATAGGGATCGATTGATCCGCCCGGACCAGTGCTGGACGAGATGGAGAAGGATGTTGTGGTCGGGGCATTCACCAGGATGTAATCCGCGCGCGTGGCGATACTCGGATTCATGCCCGGCATAAACGTGCGCGCCATCAGGATGTTGGTTGTGGTTGAACCACTGTAATACAAGGTCACCGGTTCGGTCACGAGCGTGTCATTGGTGTTCGGGAACGAACCGTTAAGGGTGAAATAAATCTGAGCGCCGGACGTACGCGTGCTCAGTGTAACCGAGACCGAACCGGTATATACACCGCCCAAAGGCGAAAGTTCCGGCTTGGCCGCGCGCACGCCGAAGTTTTCCACATGGACATATTCGAACACGGCCGTGGAAAGCGTGCTCATGTTGTCGGAAGAAACGGCTAGTCCGATATAGACATTGGTGGACATGAAGTTGGTGACGATGCCTTCGGGATACAGGGCAAACATGTTGTTGCTCACCGTACCGTGGGTTACGCGGATTTCATCCCATTCGCGCTCGATCTGGATCCAGTGCGGTAACACGGGCTTGGGATGGGAATCGTCGTAGAAGTTATGCGTGGCGATGTCCATGCCCATGGTTTCGCGGTGGCGCATGAGGCAACCGGCCGCTGGATCCGCGGTCAGGAACGCGGCCGGTAAGCCCAACGACTGCCGCGTGGGGGCGCCGC
>CAZOLK010000266.1:0-2661 GCA_964580325.1 uncultured Verrucomicrobiota bacterium | reverse complement strand
CGAATTGGGCATAGTCGGACGATACGTCTTGTCGTATCATGACGCCGGCCACGGATGTGTTGTTGGAGGGATGCATGCTGTTGACGCGGGCTGTAATCCGTATGTCGCCGGTTACGGCCTGGTAGACGTAGTGGAAATGATCGTACATGCCGGTGATGCTGCCATCGCTGACCACGTTGAAAGCGCCGGCGTTGTAGGACGCGGAACCGGCCTGTGCGGGCAAGCCGATGTCGTGCGATTGCCAAGGCGGCGGCAGGCTGCTCAGGTTGGACCCGGTATAGGTGAAGCCGTTGGTCAGCACGGTGTCGCCGTATGAGATGGAGCTGACCACCACGTCGCCGGTGATGGTGGCGGGCGCCGGGCCGCAGATGACCACCACCTGAGTGGCGCTCTGGGACGCGATCGTGGTCGAGGCAATGCCGCAGAGCGAGACGTTGGTGATATCGTTGCCGTCGCCCAGGTTCATGCCGTCGATCATCACGGTGACCACGCCGCTGGTCAGTGCATTGTTAGGCTGTACCGTGAAGATCGAACCGGGTGGGTTGTAGTCATAGGCCATGGGAAAGGTCTTGGCGCCATGGGATGTGGATTGGACCACGACATCACCGTTGAGAAAACCGCCGTTGTTGGCAATCACGGTGACCGAGGTTCCTGACTGGCCGATGATCGAGGCCGCTACACCGGCCAGCGTCACATTGGTAATGTCGCTGCCGTTGCCCAGTGCGCCGTTGCTGATATGGACGTGGTTGCCGCCCTGGTAGGGGCCGGATACCGGCGTCACAAAAAATGCGTCGCCGGACAGGTTGACCGTGAACATGTTAGTGCCGTCATAGGCAAGCATCAGCATCGCGCCGTAGGATCCGGGTTGCGGCGGATTGAACCTGGCGTCGAAAGCGATGGCTTCGCGTGAAGCGAGCGAAGTGGGTATGTTCATCACCGAGAAGGCATTGCCCACGGTATTGGACAGGAAGGATGTCAGGGTAATGGCGAACATTCCCGAATTGGTGGCCACGAACGTATTGGTCCAGCCCGTGGCGGAGGGGATTACGCCGAAGTAGGTGCCCTTACTCGCCTGCGGCGCTTCACCGTTGGCCATGGGTAGGCCGTTGCTGCTAAGGATCTGCAGCCCGAACGAGCCTGTGCCCGCCTTTTCGTAGACCCCCATGTCGACGATGCCGCCAACGAGCCTAGCTGCGCCATCCAGATCCGTAAACGTGTCTGTCCACACGCGGTTCGTGCCCCGGTCGATGCAGGGTGAATTGTTAGCCAAGTGAAAATCTTCGGCGCCGGCGTTCAGAAAGAGCGGGTTGGTGGCGATATTGCCGATGCCAGGCGGCAGGGGGTCCGTACAGGTATAGGAGAGGGTGCCGGTGGGGTGCCAGTTGGGGTAGTCGCCGATGTTGTCGACGATGATGTTGTTGAAGAGCTGCGTCGACGCGGCGTAGAGACCGCCCACATTGGTGCCCTGGTTGAGCGCGATGGTGCAGTTCTCCACGATGGCGTTCTGCGCCATCCACATACCGCCGCCCATGCCGCCGCTGGCTGTGTTGTCAAAGACAAGACAGTTGAGCACCTCGGCATTCATATCGTTGTAGAGGCCGCCACCCTGGATGGCCCGGTTATGGCTGAGCACGCAATTCCAGATATTGCCGTTTCCAAAGCAGTAGATGCCGCCGCCGACGCCGAAGTCGGCAGTGTTGTGTTTCAGGTTGCATCTGCGTATGGTTCCGCCGCTCTTGGTGGCTACGCCGCCGCCGTAGCCAAAGGTGACCGTGTTGGAAACCAGGGTGCAATGGGTGATCATGCCGCCGTTATAACAGCACGCGCCACCGCCTGAATTGTGGGCGGCGCAGCTCTGGATCACGCAGTTGGACAGCGTACCGGCGCCGTTGAGCAAAGCGCCGCCACCGCAGCGATCCAGGGTAGGATCGCCCATGTCCAAGGTGGCGCCGTTGACTAGCGTGAATCCCTCCATTACGGCGCCGCCGGCCAGGTATACGGCGCGTACCGCGTTGTTGCCTACCGGACCTTGACCGACAATGGTGGTCAGTGTCGGGCCGCTTGTGCTCCGCACGACAATGCTTTTATTGATCATCACGCGGTTGGTGATGATCGTACCGGGCGCCGTGTCGCCGCCCGCGGTATAGTAGCCGGCCGCCACCAGCACGACATTGCTCGCGGCAGCCACGTTCACGGCGTCCTGAATGTTGGTGGCGGCCGTCACCCAGTTGGTGTAGGGCGGGATGCCCGAACCCGATTGCGATACATAGTTCAAGCCTGCCTGGGACCATGCCGCGGCGCAATACCAAGCCGTTATGGCGGCCGCTATCTTACATGCCATCCTTCTCATCGTTTCTCTCCCGAAAGGTTATCCTCAAATAATAGGTTCAGCTTACGCGACGATCAGCGCAGGTCCGTGCCGTACAGCAGGCGCACTTTGGAATAATCGATGTGATCGAAAACCCCTTTGCCGATGGCGCCTGTGATCTGGGGCAGCAGGTTTGCGGCAGGATCGCTGGCCCGGTTGCCCACCAGGTTGCCGTCCATTTGGTTGCGGATCAAATCGCTCTGGGTAAACAGCGTGTTACCCTGGTAGCGCAACGCATAGCTGCTGGCGCCGCCGGTCAGCCGGCCGTCCGAAATAGAACGGGCATCGACTCC
>CAZOLK010000265.1:0-7623 GCA_964580325.1 uncultured Verrucomicrobiota bacterium | reverse complement strand
TCACCTCCCAGGCACGGTCCAGGTCCGCGTCCACCCGCGCCCACAACTCGGCCAGTTGCTGACGCACCCGGTTGGCTGCCGGGTCACCGGCCGCGGTCAGGCGGCGGTCCAAAAAAATGCCGATAATTTCAGCAAAATACTTGCCCATGGTCACCCGGTCGGCGCATGGCGAATGGGCTTCGGCCTGCAGACCGCTCATGATCGAGGGGATGCGCGCCGATTGCCCGGCCAGGCGCTGGTGCGGCGCCTGGCCGTGTAAGGTGCTCCAGCGGTCGATGTCAGCCAGGTGAAACCAGAAGATTTCCCAGCTCGGTTCCTCGAGTACGTAACGGTGTGGCGTATGCGCCGGCATGACCCACAGCTCGGTTGGTTCGAGAAAGGCTGTTTGCGCGTCATGCCTGAAAACAGCGCGACCGGCTAGCGTATAGATGACCACATGATGGGACGGGTTGGCGCGGCACATTTCGTAGGGCGGCGCCAACTGGCTCAGACCGGCCATCAACACGCCACGCTCGATTAACGGCGTGGCGCCACGGAAATTCAGCGGAATGAACGATTCGCGGCAGGCAGGACCTATGATAGCCCTGGATATGTATTGGCAATCCACAGCCATGTTTTTTTTCTCAGTTCCAATTTACAACACAAGGCAATTATGACGAGTATAGCTGAAAAATTAGATAACAGTCAAGGATATAAACCAGGCTGCAGGTCGGCCAGAAACAGGAGCATGTAAAATGAGCATACCTCGCGGTGAATACCCGCGCCCGCAGTGCGTGCGCGACCAGTGGCTTTGTTTGAACGGCGAATGGCAATTTGAAATCGACAGCGGCGACAGTGGTCTGGAGCGCGGTTTGCGCGAGCGTGCGTTGAAAGACCGGATCACGGTGCCGTTCTGTCCGGAATCCGAGCTTTCCGGCATCGGCTGTACGGATTTCATGAACGCGGTCTGGTACCGCCGTGAAGTGGAGATCCCGGCGGATTGGGTCGGGCAGAACGTATTGCTCCATTTCCAGGCTGTGGATTACGATGCCACGGTTTGGGTAAATGGCTGTGAAGTCATGCGTCATCGCGGCGGGTTTTCGCCATTCACCTGCGACCTGGCCGGCGTGGTCCAGCCGGGGCAGAACGCTGTGATCGTGGTGCGCGCCCGTGACGACCACCGTTCTTCCATACCCAAGGGCAAACAATGTCCCGGCTATGACAATCACGGATGCCTGTATACGCGCACCACCGGCATCTGGCAGACTGTCTGGCTGGAGCCGGTTCCGGCTCTCTACCTGCAACGACCGCGCATCACGCCCGATACAGCCAACGCACGGTTTATTCTCGAGCAACCGATCCGGCGGGTAGCCGCGCCAGGCGCCGAACAGCCAAAAACCGTGCGCGCCACGCTCAGAAGCGGCGACCAAGCCATTGGCTTTGTGGAAGCCGATGTCAATCTTGACCTGACGCCCATACTGACCCTCTACATTCCCGAAGACAAGGTCGTTTTCTGGCAACCGGGCCAGGCCCATCTCTATGACCTGGATATCGCGCTGCTGAACGCCGCTGGTGCGGTCATGGACCAAGTGCGCTCCTATGCCGGTTTGCGTTCGATCAACATCGAGGGCCGCGCCGTGACCATCAACGGTAAGCGCGTGTTTCAACGCCAGGTGCTGGACCAGGGTTATTATCCGGACGGCATCCTGACCGCGCCCAGCGACGAAGCGCTCAAGCGCGACATCGTGTTGTCCCTGGAAGCCGGTTTCAATGCCGCGCGCCTGCACCAGAAAGTGTTTGAAGAACGCTTCCTGTATCATGCCGATCAGCTCGGTTACCTGATCTGGGGCGAGTTTGGCGACTGGCACAACGCAGCCGAAGAACGCGATGGCGGCTGGGTCAATAACGGAACCTATATCACTCAGTGGCTCGAAGTGCTGGAGCGCGATTTCTCACATCCCAGCATAATCGGCTGGTGCCCGTTGAACGAAACCCACGAAGCACTCGGCGACCGGATCAAGCTGCACGATGACCTGATGCGCGGCATGTTCCTGGCCACCAAGGCCATGGACCCGACCCGACCGGTGCTGGATACGTCCGGTTATTGTCACCGCGTGCGCGATGCGGACATCTACGACAGCCACGACTACACCCAGAGCCCCGAGGAGCTGCGGCAGCGCCACGCCGGCCTGGCCAAAGGCAAGCCGTACGTCGTGGAGCGCAAAAACCGCACCGAGTCGATCCCCTACAACAACCAGCCTTACTTTGTCAGCGAGTTCGGCGGCATCTGGTGGAATCCTGATGCGGGTGAAGACGAATATTCATGGGGTTACGGCGACCGGCCACGGAACCTTGAGGAATTCTACACGCGATTCGAAGGGTTGTGCCTTGTGTTGCTGGAAAACCCGCACATGTTCGGTTACTGCTACACCCAGTTGACCGATGTGTTCCAGGAACAGAACGGCATATATCGCTTTAACCGCGAGACCAAGTTCGATATGGAGCGCATCCGGGGCATTCAACAAGCTGTGGCCGCTATTGAGCAATAGTGTTTGCTGGTGGCAGGACTTTTTTCCCGTCACTCTTATTCGAAGAAATAGAATGGATCGAATGAATCGATTCATTCTAAATCTTTCGATACCATCGATGCTGTCGAATATATATATCAGTCCTCGCAAGCATGCTCCCGCTCTTCCTCATCCGCACCGGCCTCCCAGTGGCGAGCTGGATGTAGTGGCAGCGTTGTGCTTGGGGCCAGCGCCCGGGACGTCGCGGCGGTTCCGGCGCTCAGCGCGGCGCCTGTGCTGCGCAGAAACTCGCGACGGCTCATTTTCTTTTTCTGCTCCTGGTTCATTTCCATACTCCGGCTATGGGGGTTTGACAGTGCTTGCATTGTCCTGTTTGTTCGTCTACGTCGTTGCTCACAATGTGGTAGCCGCGGCGGTCGATGATTTTTTTGGCGCAACCGGGGCAGAACGTGCTGTTGAATTCGTTGCCCGGTACGTTGCCGACATAGACGAACCGTATGCCCTGGTCGACCGCGATCTTGCGCGCCTGAAGCAGTGTTTTGACCGGCGTGGGCGGCAGGTGGCGCAGCTTGTGATCCGGATGAAAGCGTGAAAAGTGAAGGGGCGTGTCGCGACCCACTTCGCGTGCAATCCATTGACACATGCGTTCGATCATTTTCATGTCGTCGTTGCGCGAAGGTACGATCAGATTGGTGATTTCCACATGGACGCCGTTCTTTTTCATCTGGACGATCGCGTCCATGACAGGCTTGAGTTTGCCGCGTGAGTTGCGGTGGTAGAATTCCTCGGTAAAGCCTTTGAGGTCCACGTTGGCCGCGTCAATGACCTTGCACGCCTCATCGAGCGGTTTCGGGTTGATATAACCGCAGGTGACCGAGACGTTACGCAAGCCTTTTTCTTTTGCCAAGGCTGCTGTGTCGATCATGTATTCGAAAAAGATGGTCGGCTCGGTATAGGTGTAGGCGATGGAAAGGCAGTGCTGGCACTGGGCTTCGCGGATCACCGCGTCCGGCATCAGGTCATGGTTGCGGATGTCCTCGGGCCAAGCCTGGGAGATCTCCCAGTTCTGGCAGTATTCGCAACTCAGGCAGCAACCGGCCGTGGCCAGGCTGAAGATGCGCGTAGCGGGCAGAAAATGGTAGAGCGGCTTTTTCTCGATCGGGTCCACGTGCAGCGCGCATGGCTTTCCGTAGACCAGCGAATAGAGCTTGCCGTCCACGTTGATGCGCACTTTGCAGTTGCCCCGTTCGTACGCTTCGATAAGGCAGTGGTTGGGACACAAACGGCATTGTACTCTGGCGGGTTTCATGAACTCCTATTCTGTTTGCCTGTTTGCATCTCCTGCCCGCACCTGCTCCCTGCTCCCTTCTCTCAAGTCTCTTCCATGACCACGGTATCGCCTTTGCGGCCTTCCGACCAGTATTGGCGCCGTAGCTTTTTCATGCTCCGTTTTTCGCTTTCGTAGATCTGTTTCACGCCGTCGCCCATGGCTTTTTCAATCACGCGCAGGTCGCGGGTCAGTTTGAGCAGACCTTGGGGTTCGACGGACGCGGCCTGGTCGCTGCCCCACATGGCGCGGTCGAGCGTGATGTGGCGCTCCAGAAAACAGGCGCCCAGCACTTTGGCGGCCAGCGAGGTCTGCAAGCCTACTTCGTGGCCGGAATAGCCTACCGGGCATTCCGGGAATTCGTGCTGCAGCGTGCGGATCATGCGCAGATTCAGTTCCTCGTTCTTGCACGGGTACGCACTGGTGGCATGGGCGATCAGCAGCTTAGAGCGGTCCAGCAGAGACACGGCGTGGCGGATCTGGGCCATGGTCGACATCCCCGTGGAAAGCATGACCGGCACATCCAGTTTGGCCACATAGCTCAGCAGCGCGTCGTCGGTCAGCGCCGCGGACGGGATTTTGTAGCAAACCGGCTTGAACGAGGACATGAAGTCGACCGAGGGAATATCCCAGACCGATGCAAACCAGGCGATGCCGCGCTGTTTGGCGTAGGCATCGATTTCCTGGTACTGGTCTTCCCAGAACTCGATTTTCTTGCGATAATCCATATAGGACATCAGGCCCCAGGGCGTTTCGCGCATGACCATGCGCTGAGCCGGCGGCACGCACAACTCGGGTTTTCGCTTCTGGAACTTGACCGCATCGCAACCGGCCAGGGCCGCGGCGTCGATCAGTTTGCGGCATACGGACATGTCGCCGTTGTGGTTGATGCCAATCTCCGCGACGATATAGATGGGATGATCGGCGCCGGTTTCGCGTTCGCCTAACTTAACTACCGGATTCATGCTCATGCTCCTTTTCATTGGCTGGCCGTTGTTGCGCCAGGTAATCGCACAACTCGCGAATTGCACCGCAACCGCCGTTGTTGCGCAGTACTATGTCGGCGACGTCGCGCGCTTCCCGTTGCGCGTCGGCGACCGCCACGCCGCAACCCGCGGCTTGCAAACAGGCCACATCGTTGACGTCGTTGCCCAGATAGACCATCTGTTCGGGAACCACCCCCTGTTCACGACCCCAGGCCAGCAGCACGTCGAGTTTGTTGCCGGAAACCTGGCGACAGGCGATGCCCAGCTTGGCGCAGCGTGCGGCCACCACCGGGTTTTGCTCACTCGACAGGACCAGCAGGGGCCAGCCTGTTTCGCGCAGTTTGCGCAAACCCAGGCCATCGCCGCGGTTGCACAGCACTGCTTCTTCGCCATGCTCGTTGACCATAACCCGGTTATCGGTAAACACGCCGTCAAAGTCCAGCGCCAGCGCGCGCGCGCCATCAGGGATCAGTTCGGCCCGTCGATGGTCCTGGACCAGGCGAAGCAGGGTGTCGGCCACGAGCAAGTCGCGCGCATCATCGATTTCAAGGCAGCGTTCGTGGGGCATGGGGTACAGCGCGATGCGCCCGAAAAAACGGTGGCGCGCCTGGAGAAATCCGCGTGTGTTCATGACATAGATGGCGCCGGTTTCCAGGTATTGCGGTTCGCGCTGCTGGCGCAGCAGGCGCACCTGTTTCTCGTGGTTGATGCCCACGGCCTCGCCCTGCTCGTTGTGGTGCCAGACAAAGTAGTGAAAATCGGTCACGGCCAACACGGTATCTGCGTTTTCCTCTTCCAGCAGGGCTATGGCATTGTCGATGTCAACGGGCAGGGTCAGGGGCGAGGTGCATTGCAGAAAAGCTGTTGCATCCGGTTCGCGGCCTTCGCTGCGTAGGGTCTCGAGTACGTGCAGCAGCGCGTCTTCGGATGAAGCCTGGTCGCCGGCGATCTGTTCGGGGCGCCAGATCACCCGGGCGCCGCGCCGTTCGGTTTCTTCGGCGATCTCCTTGTCGTCGGTCGAAACCACCACCAGTTCCACGCGCTGGGCAGCCAGCGCCGCGTCAATGGTCCAGGCCACCAGCGGTTTGCCGGCCAGCATGCGCATGTTTTTGCGCGCAATGCCTTTGGAACCGCCTCGCGCCGGTATGATCGCCACAGTTTTCATTTTTCTTTCAACATCGCTTTCACCTGCTGCGTTACTTGTTGCGTTCGCGGCAGCACCGCTGTGCGGGCCGGCGACCAGACCCGGTGCGTATAACCGCGCCTGCGCCAACCATCCCATGTCCGCCGGCATATCCGCGGCCAGTCGGGCAGCTCTTCGTTCACGCCGACTACGCCTGCATCCACGGACAGAAGGTGCAGAAAACATCCGCGTTCCACCAAACAGGATAACAGCTTTGGCCATGGCTCGACAACCAATAGTTTCACTTTTGGATAATGTTCCGCCAGCGCCACCAGATGGATCCAGTTTCCAGGCGCGATCAGGGTCAGGGCCTGAATCCCGGCTTTGTCCGATAACAGGGCGTCCAGTTCTTCACGGGCCTGGTCGAACATGGCGTATAAACCGGAAAGCGCATGCCACTCGCCGTTGTGCCGCATTTCGACATAGTGCATCACCTGGTTCAACAGGCGGATGCGAAAAGGGTCGGGCGTCTGCTCCGGACCGCGCTGCTCCAGCCACTGGGCCAGGGCCGGGTGGCGCGTGTGCAGCAGGCGGATGGCGAATGCACGAAAGCCTTTGAAACAGTGGACGTTCCGCAGGTAGGGATCGCAGGGATCCGTGACGCGGCGGTCCGGCGGCATGACGCGCAGCGCCTGGTGCAGATCGTCCCACACGTCGCCACATAGGTCGCGCGTCAGGATGAACTGCTCCTGCCAGCACCGCGTTTGCGTTGCTGGGTCCTCGTCCCGTAGGGCGAAACAGCGCGCTTCCCGCACGATCTTTTCAGCGAAGCGCTGGGCGGTGTGCAACCAGGGTGCGATGGGCGCGCGCACGAATGAGTGCTGCTGATCGCGCAGCCGTTGCTCCAGGTCCGCGCGCGCCCGGCGCACCGCGGTCAGGTCCGGCGCTTTATCGTCCGTCAACAAGGTTTGCAACCGTGCGCAGGCCCGGATCGTGTGGTCCAGGTTTTCACGCAGCGTTTCACCCGCGGTCAACCACTCCTCGAACGTGGCCGGATCGTGGGGTACGGGCTGTTTGTCGTACAGTGGCGTCAACAGGCGAGTAGCCGGAAGCGCATGGATGAAATCGGCAAAGGGCAGGCGTTTGGCGCCGCGAATCAGGGCGCCGCCTTTGGTGCAATTGAAAATCGCGGGACGGTTTGCATCAGCGCCGAAATGTTCATGAAGAAGCGCAAGGAAATCCTCGAGCGCCTGGCGCAATTCGACCAGGTCGCGGGTCGCCTTGACCGGTTTTCCGTCATTGCCCGCGATGTCCTGCAAAGGTTCGTCGCGGCCTTCGTTTGCGCCGTCGGCATGGGATACGCCGGACGCGGCGATGCTCAGGTCTTGACCGATCATGGCGATCCGGCGACAGCCCATGCGCACGGCAAAGTCTAGGGCATGCGCGGATACCGTGCGCATCAGCACCGCGTCCAGCAAACGCCAGCCGGCTCGGGCCAGCACATCGCGGAAGGGCGCGGAATTGCCGCTGCACCACAGGATGCGCGGGAACCGCGCCGCCACCTCGGGATCCACGTCAGCGCCGGCCACCAGCAGGCTGTCGGGCCGCAGGTCGGGCGGCCAGTTGCGTCCGGCGCGGGCATCGTCTTCCACGACTACATTGGGCGTTATCCCGGCGCGC
>CAZOLK010000264.1:7163-7647 GCA_964580325.1 uncultured Verrucomicrobiota bacterium | reverse complement strand
CCCTCGTTCCGACAGGACATCGCAGCCATGCGCGAACGCGGCGTGCAAGTGATCGTGGTGGACATGGTTCGCGCCATCAGTCCTGGGCACGACACAGCCGCGTTTCGCCGATTGAAGCGTGCTTTGTCCAGCCGTCCGTTCGACGTGGTGCATACCCACAGTTCCAAGGCCGGATTCCTGGGCCGCTTTGCCGCCCATGCCGCGGGAGTGCCGCGGATCATCCACACACCACACCTTTTCGCATTCCAGATGCGGACAGCCTGGTGGAAACAATGGCTATACGCTGCCCTCGAACGCTGGGCTGCCCGCAAAACCCACAGCATTGTCTGTGTTTGTCCCAGCGAACGCGATGCGGCATTGCGCCGTCAGGTGGCGCAGCCGAAGCAACTGGTGCTGATCGAAAACGGCATTGCCCCGCCCGCTCCGCCGAACTCGGACGCTGGTCGGGCATTGCGCCGTGCCTGGGGCGTGGCTGACAACGCGC
>CAZOLK010000264.1:0-7153 GCA_964580325.1 uncultured Verrucomicrobiota bacterium | reverse complement strand
TTCCTGGTTTCTTCAGGCAGCCCGCATGCCGAGCGCGTCCACGACCTCGCTGGCCCTGCATTTTGTGGTGGCCGGCCGCGGCGAGATGGAAGCGCGGGTGCGCGCCTGGATCCGGCATTGGGGATTGGAAGGGAACTGTGCGCTGGTCGAACCGGAAGATCGGCTTGACAACCTGACCGCGGCCCTGGACATCCAGGTCTTTCCATCGCTATGGGAAGGGCTGCCCTACGCCATGCTGGATGCCATGGCCGCACAGAAAACCCTGGTTGCATCGCGTGTCGGCGGTATGGCCGACTTGCTGGAGCACGAGCGTACGGCACTGCTGACAGAGCCCTGCCAGGCCGCTGCACTGGCCTGGGCCATAGAGCGTCTGGCGCGCGAACCTGGCCTGCGCCAGGCCCTGGGCCAGGCTGCGCGGGAAGTCGTGCTGCGCCGCTGCCAGCTCGAGACCATGATCGAAAAAATAAGCGCACTGTATGCAGGAAGTTGATGGGCATAAAATGTCAAGCAGCGTTCAAATCGAAAGAACAATAAATCACTTTGCCGCTTCGATAAACGCGGCTAGGTCTTTTTTCATTTTGACCAGCGAGGGAAGGTGGGCGTACATCATGTGGCCGGCTTCGTACCAGGCCATGACCACGTGGTCGCGCAACGATTCGTCCAGTTGCAGGCGTTGAAACGTATACTCCGTGGCCGCGAAGGGAGTGGCCATGTCGTAGTAGCCACTGCCGACGAAGACGCGCAGATGCGGGTTGATGGTCATGGCTTTGCGCAGGGTTTCGCTGAAATCGAGGTAGCGGTTCTTGTAGGGATTGAAGTTCCAGGGACGCACGCGTGATGTCAGGATTTCATAGGGCAGGTCGCTTTTGTAGCCTAATTCGCCACGGATGTAATCGTTGATGGTTGCGGTGTACACGCCCTGCAGGGCCGTATAGCTGGGATCGTATTGGAACGCTTCACCGACCGCGTCACGGTCAATGCCCTTGTAGCGTGCATCGAACCGGCCCAGCGTGCGGCGCTCATCGCGCAGCAGCTCTTTGAAAAAGCGCCAGGGTGTAACCCGCAGGTTGGCCTGCTCGATGTAGGCCGGCGCCAGGCCGGTCAGCCGGGCCGTTTCGCTGACCACGGTCGCGCGCTGTTCCGCGGGCAGAGCGCTGCCGGCCATCAGGGCCACTGCATAGTCGCCACGCGCAAACGCGTTGGCGTGTTGGATGACCTGATCCAGCGTCAGGTCAGACAGCGCTTTGCCGTGGAAATGGGCGGCAGCGGCATAGGACGGCAGCGTCAGGACATAGGGCAGGTCATTGCCCTCGTCAAAGCTGATGGTCTGGAAATCGAGTACGCTGGAAATGAGCATGACGCCGTTGAGGTAAATGCCGTCCGCTTCCTGCAAGTGCCCGGCCAGACCCGCGGCGCGGGTCGCGCCATAGCTTTCGCCGATCAGGAACTTGGGCGAGGCCCAGCGCTGTTCGCGGGTGAGGTAGAGCCGGATGAACTCGGCCATGGCCTCGATGTCTTCGCGCACGCCGTGAAAGGCCTTGGGATCCTGGCCCTTGGCAGCCCGGCTGTAGCCGGTGCTGACCGGATCGATGAAAACCAGGTCCGTGACATCCAGCAGTGCGTGGGCATTGGGCAAAAGTTTGTAGGGAGGCTTGGGCGCGACAGGCTCGTCGGGCAGCGCAACGCGGCGTGGACCAAGCAGACCGATATGCATCCAGACCGCCGACGAACCAGGGCCGCCGTTGAACGAAAAGGTGACCGGTCTTTGCGCAGGTTCGACTGAGACGTCCGCTTCGGGCTTTCGCGTGTAGGCCACATAAAACATGGAGGCGCGCGGCTTGCCCTGTTCCTCCTTGAGCAGCATGGTGCCAGCTTTGGCGCTATAGGCGATCTCTACGTCGCCGATCATTACGGTGTGTTCGGTTTCCGCTATCTCTTCCTTTTCCTGCTTCTGCTTTTCTTCTTCTTTTTTCTTCTGCTGCTCGCCGTTATCCGGATCGGTTTCAGCGTTGTCTTTTTGCTGTTCAGCCTTTTTTTCCGACTTTCCGGCTTTATCTTCCGTGGCTGGCAGGCCTGCGGCGAAAAGAAAGCTCAAGGCAATGACGACGAACAAAAGGCGATGGTATTTACGGTTCATGCGATGTGGTCTCCTGTATAGGGTTGGTAAGGTTGGTTGCCGCGCTATACCAGGCCACGCGCGTGTCCGGCGCGTGGATGGGCAGCGTAGCAATTCGGCTTAAACGATTGGGGAAAGCGTAATGCCAGGCAGGCCATTCGTCGCGATGAAAGACAATCCAGCAATCTTCGGGCAGGTCCATGGGCATTTCGAAGCGGTAACGGTTTTTGACATCCACCTGGACGCCAGCGTAATAGAAAAGTTCAGGCTGGGTCCAGAGCATCAGGCCGGCGACCACGTTGGTGTTGGGCTGGATGATACGCGCCAGTTCTTTGCCGGCCGCGTAACCGGAGCGCCGGCTGCGGTTCAGGTTCTTGTGATGAGCAAAGGGGATCGTCAACAACGCGATCAAGGCGACAAAGCAGGCCATGGCCGGCGCCTGGCGCTGCTTGAGCAAAAGCAGGACCAGCGCAACGAGCGCGGTCAGCGCGACCGGGGCGGTTACGAGCACGATGGGCGTCCATTCGCAGCGCAACAGGAGCACGGCCAGACCCAGGTGCAGCAGCGCAATGATAATGGCAAAAAACAGCATCAGGTGCAACAGCCAGGCACGCACGTCGGCGGGCAGGAGACCGCGTTCCCAGGATTTGGCCACAGCGCCGGCCAGTAGCGCGAACAGGGGCAAGTTGATATAGGCGTAACGTGGATTGATCATGCCGGAAGCCGCGCTGATCAGCAGCGACACAACCAGGGCGCCCACAATGGAGCGTACCCGGCGGTGCAGGGAAAGGTCGGTTTTCTTGAGCACGCCGGGCAGAAACAGGACGGGCAAGGCCAGCGAAGAGGGTAAGGCATAGGCAAAAAGAACCAGGGGCAGCAGCAACGCCTGGAAAAAGTGCGAAAAGCTGCGGATCGTCATTTTGTCGCTGGCTTCGCGCAGACCGCTTTTGTCCAGGACGTCCAACTGGTGGAAGATGGCGAGTACATAGGCGCTGAAAAGAAGCGCACCAATCAACAACATGGCCCAGGGATGCGGCTGCTTGAGTTTGCCCCAGGTGCCGTGGAGTAGCACTGGCCCGAACAGCGCGCCCAGAATGACGGGTAGACCGGCCGGCCCTTTGCTCAGCAATACAGCGCCGCAAGCCAGGCCACCCAGGACGGTCCAGCGCCAGGTTCGCAAGCGCCGGTCTGGTTCGGCGTGGAACCATTCCAGCAGACAGAGCGCAGCCAGGGTGACCAGCAACGTGTGGACTGCATCGATATCTGCGCTGCGCACCTGGGACCAGAGTGCCAGTTGCGACAGCGAGGCCAGGCCGGCGACCAGGCCGGCTCGCGGACTCCACCAGCGCGCAGCCGTTTTGTAGAGCAGCAGGGCCAGCAGGATAGCGCTCAACAGCGAAGGCATGCGCCAGACCCACTCGTTGACCTGACCGCACAGCTTCTCGGCCAGAATCAGCACCCAGTAGTGCAGCGGAGGTTTGCGCAGGTAGAGCTGCCCGTATAGTGATGGGGTCAGCCATTCACCGGCAGCAGCCATCTGATGCGCGGTAAGAGCTCGATGCCCCTCGGTGCCGGCCAGAGGCGGTTCGCCCAGAGCCCAGCCCAAACCGACAGCGATCAGCACGATTAACAGTAAAACATGCCCGACCGACGCCCAGAGGCTGGTTTTGGGCAAAGTTGCATCCGCTGTATCTGTTGCATTCATAAAAAGAACGCCATCATGCCGGGTTGAATCAACAAAAGCAAGGATAATCAGGACCTGTTCGACTCCACGTGAGCAGCGTCAAAGCTTGCGACAAAGCTTGCGACAAAAAAGAAATCACCATGGAAATCAGAGTGAATCGGCTCTGCGATTACCCATCTCGCCTTTTACCATCAAAACTGAGGTTTGGGATTGTTTTTGGGCTTTATACCCTTTCAAAATGAGGTAGGTCTGATGTCTGTGCGTTTCTGCGCGCCGCCGATCATTCCACGCCGTCCCTGCTGAAAGCGCACAGTTGGCATCCGGTTCCTATGCAGAGGACCTGGCCGGCATCCTGGCGCGCAAGCAAACCTTATTGCAATTGATCCTGCGGGTGTACCCATTACAAAACGCCGAGAACTGGCAATCCTGGGTCGATCATGCGCTGGGCTAGATCGAGCAGCACCTTGGCGAACCGGTCACCATTGGCGTGCACGTCACTGCGCCATGAGCGACAGCCATTAACGGCGTCAATTCAAAGCCTGCACTGGTCGCACACCCAAGGGCAGACGCCCGGTGCATTTCGCAAACAGCATTAGTCGCCAGACCTATTGAGCAACCGTCTGGCTTCCCGGGTGGCCCGGGCCGGGTCGAAACCGGGGCGCAGGCCGTCGCTCGTTTTGATCAGTGCATCGTATTCGCTTCTAAAGTTTTCGAGCGTGCTCAAGACCGGGTTGGGCGCGTTTTGACCCAGGCCGCACATGCTGGTATGGCGAATGGTGCGGCCCAGTTGTTCCAGAGCGGTTAAGTCGGTCGTTTCGCCGCGGCCTTCGGCCAGGTCGCGCATTTTATCATGCATCAGCTTGACGCCCATGCGGCATGGCGTGCAGAACCCGCAGCTTTCGCGCACGAAAAAGGCCATGAACCGTTCCGCGATATCCAAGGGACGGCGGGAGGCATTGAAAACAATAACAGATCCACCCGTGGCCAGGTCATCGAAACAGAGCTTACGCCCGAAACTCCCCGGGGCCAGCATTTCTCCGGATGGGCCGCCCATTTGTACGGCGGCCGCGTCTTCGGCGCCGACATCATGCAGGATTTCTTCCAGAGTCACGCCGAACGGCACCTCGTAGACGCCTGGTCTGCTGCAATCGCCTGAAACGCTGATCAGCTTGGTCCCGCTAGAACCGCGCGTACCCATTTCAACGAACCAGGCTGAGCCCTGTTCCATGATGCGCGCGGCGCAGCACAGTGTTTCAATGTTATTGACACAGGTGGGCCGCCCCTGGTAGCCGTGCTGAGCCGGGAAAGGTGGACGCAGGCGCGGTTCGGCGCGTCGGCCTTCACAGGCGTTCAGCAATGCGGTTTCCTCGCCGCAGACATAGGCGCCGGCACCCATGCGGATCTCCACGTCGAAATCGAATCCATTGCGCCCCAAGATGTTGCGCCCGAGCAAGCCTTGTTCGCGGCGCAGGTTGAGCACGTTTTCGAGATACTCGCGCAAATAGGCGTATTCGCCGCGGAGGTAGAGCAAACCGGTGGTTGCGCCGATGGCGTAGGCACCGATGGTCATGCCTTCAAGCAGCAGGTCCGCGTACTCGGTGAGCAGCACGCGGTCTTTGAAGGATCCGGGATCGCCTTCGCCGGCATTGGCAATGAAAACTTTATCGGGCTGGTCAGCGTTGCGTGTGAATTCCCATTTCATGCCCGCAGGAAAGCCGCCTGACCCTCCGCGGCCGCGCAGTCGTGCGTTCTTGACGGCCTTGATGACTTCGACCGGGCTCATGGCCAGAGCCTTGCGCAGGGCCGCGCCCTTTTTCAGCAGCGCCAACACCACGGGGCCGGCCTTGCGAATGCCGTTGTGCACCATGGCGTGGATAAGGGGATGGGCATTATTGCCGTCGCCGACGCGGGTGACCAGCTTTTTCAGGTTCGCGTTCTGGCGTACGATCTGGACAATGTCGCGCACCTTGTCGCTGGACAGGTAGGTGACCACCGTATCGTTGACCAGCGCGGCCGGGGCCTGATCACTCATGCCGATGCAGGAAGTGTATTCCAGCGAAACTAGGCCGTCAGGCGTGGTTTCTCCAAAGCGGATGCCCAATTCGCGCTCGAACGCGGCAGCCACGCGCGCCACGCCGAACATCTCGTCGACAATATCGTTGGAAAGGCGGATGACTATGCGGCCCTTGGGTTGTTCAGCCAGGAAATCATAAAAAGATACGACGCTCTCGATCTCGATACGCGGGACGCCCAACGCACTGGCAAGGGCGTCGACCGCTTCCTGCGGCACATAACTGTAGCGCTTCTGCACGGCGCGTAGCATGTCCAGAAGTTTGCACCGGTCCGCATCGAACGTCCGGCAGATTTTCGCGATACTCTCAACAATCTCACTCATCCGTTACCTCGTGATTCAAAAAGGTTGTCCCAGAAAGCAGTTGGGAATGTAGCACGTTGTAAAAGGCGAATCAAGCAAGAATGGCAGTGGAGGCATCCGTGCGGATTAGCGGATAGCCAGCGACACCTACAATCCAGCCGCTATATGGTGTTTGCGCCACAGACCGGAGCGGCGGAATTTGGCCCAGTCCTGCTGCTTGCAGTAGGCTGCGCTTTTGGGGTGTGGTTCTTCGCGGCAGTAGACCAGACCCTGGTCCAGCAAGGTCAGGCCAAGGTCCTGGCCGTTGATTTCTAAATAGCACAGCGGCCGACCGAAATCGCCGACTTTGACCCGACCCTCGCTGAAGACCATGGTGACGTTGTTGGACAGACACTGCTGGACGACAAGTTGTTTTGCCGCTTGGGCGATGCTTTTACCCTGATCCATGGTAAGGCCGAAATGTTTGAGCTGGTCGTAAAGCTTGGAGGATTTGCGTGACTCGAGGGCATCGATGCCGCGCAGCCGGTTCATTTGATTGGTGCCCTTGGCCCAATTCACCTTGACGCTGTCGCCGTCATAAACCTCGACCACCACTGCTTCAAAAATGCCAGGTGGCGGTTGTTGCAGATAATCGACCCATTCGTGCATAAACCAACCCGCGACAACGCAGGCCAAATACACCAACCATTTCTTTGTGTATTTCATAGGTTAGGAGCAATGTACCCATGGATGGTCATGGTGTCCAGCACATTCAACTGAAGTCCATTCTCAAAACCGCTGCGTGGGTTTAAGGATCCATAGGTCAGAAGCTCGCAATTTTTTGCAGTCCATGCGCCTTCCCCCACGCCCAAGGGAGTGGTATCAGATCTGCCTTCCCCAGATCCGAAACGCACCACCCCTACCGATGCCCCCAACGATGCCCCCATCTGTTACGCCGCTTTTGTTTGCCTTCTGAACTCTTGTGATATTCAGCCGTCCG
>CAZOLK010000263.1:0-7685 GCA_964580325.1 uncultured Verrucomicrobiota bacterium | reverse complement strand
TTTGACTTCGGAATTGGCTTTGCCTATACGAGGTACTTTGGCTGAAAATGCACGAGGTACATGACGAAAACTCCCCTTGCCTTATACCTTTTTACATAGATAGCTCTGGCTGAAAGGGAAGATCATAAAACGGCTCATAGATCGTGACTTCAATGGTTGGCGGCGCCCGGGCCTGTGCAGCATGGCGCCACAACCCCAGATGCTTCAGGATTTTCTCGATCACATCCGCTTCGTTGATCAAGGCGATGATTCGCATCTCGTGATCGCAATGCGGGCAAAGCAAGGGATCCACTTCCCAGACCTTCTTGATCAACTCGCGCCAGGTCTTTGATGGGATGCGGCGGCGTTTTTCTTCTTTTATAGAAAAAGAGAAGGGGCCAGGCTTTCTTGTAGTAGCCCCTTGAGCATGGACCGATAGAATCGATTTTCTTGCCCCTTGCCCCCTGCTCCCTTCACGCCACTTCTTCAATTTGCCGCGCCGCGTCCTGCAACATTGCAATCAGTTGCGCTTCGCGCTCCTTATCGAGCCGCACCAGCGGCAGATAAAGGCCCAGTGCCTGGATCACGACACCGGCGCTATCGCGCACGGGTACGGCCAAGGCACCGGCGCCGACCGACGATTCGTCGACGGCCACGACATACCCCTTGCGCCGGATCTCGGCCAACTGGCGCTCCAACGCGTCCAAACTCATCACTGATCCGGGACCGTAGGATGCAAAGCTGAGTCGATCCAGGAACCGGGCTCGCTGGGATTCATCCATATAGGCCAGCAGCACCTTACCCGTGGCCAGCACGTGCATGCGCGCCGGATCGTGGCGTATGATGTTGACGGCCAGCTCATGCCGACCGCGCATTTCCACCACGCCCACCAGGCGTTCGTTGCGCAGCGCGGTCAGGATGACATACTCGTTTACCTCACGATTGAGCTGCCGCACCACGTCCTGAATGCGCATCAGGCGCGGATGCTGGCGCTCCCAGGCCAGGTACAGGTTATGAAATACGTCGCCCAGCAGATAAGGCGCGCCACGTCCCTGTTGAAAGACATAACCGTTCCGCTCCAGCGTGCGCAAGATGCTCTGAACGGTTTGCGGGGTCAGCTCCGTGGCCCTGGCCAACTCGGTCAACGCCATGCCCTCAGGCGCATGCGCAATATGCTCGAGCAGCGCCGCGGCCCGGTCGATAACCTGGATGGTTTTGCTTTTCTTCGTCATATAGCGGTCGATGATAACCGACATCACGATCTTCATCAAGTTTGAAAAAAGAGCTTGCACGGGAGATCCATCTGAACGGCGCCGGCGTGGGTAACCGGCTGCTGCTCGGGGCGTTTATGCATGGTCTGCCCGGCGTGGATTGCCACATGTGCGCGATCACGACCGACGGCTTCCGTTTAACCAGAAAGTGTTCCAGGACGAGGACAAACCGAGTGCGTCAAGTGGCGCGGATTTGAGCTTTTTACCTCCTGTTTTATTGGGCCGATGCCCACAAGCAGTGGATCCTGCCGGACATCAATGCCTGCTACCGACTGCTTCCGCTGACACCTCGGGCAGAAGTGGCTGGTGCGCTGCCGCACCTTGATGGTGACGATCGCCGTGCCACAGCGGCGGCATGGCTCGTTTTTCTGCTTATAAACCCGCAGATCCTCCTGATTGCGGCCCTGTTCGCCAGAGATTTGCACGTAATTGGGCCAGCCGTTGCCCAGCGAGGTGCCCAGGTTGGTGATGCCACGGCGCAGCACCGTGCGGATCGCCCGGTGCAAGGCGCGCACTTCCTGTGCAGTCAGCGAATCGCTTATACGCTCCGGATGGAGGCGCGCCTCCCATAAGGCTTCATCCACATAGATGTTGCCCAAGCCGGCGATAAAGGTTTGATCCAGCAGGCACGGTTTCAGTATGCGGCGTTTGGCGGCCAGCCCCTTTTCCAGCCAGGCCGCGCTGAATGCCGGCGATAGCGGTTCCAGTCCCAGCCTATCCAACACCAGCGCCGGATTGTCCAGCAAACGCCAGCGCCCAAATTTTCGCGTGTCGCGAAAGCGAATCTGAGCTTGCCCGTTTAGATGGAAGATCAGCCGGATGTACGGTTCGACCAGTTCATGGGACCGCGCCACCTGCAGGCAGCCGGACATGCGCATGTGCGCCAACAGCCATCCCTGTTCCTCTAACTGGAACACGATCCATTTGCCCCGCCGATCGATGGCGGCAATGACCGCGTTCTTCAGCCTGCTCTTGAACAATGTCGCCGCGGGCGCGGCAATGGACCGCTCCCAGTTGATTGTAACCTTTTCGATCCTGCATCCCACACACCCGGCTGCGCGCAAGGCGCACACCATGGTCTCGACTTCAGGCAGTTCAGGCATACCTACTTCTTGTAGGCTTTTTGCGGATAATAACTGGTATGCAAATATTTATGCGATTTAGGGCTGAGCGGTTCGCCAAAATATTCCATGTAGAGCTGCTTGATGAACGGGTTCTGATGCGAGCAGCGGTGTTTGCTCTGCTGGTCGTCGGCGTAAAGGCCGGCCGCTCGCAGCGTGCGCAACTCGTCGGTGGCGCCGTATGGTTGGCCGCCACCACCCACGCAGCCGCCACGGCAAGCCATCACTTCAATGAAGTGGTAGGGCGTTTCCTCGCCCTTTTCACGGGCCGTGCGCACGCGGTTGAGCACGGTTTCGATGTTGGACATCCAGTGAGCCACAGCAACCCGCACCTGTGTGCCAGCCACCTCGATGGCGGCTTCCTTGACCCCGTCCAAACCGCGGATACCTATGAAATTGACGTCTTCCAGCTCCTTGCCGGTAAGCAGGTAATACGCGGTGCGCAGCGCAGCTTCCATGACGCCTCCTGTGGCGCCGAAAATAGTACCCGCGCCAGCATAATCGCCCATGATATGATCGGCTTCTTCATCACGCAGGTTGCGGAAATCGATGCCCGCCGACTTGATCATCCGAGCCAATTCGCGCGTGGTCAGCGAAATGTCGATATCCTGGTAGCCGCTTGAATACATCTCATCAGTGCGGGTGATTTCATATTTCTTGGCTGTACAGGGCATGATCGAGACCATGAAAATGCGGCTCGGGTCGAGTCCCATTTTTTCAGCATAGTAGGTTTTGGAAATAGCGCCCACCATCTCATGCGGCGACTTAGCCGAGGAGAAGTGGGGGATAAAATCAGGCGCGTATTTTTCCATATAATCGGTCCAAGCCGGACAACAACTGGTGATCAGCGGCAACGGACCTTTACCGTGCCGCAGGCGTTGCAGGAACTCGGAGCCTTCTTCCATGATGGTCAGGTCAGCGCCGAAATTGGTATCGAACACGGCCTTGAATCCGAGCCGGCGCAGCGCGGCATAGGTTTTACCGGTCAAAAGCGTGCCTGGCTCGTAGCCAAACGCCTCGCCAATAGCCACGCGCACGGCCGGTGCGATCTGGACCACGCAGGTCAGTTCCGGATTGGCCAGCGCGGCATGCACTTCACTGGCATCGGAATGCTCGTAGATGGCGCCCACTGGACAATGAGCCGAGCATTGGCCGCATTTAATGCAGGGGCTTTCAGCCAGGGTCACGTCCGCGGTGGGCGCGATGCGCGTGTTTTCACCGCGCCCCACAAATTCCAGGGCCCAGACGTTCTGCATGCGCTGACAAACCGTAGCGCAGCGGCCACAGAGCACGCATTTTTCCGGATTGAGCACGATCGACGGCGTGGAGGTATCAGGCGGTAAGTCGCGCAACCGTGTGGGAAAAGGCATTTCGCGAATGCCGAATTCCTCGGCCAGCCGCTGCAGCTCGCAATTGCGGTTGCGCGGGCACGCCAGGCAGTCGTTGGGATGGGTGGACAAGATCAATTCGATCACGGTCCGGCGCACCTGGTACAGTTCCGTGTCATGGGTAACGATCTTCATGCCTGGCGCGGCTTCCGTGGCGCAGGCGCGAACCATCTTGCTGGAGCCTTCCAGTTTGACCACGCAAATGCCGCAGGCGGCCCAGGCCGGCAGGTCGGGGTGATAGCAGAGCGTGGGTATATTTACCTGCGCCTGCCTGGCGGCTTTCAGGATCGTCGTACCGGGCTCCACCGCGATCGGGATGCCGTTGATTTCAAGTTTTATCGTGTCTTGTTCCATGGAGTTTCCCTTTTTGTGATCGGTCCGGATGGTTATTTCCTGCCTACAGCTTCGAATTTACAGGCCTTGTAGCATTCGCCGCACTTGATGCACTGCTCCTGTTCGATGACATGGACGCCGCGGCGTTCGCCTTTGATGCAACCGACCGGACAGCGACGGGCGCAAAGCGTGCAGCCAATGCATTTTTCCGGCAGGATGTAATAGGTCACCAGCTCGCTGCAGCGACCGGCCGGGCAGCGCTTTTCCTCGATGTGGGCCATGAACTCGTCGTTAAAATGGCGCAGCACCGAAATTACGGGGTTGGGCGCGGTCTGACCCAGGCCGCAAAGCGAAGTGCGCTGCATGGCCGTGGCAATGTCCTTCATCTTCTTGACGTCATTGATCGTGCCCTTGCCTTTGGTCACGTCGCACAGCATGTTATAGAGCGTGCGACCGCCAATACGGCAAGGCGCGCACTTGCCGCAGGACTCGTCCACTGTGAATTCCAGGTAGAACTTGGCCACGTCGACCATGCAGTCCTCTTCGTCCATGACGATCATACCGCCCGAACCCATGATCGAGCCCAGCTTCTGGAGCTGTTCGTAATCGATGGGCGTATCCAGTTTATCGACTGTAATCACGCCACCCGAGGGACCTCCGGTCTGGACGGCTTTGAAGGCGCGTCCATCGACAATGCCGCCGCCTATGTCGAAAATGATCTCGCGCAAGGTGGTGCCCATGGGCACTTCGATCAACCCTGAGTTGTTGATCCTGCCGGTCAATGCAAACACCTTAGTGCCCTTGGAATTCTCGGTGCCGATGCCGGCGAACCAGTCGCCGCCGCGCAAAATGATGACCGGGATATTGGCCCAGGTTTCCACGTTGTTGATCACGGTCGGCTTCTGCCACAGCCCGGATACGGCCGGGAACGGCGGCCGCGGGATGGGCATGCCGCGCTGGCCCTGTGTAGAGGCGATCAAGGCCGTCTCTTCACCGCAGACAAAGGCGCCTGCGCCAAGGCGTAGTTCGATATCGAAATTGAAGTCCGTCCCCAGAATGTTCCGCCCGAGCAAGCCGAGTTTTTTGGCCTGGGCAATGGCGTTTTCCAGGCGCCGGATCGCGAGCGGGTATTCTGCGCGGATGTAGATGTAGCCCTGCTCAGCGCCCACGGTATAACCGGCCAGGGCCATGGCTTCAAGGATCGAGTGCGGATCGCCCTCGAGCGTGCTGCGGTCCATATAAGCGCCGGGGTCGCCTTCGTCCGCGTTACAAATGACATACTTGGGTGCGCCCTTGGCTTCCTTGGTGAAGATCCATTTGCGCCAAGTTGGAAAACCGGCGCCGCCGCGGCCGCGCAAGCCCGATTTTTTCAGTTCCTCGATCACGTGGTCAGGCGTCATGGAAGAGAGCGTCTTGTGCAGTGCGCCGTAGCCGTCACGGGCCACATACTCTTCGATGGAATCGGGGTCGATCACCCCACAGTTGCGTAACACGATGCGCACCTGTTTCTGGTAGAAATCGGTTTGGGCCAGGCTCTTGTTGCGCTGGTTGACCACGCTCTTCTGCAACAGCCGCGTGACCGGCCGGCCATTGACGATATGGCTGTCAATGATCTCGTCAATATCGTCGACCGCAACCTTGCTGTACATTGTTTCGTCAGGCAGAATTTTGACCATCGGGCCCTGGGCGCAGAACCCGAAACAGCCGGTGCGCACGACCTGGACGCTGTCGGCAAGGTTCACCTGACGGATTGTATTCACGAACAGGCCGAACAGGTCCGCTTTGCCGTCTTCACGGCAACCCGAACCACCGCAGACCAGGATATAATGAGTTGTAGGCATGATGCTTGAACCTTTGCTTTTTAGGTTATGTCACGGCGACGTCCACGGCGGGTTTGTCGTAAATATGATCGTTGACCAATTGCTGTTGCAAAAGGTGGCGGCGCACGATTTTGCGGCCAGTCTCCTCATCGACCTTGCCATAGACAATATCCGGCATACCGGGATAGCGCACCTCGACCGTGGGCTCCGAGTAGCACAGGCCCATGCAACCGGTCTGTTGAACGATCACGTCGGACAGTCCGCATTTTTCCAGTTCGTCCAGCATAGCATCGCGGGTTCTGGCACCGCCGGCGGCAATGCCGCAGGTGCCCAGACCGATCAGGACGAGTGCGGTTTCGGCCTTTTTCTTTCTGGCAAATTCCTGTTTCTTCACGTTGCTAAAAGCGTTGAAGTCGTCCAGCTTGAGTTTCATAAGATCAACGTCCTTCCAGTTGTGCGGTAATAGTAGTTCAAGATCCAGCCACGGGTTCGACCTCTCGGCCTTTGTAACGGGCCAGGATATCGGGCAAATCATCTTTGCGCACATTGCCGAAAACTTCGCCATCAACGGTCAACACGGGCGCCAGGCCGCAGCAGCCGAGACAGCGTACGGCTTCCAGCGAGAATTCGCCGTCCGGCGTCACATCGCCGAGCGGCGTACCCAGCAGGTTTTCCAATTCATCGATCAGGTCCTGCGCGCCTTTGAGGTAACAGGCCGTACCCATGCAAACCGCGATTTGGTGTTTGCCCGGCTGGGTCAAACGGAAAAAGTTATAAAACGTCAACACGCCGTAAACCTTGGCCACGGGAATATGCATGGCGTCAGCCACTTCGAACGCCACGTCTCGGGGCACATAGCCGAAGTGTTCCTGCACGCGATGCAACACCATGATCAGGGTGCCTGGCATGTCTTTCTTCTCGTCCATATACGTTTTCAGTTCCGCGGTCAGTAGTTCTTTGCGCGCAACTTGTTCGGTTGTTTCGTTCAATCCTGCATCCTCCGCCCGTAAAAAGGGCTGTCAGTTTCCGCAATTAAGAAAAACGGACCATAATATGTAAGGTCCAGCACAAAAAATCAACCTTTATGCCAAGATAATTTTGATGGCGCGTTTCGGGTGGCGCGGGGCGCTAAATAAAAAAGCAAGATTTAAGGTAACCGTTCACGGGACCAAACTTCACCGTAATCGTTCACCGAGGCAGCCCCGCATGCCCCAGATATTCCTGCACCGAGGTCTTGGCCAGGTCTGGTGCACAGCCTCCTTCATGGCCCGCTGCAACACCACCTCGCCATTCATCCCGCCATTCCAGACCATGCTCCTCACAATACCCCGCATAGCGCCGTACCCAATTAAGATATGATGTCTCCGTCCGGTACGAATACAATACTGATTTTTGAGTTTGATTTCACCAAAGGGGGAAAGATGCCACTCTTTCTGACGCTGCTTGTCGGCGACAAATTCCTCCAAAAGTCTCAAATTAAGGAACCTGCATTCAGCCATTTCCCGATGAACCGAATGATCGTTCCATCGTTCATCTTCTTGCAAAGAAACTCCCCAAAGGAGTTCGTGCCGAATACTATCGAAGTATTGATGCCCATGTTCATGCAATTCTCACGGATTTCCCGCAAGGCATGATGTGCGCTCCTCTTTGGGCGGAACCTATGGGAACAGTCTTAGTTAGAAGACCTGTTCATAGATTCTTTCCAGGAGCATTGCAACGGCTCGCTGAAGAATTTTGTCCTCCAGCGCTGGTATGCCGATTGGCCTTTGCTTC
>CAZOLK010000262.1:6139-7696 GCA_964580325.1 uncultured Verrucomicrobiota bacterium | reverse complement strand
CGGGCTGAGATGCCACGGCGCCGTGCACGGCCAGGCATCCGACTTCTTCGGCGTCCTGAAACAGACGCAGCGCGGCGCCGTCGTACACGAGCGCCACATGGGTCCATGTGCCCGTGCGGAGCCGGTTTTTGCGGGCGATCAGGGTTTTGAGGCCGCAGGCATCGGTGCGCAGCCGGGCGCGCAGTCCGATGCGTTCGTCGTCGTGGCATTTATCGAGGGCATAGGTTGAAAGCAGCCAGCAGGGGTCGTCCGCTTTGGCGAGGATGCCGGCATCGGAGGTGAAGCGTTCGGCTTTGATCCAGGCGGCGATGGTCATGGCCGTGGTCCGGGGTGGGACATCGATGGTGCCGAGATCCACGGCGTCGCGGCCATCGAAGGCGAGTGCGCGTCCAAGCAGGCCATCGGTCCAGACCGGACCGTGCATGGCGCCGTGGAACCCGCCGGCCGTATCTGTAGCAAGCTCGCCACAATCGTCGTCCAGATGATAATGGACGAACAGGTCCCGCTCCAGGTCGTCCGGCGCGCAGACGGTAATGGACAGATCGTCGCTGCATGCGGCTGCGCCATCCGTTGCGGTCGCACGCAACACATAGATACCGGCCTGTTCGAAGCGGACCTGTGTCCGGGCTGTCGCGGTATTGGTGAACACAACGGTGTCCGGACCGTCGAGCCGGCTCCAGGCCACGGTGCAGCGGCCGGGTGGAACGGGCAATCCGTCATCGGCCACGATGGCATGCAGCATGGCGTGGGCGGGCAGAACGACGACCTGATCGGGGCCGGCATCGATGCGGGGCGGCTCATTGATCTGGTGGCACAGGGAGAGCTGTTCGATCGCACTGGCGCTCAATACATGGTCATAGATACGGATTTCGTCCAGCGCGCCTTCGAAATCGGCATTGTCCGTGAAACAGACGTTGCGTCCGCCGATGTTCAAGCTTGCATTACAGGCGCGCAGTGGCGATACGCCGTTGTCGTAGGTCCAGTTCCGGCCATCGACGAAGAAATCGACGTGCTGCCAGAGACAGCCGCCTGTGGCGACCGTGACCGCCACGTGATGCCACCCGTGCACGAGATGGAGATTGTGGCTTCTGGCCGTATTCCATCCGCTGCCGTGGAAAACCAGGCGGCCTTGGGCGATATCGTAGACCAGCGCGAAACCGCAACCGGCGCAGCATCGGTTGCGCCTGGACAACAGCATGAAGCGTTCGCCATGGCATTTACTGGTGGCGGCATGCGCGCTCTTTTCCGGGATATAGACCCAGAAGGCAAAGGTCATTTCCGCATGCAGCGCCAGCGTGGTGCTGTTCGTGCACTCGATGCTATCACCATTGCCGTCGAAAGCCAGGGCGCTGCAGATCACGCCATTGGTGTGCGTGGCTCCGACGATGGCGCCGTGGCGTGCGTTCGTGGTCGCATCCCATGCCTGACGCGGCTCCTTCTCGTCGAACGGATAATACAGCACCAGCCCATGCCGCAGGCCCGGGGTCGGACATTCGTTGTACGGTTCGACCACGATGGTCTGCGTGCATTGCGCGCTGTTGCCGCAGGCGTCGGTGG
>CAZOLK010000262.1:221-6039 GCA_964580325.1 uncultured Verrucomicrobiota bacterium | reverse complement strand
GCCAGGCCCGATGGCGTGCAGCGTGAGCATATGGCGCAATGGTTCGACCACGATGGTCTGCGTGCATTGCGCGCTGTTGCCGCAGGCGTCGGTGGCGGTCCAGACGATGTGATTGGTGCCGAGTGGCAGGTCGACGGGCAGCGCCGGACTGCTGGACAGCGTTGGCTGTGGATCATAGTCGTCCTGGACGGTGACAGCGGGTTGGGCGTAATGGTAAGAGCCAGCGGCGTCGGCGGTGACCGTGAGCAGGGCCGCACAGGTGATCGTGGGCGGCGTTTGATCCTGGATAAAGGCGGCGTTCAATGTTTTGGTTCCATCCATGACGACGGCGAGCGGGTTGTCGTGCTCGCGACCGGCCGGGACATCGCCGCTCCAGCAGGAGAAATAAATGCAGGGTGCGGAGGTGGCGGTGACGGACACCGTGGCGCCGGCTGTGCGGAGTCCGTTGGTCGTATCGAAGCCGCCAGGCCCGATGGCGTGCAGCGTGAGCATATGGCGCAATGGTTCGACCACGATGTTCTGCGTGCATTGCGCGCTGTTGCCGCAGGCGTCGGTAGCGGTCCAGATAATGGAGTGCTCACCCAGGCCGAGTGGTTCGGAGATCGCGGGATGGCTGCTGATCGCGACCAGACCGCCGCCATTGTCGCTGACATGCGGACAGGGACCTGTATAGACAGCCTGTCCGGCGATATTGGCGATCAGGGTGAGATTGGTCGGGCAGGCGATATCCGGTGGGGTGGTATCGGTCAGGCGGATGGTCTGCAGGGCCTGACCCGTATTGCCACACGGATCCTGGCAGATCCAGGTACGCACGATGGCGGCGGCGGACCCGCAGTCGGGCAGGATAGTATCGGAAAAGGCCACGCTGAGGGCTGAATCGTATTCGACGACCACGCTGTACAGCGTGGCGTGTTCCGGCAGGTTATTCCACAGTCCGGCGCGTTCCGGGTGTTGTGGAAAGGAGTTGGGATAGAGCATGAGTCCATGCCGTTCACCCGGCGCATTGCTAGGCGTCGCGGCGCTCCATGCGGCGCAGTCGTGATCGAGCGGCGCGCCATCCACCCAATACCAGGCGGAAGCGGCGTCGTTGGTGGCGCCCAGCCAGGATGGCTGCGCGAGGTGCGCGGCGAGAAAGGCGTTTTCCGCGGGCGATTCGACGCGGGCCGGCACTCCACCGCGTGCTCTGGCCATGGCGTCGGCCGCGCACCACGTGACGGGTACGTCGAGTGCGAGGCATTCGTACGTGTGATTGCTGAACACCAGGATCCGGCCCAATTCACCGAGAGTCGGCCATCCGGTGGCGAGGGCGTTTGTCTCGGCCGGCAGTTCCAGCACCAGGTCGGGCGGGGCTAGCACCACGGGCGGGGTCGTATCCTGCTCGAACAGCGCGGTCACAGTCCGGTCGGCATTGATGGTCAGCAGCAGCGGGTTGTCGGTTTCGTGTCCGGCCGGCACGTCACCGGTCCATGTTGTGAATACTGAACACGCATCGGGTCTGGCCTGGATGGAGACCAGGCTGCCGGGCGTATGTGTTCCGGAGGGCGGCGCCACCGTACCCGGGCCCTGGATCAGGATCGTCAGGTGCACTTCCGGCTGCCTGACAGTGATTGTCTGGCGTGCGGTCGTGCAGTTGCCGCAGGCATCCTCGGCGGTCCAGACGACGGAGTGGACGCCTGTTCTGGAAAATGTCAAATAACCGTTGAATGCTGGCTCGCTGGTCACGCTGGCCGTGCCGCCATTGTCGATGGCGGTTGCGGCTGGGCCGGCATACGACGCGGACCCATCCGGTCCGGCAGTCAGTACGACGTCTGGCGGAATGACCAATTCTGGCGGTGTGGTATCGATGATGGCGATGTTCTGAACGGCTTCCGCCACGTTGCCGCAGGCGTCTCGGGCCTGCCATGTGCGCAGGATGGTGCGTGTCAGGCCGCAGTGCGGCGTGATTTCGTCGGTATGTTGCAGCGTGACTTCCATCACCAGATGGGTCAGCACGGAGGTTGCGGGCGGATCGGTCCATGCCCCGTTGGGGAGCATGGCCAGAGCATGTACCTCGCCGGGGGCATTGGAGGGAGCGCCGGGCTGCCAATTCTGGTAACCGTCCTGCATGGCGGCATGCGAGATCCAGAGCCAGTTTCCGGTCGTGTCATTGGTGGCGCCGAGCCAGGCGGTTGCCGGAACATGGTCGTGCAGGAAGTCGTTGAGCGCCGCCGAATCGACGACAGCCGGCCGTCCGCCGCGCTGTCCGGCCTCACGCACGGCCTGAGCCCAAGTCATGGCCGGATCCAAGGCGATGCATTCGAACCAGCGATTGTCGAAGGCGAGCAACCGGCTATGCGACCCTGGACCGAGTGCGGGATAACCGGCAGTGGCGGGCTCGACTTGGAGATTGGGCGCGATTTCAAACACGCGGTTTGGGGGTGCATTCAGGAGCGGTGGTGCGGTATCGGCATCGAACGATGCGGTGACAGTGCGATTCCGATCCATATCCAGCAGGATGACGGGCTGTGTTTCGGCGCCGGGCGGGACATCGCCGGACCAATTCAGGAAGCGGCTGCATGTGTCTGGCAGAGCTGTGAGGGTGGTGTGATCGCCATTGGCGAACCATCCGTCCATTCCTTTGACAAACCCATTGCCGGCAACGAGTACGCGGAGCTGGAAGCGTTCTGGGGGCAGCACGGCCTGACCGGAGAGGGTGATGCGTGTATCGGCGCTGGATTCGCGGTCCTGATGGATCAACGCGGGGCCTGGGAAGCGGTGATCGCGGTCGGAAATCATAATGTGGATGGTGGCGCTATCGCCGGTCCAGAGATCATCCAGATCGAAGCCGATGGCCAGAGCCACATCTTCGAGAGCGGTGAAGCCGGTCTGGTTCTCGCGTGGCAGGTTGCATGCGAGCACGCAGTCCATGACCTGTCCTGCGGCGAAGCCGGGCTCGCCGACGATCCAGCGATCGGGATAGGCGCGTTGCGGGGCGACGGGATCGGGTTGGAGACATTGGCCAAACTCATCGAAGTATGTATTGACTGTTTCATCGATTTCGGCGTCGAGATAGAAGATGAAACAGGCGTGTGGCAGAGTTCTGGTCGAGCGATTGATGAATGTATATGAGAGCAGGATATCGGCATCGTTGAGAGTGCGTGCGGCGACCTGTAGATCGAGATTTTGGGGCAAGGGGTCGAGCGCGATATCAGCGGCGATGCCATGGCGTTCGCCATTCAGGTCCATGGCCTGGACGGCGAAGAACGCATCGAGTTGGTGGACATAGCCATTGTTGCGGAGAGTGAAAGACTGGCCGTGCACGGCGCCGCCCTGGTTGAGCGGTCCGAACGGCGTGAACTCCAACGCGCAAGAAGAAAACGTGTAAATGGTGGTAAACAAACATATAAACGACCAACAATGACGACATCGCATACCCCCGACCTCCTTTTTTTTAAAATAAAAAATATGTACCCGTTTACGGCCATGGTTTGTGGTTGAGCCCCCGACCGTAGGCGAACTCCAGCCAATGTAAAATCACGGCCATGGTTTTTGGTTGCGCCCCCCGACCGTGGGCGAACTCGTCCACGCATTGGCGCCAGCCAACGTAAAATCACGGCCATCGTTTTTGGTTGAGCCCCCGACCGTGGGCGAACTCGTCCACGCATTGGCACCAGCCAACGTAAAAATCACGGCCATGGTTTGTGGTTGAGCCCCCGACCGTAGGCGAACTCCTCCACGCATTGGCACCAGCCAACCTAAAAATCACGGCCATCGTTTTTGGTTGAGCCCCCCCCCGACCGTGGGCGAACTCGTCCACGCATTGGCACCAGCCAACGTCAAATCACGGCCATGGTTTTTGGTTGAGCTACCGACCGTGGGTGAACTCCTCCACGCATTGGCACCAGCCAACGTAAAAATCACGGCCATGGTTTTTGGTTGAGCCACCCGACCGTGGGTGAACTCATCCACGTATTGGCACCAGCCAATGTCAAAAAGATTTCTTAAAAAATATGAATTACAACAAACCACTCATGAATTGAATTTGGAAGGAAGGCCACAGCGTCGAGCACAGTTGCATCTTTTAGCGGAGATCTGCGGCACATCATTCGAGCCATCGCCGACCTCACCGGATTTCAATACGCCTTTACCCGACGATACCCTGGAAGCATCTGATTGTAAGCACTCGTCGCATGCTTGCAACGGAATCTTCGCTGATTTCAGGCCGAGCCAGGATGGCTGCGCGAGGAGTGCGGCGAGAAAGACGTTTTTTCGGGTGATTCGACGCGGGCCGGCATTCCGTCAGCACGTTGCGTGTGTTGTAGCGATAGGTGAGGTTTTCGGTCTGCGGCGTGTCCAGCCGCTTGGCGATGGTGGCGCGTACTGTGTCGTGCGGCCTGATTGACCTGATTGACCTGATTGACCTGATTGACCTTAATGACGGGCAGTCTGGAACATGAACTAGGCTATGAGTTTCGTATGACCTGATTGACCTGATTGACGGGCAGTCTGGAACATGAACTAGGCTATGAGTTTCGTATGACCTGATTGACCTGATTGACCTTAATGACGGGCAGACTGGAACATGAACTAGACTATGAGTTTCGTATGACCTGATTGACCTGATTGACCTTAATGACGGGCAGTCTGACAGGCTGATCGATGCTGTCCCCCCTACATTGAGCGGAAGGAACCCCGACGAAAGTGAACATCCTTTTGAGATTTTACCCGCTGGGTATCTACTGCATTTTTCTCCATTTCATACGGCTCCATGGTTGGCTATTGGCTATTGGCTATTGGCTATTGGCCTGTTGGCTGTTGGTTGTTCGCTGTTGGCTGTTGTTAGATGCGGCTCCGGAACCCCGCTCGCACAGGCGTCATGAAGTGTGCGACCACGGCGTGCTCTACGACTCCTGAAGGCAGCACTCATTGATCAAGAAACATGGGCAGATGATGGATATGCGCCTGCCTCGCCAGGGCATGAAAGACGGATAACCCGAATGCCGCCAGTTGCCGCAGCATCGCATGTTCACCGGCCTTTCCTGCCGCCTCCAGAAAAGTGAAAAGAACAGACTAGCCCCAGCCACATGGCAGCGTCTCCCGATCTCATCGGGCGAACGCGGGTCAGCGCTTCCAGCAGCGTCACATGATAAAAGCACCGCACAGATCCGTCAACTGACTTCCGGCACCCTTGTGAGAGACATTCCTGTTGTTGGAAGGCAGAGCGATCACGCTGGGCGGTGCATGCACAGCCGACGTTGCAAAAATGGGAAGGCCATGACGGCCGCGCTGCGTCTGGGCCTGGTAATGAAACGGGCGCTTCATCGAGAACGACGGTCCATTTTATACGCCTGCCTGCGTGGTGCGTGTGCTCGTTGAGATGATCGGCCGCACAAGGGCCGTGCCTTTTGTTTTTTCACGGTTTTCACGCGGAAAAGAACGAAATCCTCGTTTTCGGTTGCAGCACACGCGCTGTCCAACAAAAAGCAAAGGTTGAACGTTTATTGGAAAAGACCCAGACCCTGTCTGCACGCAGCTTTGCCCACGTACAGCGCAGTTTCGAGCAGACCAACCGCAAAATCAGGCCGCGCGTCCGTGAAAACAGATACCTGGCGCGCACACTGCGCAAGCATTTGATCAAACCCAACTCGAAGTATGACAGAAAAAAACTACGCGAGATCAAAAAGGCGTGGGGCTACGAGTGGCTGGCCGTGCACATCGATGAACGCTTCTGTGCAGTCGATTCCAACAGGGCGAAACTATGTGTGACCTATGGTGCGAATACGATCGATCCGCGCAGCTCCTTGTTTGTACCCCCCCCCCCTCAACCCACGGAATTCAT
>CAZOLK010000262.1:0-211 GCA_964580325.1 uncultured Verrucomicrobiota bacterium | reverse complement strand
TTCATTTTTGGACTTCATGAAGTAATTTTGATTCTCTCATCTTTCTGTCTGAAATTTTTCTGTCAATCTCCACTCAATCGCTCATAATTTTGTGAAATAACTTTTACGACCACCGGCCGGTGACCATCGTCAAGCCGGATTATGAAGAAATTTAGTTGATGTAATGCGTCCTCAAAACAAGTATTTACATTCTTGTTAAAATAAACATAAC
>CAZOLK010000261.1:0-7735 GCA_964580325.1 uncultured Verrucomicrobiota bacterium | reverse complement strand
ACGCTCCAGCGCTTGGGACGCGCGGCGGGCCGTCAACCGCACCGCGGTCTGGATATGCAGCAGCGTCGCCGCGATCAGCGTAAGCGTGATCAGCACCATGAGCAACACCCCGCCGTGCTGGGTCGGCGGTCGCAGAAAAGGATCCGACGTTGCCGGGGCGCGACGTTTCATCATGCAGATCGCATTACAGATAAAGCTGATGAAAAAATTGACCGCCACGCCGCCCAGATAGTAGAACGAAAGCAGCAGATAGCGTCGGTGCATTTCGCCGAACCGATGGATCACCATGCCGGCGATCAGGAAAATGACGGTCACGACCAGGCAGAGCCAGCCCATGACCTGGAACAGCACGGCCGTGCGACGCAGGAACCTTTTCTTTTTCCCGGTATGCCGCTTCTTGATGTATTTGGGCACTCTTTTTTTTCTCATAATCTTATTGGGTTGAAACATCCACACCCCATCGCGGAATATCCGTTATGAACAACTGATCTAAATTATCAAGCTTAAAACCGTGTTTTAGCGGAAAATCTTCGGGTATACGGCCTTCGAAAAGCGGAAACCAAGTTTTGTAGGGCCCGGTCATCAGGCTGTCGACATAGGGCTGGTTGCGCGTTTCGGTGGTGAAATAGATCGCGGCAATATCGTGAATGTAATCGTGGATATAATAGAAGGCGTCAATGTCGACAGGCAGGTCCATGGCCGGCTGGTCAGCATACCAGGCCGCAGCCGCCGGGATATCCGTAACCAGCAACTCGCGTTCGCGCAGCAGGCCGCAGACATTACGGATATAGGGCGGCCAGTAGGGCGGATAAGGCGAAGTGGAACCCGCGCCCTGGGTGCGTAGCACCAGCGAAGACGCGGAAACCACAAGCACCAGCAGGCTGACCAAGCGCACCTTCAGTTCCGAGGCCTGCTCGACCCGCTGAACCAGCTCCATGACAAAAGCGATGCCGTAGAGCACGGTCAGAGGCAGGAAAAGGCGCACAGCATCCAGCGCTTCGGGGCCAACCAGACCGATGCCGACCAGCAAAAGCAGCAACCCGAGGCAGAACGACCAGCGGAAAACGCACGCAGACGGATCGGAAAAGCGAAAGAACAACGATCCGATAAACAGCGCGGCAGGCAGCCCCAATCCGGCCGCACGCGCGTCGCCGCCCAATATCGCGGCCATGTTGTCGAGCCACTTGGCCTGGAGTAAAGACCAAACCACGTCAAAGCAATCGTCGCGGTACAACCCGCGCATAAGCGTGGCGTCGGCGGTGTCCAGCCAAACCAGCGGCGCCAGCCCCAGGGGGTGCCCGGTCAGCGTGATGTTGCGCATCAGCCATGGGGTCGCCGCGGCCAGGAATACGCCGATGAACAGCACGGCCCACCACCAGCGCCGCTTGCCGCCCATCAGCAGCACAGCCGCGAGCAGCGCCACGGCCGCGCTCAACGCGGCATAACGCGTCAGAAAAGCGAGTGCCGCGCACAAGGCCGCGCACAAGACCAGCACAAACCGTTTTGGTTCAGCGAACCTATGGCCATCCTTGACGCGGGTCGCGCAAAGCGTCAGAAAAAAACCGGCGGTACAGAAAAAAGCGGCGACCGGCAAACCGGTCCCGGCAAGGCTGCCGGCCAGAACGGCATCGCCCAGAAAAAAAACAGCCGTGGCCAGCGTCGCTGTATAGGCGCTGAACAGGCAGCGTCCAATGAGCAGAACCAGCACGCCCGTAGCCAGCAGAAAGGCAAGATTCAGCGGCGCCACGATTTTGGTTTCGCGCGAATCGACAGCGCTCAGCGGATCGCTCTCGACCTGTCCCAGGTGCAGCGCGACAGCCAGCAGCAAGGGGTATACCGGAGGCTTGATCAATTCCGGGAAAACGTGCGGTTCGATGTTCCGGCGGCCTTGACGCTGGGCCAGGTAATCGAGCGCCACGGGGTGCAGACGCCGGGTCACATAGCCGCGCCCCATGGCCAGGTTTCGGCCCAGTTGGGCATAGTCCATGGCTTCGGCAAGGCGTAAGCCGCAGAAGTTGGCGTGGGCGTAGAGGACCATGACTATGACGACAAACCCGAAAAACAGGATGCCGCGCACAATGCGGAAGCCGCGGCCCTCCTCAAGGAAATACAACAGTTCGTGAAGCACAGGTCCAAGTGGTTTCACAGGCTGTCTCGCAATCCATATTCGTTCAGCTTGCGGTGCAGCGTGCGCCGACTCACGCCCAGGTGCTTGGCTGCTTCAGTGCGATTGCCGTTGTGGGTTTTCAGCGCGCTGATAATCAATTGCTTTTCCGCATCCATGAGCGAGAGTTCGGAAACCGATTTGAGCGACGCGGCCGGCTGGGCGTTTTCGCGGATGGCAGATGGTATGTCGTCCACGGTAAGCGTTGGACCGCGCGAAAGCACGACCATGCTTTCGATCACGTTGCGCAACTCGCGCACATTGCCGGGCCAGGCGTAGTTGATCAGGATATCCATGGCCTCCTGATCAAGACCTTGGACTTCGCGATTATTCTGAGCGCTCAAGTCGTCAAGGAAATGGCGCAACAGCAACCCAATATCGCCGGGTCGTTCGCGCAGCGGGGGCAGGCGCAACTGGATCACGTTGAGGCGATAGTAAAGGTCTTCGCGGAACGAGCCCTCAGCCACCATCTGCTTCAGATCGCGGTTGGTGGCTGCCAGCAAGCGGACATCGGTCTCGATGGTGCGCTGGCCGCCGACCCGCTCGAAGCGGCGCTCCTCGAGCACGCGCAACAACTTGACCTGGGCGGCGGTGTCGATTTCGCCGACTTCATCGAGGAACAGGGTGCCGCCGTCCGCCAGCTCGAAACGTCCGCGCTTGGTTTCGAAAGCACCGGTGAACGCGCCTTTCTCGTGGCCGAATAGTTCGCTTTCGAGCAGGTTTTCGGCCAGCGCGGCGCAGTGTACAGCAATGAAATTGACGTTGACGCGCGGGCTGAGGTGGTGGATCGCGTGGGCGGCCAGCTCTTTGCCGGTACCGCTTTCGCCATGAATCAGCACCGTGGCGCGCGTCGGCGCGACCTGGCGAATGACGTCGAAGACCTGCTGCATGGGCGGCGACTGGCCGATGATTTTATCCAGGCCGTACTTGCCGGCCAGTTCCGCGCGCAACCGTTGGTTTTCGGTTTCCATATCGCGCGAACGCAGTGCGCGCTCGATGCGGATCTCGAGATCGTCCAGGTTGACCGGCTTGGTCAAGTAGTCGTTGGCCCCTTTTTTCATGGCGGTCACGGCAGTTTCGATCGAACCGTAGGCCGTGAGCATGATGCAGATCGTCTGGGGATAGCGCATACGCATGCGCTGCAGCAACGACATGCCGTCCATGCCCGGCATGCGCACATCGAGCAGCGCCAGGTCAACGGGATGGGAGGAAAGCAGGTCCAGGGCGCGCTGCGCGTTTTCGGCCAGCAACACCCGGAACGCGCTTTTCAGCGCCCGTTCGAGCCCATCGCGGGTATTTTTTTCATCGTCGACGATCAGGATGTATTTTTCCTTGCTATTCATGGTATTATGCTTCACTTTTTTCCTCTGGAATATCAGGGTGCGCCTCCGCGTCGCCATCGGTCTCGCCGTCGGCTTCGAACTGTTCGCGATGCGGTTTGAGCAGGCGCATGCGCACATCCTTGAGCGGCAGAAACACGGTGAACGTGGTCCCTCGCTCAGGTTGGCTGTGTACTTCGATCTGGCCGCCATGGTCGCGAATGATGCGCTGAACGATCATCAGGCCCAGCCCAGTGCCCTCGCGCTTGGTCGTCTGGTACGGCTCGAAAATGTCGCGGATCCGATCCAACGGAATGCCCTCGCCCGAGTCGCGGAACATGACCGAAACGAAACGGGCGTCCACGCTGACCACGACTTTGAGCAAGCCGCCGTTCGGCATGGCATCCAGCGCATTTTTAACAATGTTGAAGAAGACCTGTTTGATCTGATCGCAATCCATCACAATAGGCGGCGGATCGCCCTCTACGTCGACCTCGGCGAGTACATTGCGATTGCGGATCTCGTGCTTCATAAACTTCAGCGTTTCCTTGAGCAATTCCGGCACCGAACTCTTGGCCAGCTTCAACTTGACCGGGCGGATAGCGCCGAGGAACTGGTGAATGATCTGGTCGAGACGTTCAACTTCACACTTGGTCACATCGATCAATTCCTGGAAGGTGTGGCGGTACTCCTCGGGCAGGCCGTGCGTCTCGCGCTCGATCAGCTGCAGGTGGATATTCATGGAATTGAGCGGATTGCCGATCTCGTGGGCCACGCCGGCCGCCAACAAGGTGATGGCGTTGATCCGCTCCGACTCACGGGCACTGGCTTCATGCTCGCGCTCGCGGGTCACATCGCGGAGCAGCATGAGCGCACCTTCCTCCGAGCGGTTGACCATGGATAGCGGCACAATATAAAAAGCGACAAAGCGATGCTCGGGATGGGTGATTTCAATCTCGCGATTGACCACGCGCGACCATTCCCGTTCATCCAGCGCAAGGACCAGATCCCATTCGATTTCCTGCAGGTAGCGTCCGATAAAGGCGCCCTCTAGACCGTAATGCCCCAGCAGACGACTCGCCGCACGGTTGGCGTAACGAATCGTACACTTGCCGTCCAGTACGACGATGCCCTCCTGGATCGCGTTGAAAATCGTCTCGAGCAAACCTTTCTCGCGCGCCAGGTGCAGAAAGTGGTTCTGCAGGCTGTTCGCGTCCAGCTTGTCCAGTCGATCAATCAGCTTATCTAAAAATGCTCGTTTCAAGGTTGATATTCTTCTTAAAAAAATTCACAAAAGTCAAAAAAAAGGTTTATATTATAAAAAGCATCGGCCTAAAACATAAAAAAGCGATTTCCGTGATCCATGCGGTCGGGTCACGAAGCGCCATGAAAAAATCGAAAAAGTTTGGTGTCGGCTTGACAGAGGCGCCAGGATGATGTCTTAGTATAATAGGCAAGAAGAGGCACCTTTATACGCAAAGCTCTCTTTACGAGAGTGTTGCATGATCGTGCGGCTGAAGGACGCGGTGAATCTGGTACACTGGGCGCGTTTTGATAAACATGAAGAAGAGACAAAAGACAACATGGCATGTGGTTCAAGGGGGGCCAGCAAGTTTATGCCGCCCCATGCTGTCTTTGAAATGTAGTGAAAAGGAGATCGCTCCATGACCATCGATGATGAAGAGAACTTGTTTTATATGGAAGAAGGGTGCTCGATTCATGGTGAAGAAGCCATTAAAGAATGCAATATGTGCGCCAATGAATTCTGCTCTCGCTGTTTTCCCAATTCGCTGGTCTGTCCTGATTGTTACCAAGAGCATGGAGAGAACGACATTTTTGATGAAGATCTCGACCCGGACTTTGACGATGTGCAGGACCTTGACTCGCTGCTCAACGAAGATGACGATGAGCTGGAACAGATCATCAACGAAAGCGAAGATTTCATGCCAGACGACGAGACGGAGGAAGCGCTGGAGGAAGTGCTGGGGGACACTATCGCCGATGAGGACGACGTGATCGTCAAGAACCTTGACGAACTGAGTGACGACGAGGACAAGAGCAATCAGGACGACCTCGACGAAGCCTAGATCACGGCTGCAATGAAAATAGCGAACGATGTCGCGAGCTTTGTCGATCTCCTCGTACTCGGCCCCGTACTCGACCGTGTCTTCTCTGACAGTCAGAAGTCTTGAATTTGGGTTATGAACTTTTAATTTTCCGGCCAAACTGATATACTATGAGTTTATCCAAGATACTTATTTCATTGAGGTAATCGAAAATGAAGAAGCTAACACGACGTCAATTTATCAAGGTTGCTGCGGCAGGTGGGACTTTTACCGCTGCCGGAAATCGGCTGTTTTCCGAACCGAACGTGGTCAAGAAGCCTAATATTGTGTATGTATTTGCCGATCAAATGCGGGCAGACGTACTGGGCTGTTACGGCAACAGGACAGTTCCTACGCCAAACGTTGATGCCATGGCGGCGGCGGGAACTGTTTTTGATAACGCCATTAGTACTTGGCCGGTGTGTTCTCCCTATCGTGCAATGCTGCTGACCGGGAGGTATCCGATGACAAACGGCACAGTATCTAACGATACCGGCGTGCGTGATGACCTGCCGACCATTGCCAGGGTCTGTAAGGCTCAGGGGTATGCAACGGGGTATATTGGCAAATGGCATCTGGAATGGGACCGTAATCCCTTTGTACCCAAAGACCGCCGTCAGGGATTTGATTACTGGGCCGTGAATAACTGTACTCATAAGTATGTTGATCATTTCTACTGTACCGATACCCCTGAACCCATCAGATTCAAAGGGTATGATGTCATTGTCCAGACCGATCTGGCAATTAATTATATCAAGCAGAACAAAAATAAACCGTTCTGTCTGTTTATATCGTGGGGACCGCCGCATAATCCGTATAATACAGCTCCGGATGAATATAAAAAGCGAATTGCTCTGGATAAGATTGACCTTCGTAAAAACGTATCCGAGCGGGCAGTGGTTGACCATTTGATAAAACGCGATAACGCCTCGCAAAAACAGGAACAGAGCCGCAAAAAACGCCGGGCAGTTATCGAGAATGATACGCTGCTAAAAAAAGAGAATATTCATGGCTATTACGCCCATACCACAGCCCTGGATGACTGTCTGGGCAAGCTGCGCGATGCTATAAAGCAGACCGGCCTGGCTGATAATACGATTCTGGTCTTTTCATCTGATCATGGCGATATGCTTGGTTCCCACCGGATGGCACTGAAGCAGATGCCTTTTGAGGAGTCCATTAGAGTGCCGCTGCTGGTTGAATATCCGCCGGTAGTGCCAAAAGCCAAGCGCAGCGATGCCCTGGTTGCCCCGATTGATATTATGCCGACGCTGTTATCACTGGCCGGCCTGAAATGCCCGAAGGTTGACGGCACGGATAAGTCCGATGCCGCAAGAGGCATAGCTTCCGACCAGAGCGACGCCCTGCTCCTGATGAAGCTGGTTGAAGGTGGTGGGCCCTATTTGTATAATGCCGTTACACCTTGGCGGGGGGTGCGGACTAAACGCTATACCTACGCCAATCTGCTTGATTATGGGCCGTGGCTGCTGTATGATAACCAAAAAGATCCGTACCAATTAAATAATTTGATAAATAAGCCAGAATACCCTGAGCTACAAGCCAGCTTGGAAAAACGGATGCGCGAACTTATGAAAGAAGCCGGAGATCCGGGTGATACCCGGAAAATCGATGAATATCGAGATTCACGCAAGCCCGGCAGGCAGGCATGACATAGTCATCACTCCCCTAAACTTTTATTAAAACCTAACTCGGGCCAGCCGAAACTATAAACATATTTTTTAACGCAAAGTTACAAAGTCGCGAAGTTATATTATAATTATTCAGATTAAAAATAAATACGCTATTGATTCCCGCGTCAAAAGTCATTTTACGTAGATGAAATCAGGCTTTTAAGGTGCCCGAAATAAGCTTCCTTGCCCCCAAAAGGATGACTGGCATATTTTCCGCCAATCATTTCCTTGAAATCCGGATGCCGCTCAAGTGCAACGAGAGAAGCGTGATTTCCCACAAAACCCCCACCTTTCTTCACGAAATCAAGGATGGCCTAGCATCCTGCCATGTCGGGGCAACCCACATTATTCAGGCTCCACCCATGCGGCGTGCGGGTCGTTGGCAGCAAACTTTTCCTGTTCATTTCAGCGAACGGATTCAGGTCGGGGATAAAGCGAACCTGGAACGGGTCGCCC
>CAZOLK010000260.1:0-7807 GCA_964580325.1 uncultured Verrucomicrobiota bacterium | reverse complement strand
TTTGTTTAGATTCAATTTAATCGTCATTTTACCCATTTATTTGTCGGAAGACCCGTAAATACTTATGAAACATTCGCAGGTATATCATTTTTATCTTATGTTTACATAGGTAGAGATGGTGTTCCTATCAATTCAAGTAAATATAAGTATGCTATGCGGTTTTCTGAATTTGTAGCTCCCGCTATGGATGATAAAAAAAACAGCATGATTATAGGAGTTGATGGAAATATTATAAAAAATTTTGGTGATAATTTATTTGTATGGGGACCGTGTAGCGAAGGTTTTATGACAATTAGTTCTAAAAAGAACGGAAAATATGGATATTGTAATAAGCAAGGCCATATTATTATTAAACCTTCTTATGATTCAGTCAGTGAGTTCTCATCAGGATATGCCGCTGTAATGATAAGCAATAAGTATGGCTACATTGATCATAATGAAATATTTCATGTTTCTCCACAATATGATTATGCACGCGATTATTGTGAAGGAATGGCTGCAGTTCAATATAAAGGTAAATGGGGATACTTAAATCTGAATGGAATCTTGGCAATATCAAATAAGTATAGTTTAGCTTCAGATTTTATGGATGGAAAAGCATTGGTGGAATTGAATGGCAATAAAATAATTGACAAGTCAGGCAACATTCTAAAAGATTGCGAAAACTGGAATTTTCCAATGCAAGGTTTTCGCGAAGGAAAGCTAATTGTCTGCAGCAAAACTACTACACAATATTGCGCAAATATAAATAGTTTTATTGATACATATGAATATAGCTGCCTTAATAAAAACATGAAAATTGATTTTACTATTTTTTGCGAGCAATTGAATTCGTATAATGAAGGCTTGGCAAGGATTAAAATAGACGGTCATTGGGGATTTATAGACCTGCTTGGCAATATGGTCATTTCAAACAAATATGATGTTGCTAATGACTTTTCCGAAAATTTAGCTTACGTGCGATTAGGTGATGATGGCGGTTTTATAGATAAACTAGGTAACTGGGTTGTAAAACTTACCGACAGCAAATAATTGAAGGGGGGGGTATATCTTACGCCATTCCCAAATTGACATCGTACAATTAAGCTGGTTTTCTCACGCTCTGATTTTGTGGCCATTTTTACCGCAAATTGGCCGATTTTTCGGCATTTTAAGTGAAAAAAGGCGATTTTAACCGTTTTTAGCCCCGTTTTCAACTGGTCGCGTCTTGCTCCATGTCATTTTGGGGATCGGCATCGGCCAGCAGGATATGCCCACAGCCTTCGACGGTATGTTTACCGGCGTGAAAGACGCCGGCGGTGTACAGCAGATTGCACAGGGGGGCTGGAAGGGACTCGTAGATCAGTGTGCCGACCAGGCCGGACAGATCGATATTGATTTTTTGGGTGGAAGAGCGTCGATGGGGCTGGACAAGGCGTACATGGCGCGAGAGTTCCCTCACCTGAGCCGCCAGGTCCAGAAAAGGCGAGGGTTCCAACCGCGCGCCCTGTCCGTAATGCTTGCTCAGGATATTCAAACGCGAGAGGACAGCGCGGACCAGGACGCGCATATCGAGGGAGTCTTCCGTCACCCAACTTGATCGTCCGGCGCGACACCGGAAGGGGGTATGCAACAGCACGCGTTGGGAGGACCGGGCAGGGATATCACCGGTAAACACAAGGGTCTGGAGCGGTTCCCATTCAACATGAACAAGCCGCGCGCCGGTTTCGCCGAAGGGCTCATCACGGACAGCGCCCAGAGCCTCGTGAAACGCCCCGATCAATTCCGCGGGTGGGTCCCAGGTGATGATACGAAACGGAAAACAGGACGCCACCTCCGCGTGCCGGTGGAGGGGTTGAAACAGATAGGCTGGCGGGGTATCACCCCCGAGGCCCGGTTTGAACCAGCGCGACACCATCTCCGGCGCATAGCGCCTGAGGGCATGCCCCGCCAGCCCACGCAGCGAAGCCGTCGCCAGATGCCGCACAGGAGCCCGCCGGTCCAGAAACGCCACTCCCTCCCTGGCCCGGATCGCCAACCCGCCCAACAACTCATTCAAGGCTATTTCGCAGGGGGTCATACGTCGTTCACAGTACAGGTAGTTCCCTGGGACCCCATACCCAGATGCTCGATATAAGATGCGGCGATCTCCTCTGCCGTTTTGTTGTTCGCATCAAAACGGGAAAAAAGGAAGTCCCACACCTCCTTAACATATCTTTTGGTACACGCGCAGTCTTTTGCAGTAATACAACAAGCCGAAGCCGGATATTCTCCATAATCAAGCATGGTGAAAACAAAGTCTACTTCATCTACATCCCGATAGATCAGTTTGACATTGGGATGAAGCCGTGCCACGGCCTGTGCGGCATAACTCATGAGGCGATTCCCGCTGGTCACATTGAACAACACAGATGTACGAAAGGACATTTCCCGGAAATGTGCCTGCAGGGTTTGCTCCGCCTCAACCAGATCACAGGAAGAAAGGGGATGCCGTTTCACCGTGCGCTGCGGAGACAGGGCCTGTATAACTAGCGCCAGCGCTTCAGCAGGTGTTTTTGATGATTGTTGCTTTTCTGAATGCCACAAGTGTATGGGAACACCTTCCGATGAGAAGAGCACCGATGCAAGAGCTGCCTTCAGATTAGCGCCGACGAGTATGTGCAATTCCTTCACATCTTGCGGCCAGGCAGCCACCTCTGTGGTACGTCGTTTTGTGCCAACCCCGCTGACAACAGCCCAGGCCGAAGCGATGTCAAACACCGACCGGATACAGAGATGACTGCGGGCAGGCGGGACCTCCGCAATGTTCTCACGGGGGATAAGCCAGTGTCTCTTTATAGGCAGCATCAATTTATTGCCCAGGTTCACCGCTTCGACGCGGTTATCACGTACTTGCCCCGTCATGATCCATTTTCGGGCGAGCGCACCACGCAGTGATGATGGGCATTCTGCCTCAATGAGCAGGTACAGGGCCATGCATCCGGCCAGTTGCCAGGAGCCTTCCTTCCAGGGATGACTGGCCACACAGCCCACGCCGTAGCCATCAGGAATACGACCCACCCCTGAATATCTTCCCTATAATCAAGCCCTTTAATCACCCACACATGACCGACACCGGGGATATCTCCCCCGCCCAGAGGAAACACGCCCACCGCGCTTTCCTTTCCCAGACAATCCGATAACCGCACATTTTTCTCGAAAAGGGGGACCGCAGAGAAAAGGGCTATCACGGCAGGGTCCACGGGTTGTCCTTCGGAGACCAGTAGCAATATTTCCTCCGCCACCGCAATGCGCCAGGCACGGAGGAACTGGGAATTAGCCGATAAGGTGGACTGAATCATATCGAGGGCAGCAAGATCGAAATCCTTGGGCGTCAATGCGCCGAACTCCCGCATGAGCATCAACTCCGGGGGCGCCCGGTTGGCGGCTTGCCGAACCTTCAATCGTTCGATATTGAGCAGAACCGGCGGCTCGTACATCAAGGACTCCTGAGTACGATGCGGAGTACATCCGGCGAATCAATCACAGGTGACTCCGGCGGAAGGGCCGCCTCGGAAAGAATGAGCAAGATCCCATTTTCCTGTTCATGAGCCACGGCAACCCCGACGACCGGCCCAACACCTTTCACAAAAACCAGCGCGTCTTTTACTGGAATACGTTCCTCCAGCCACCACTCGCAACACAGCCCCGTACAGTGGCCCGGCTGGAGGGCATCAAACGACAGCGAGCGGGCATGCAGCGTCCGCAACACATGCGGCGCGGCATCCGAATCTGCATCCGGCGGGACGGCGCCCACCAGGACACAGGGGGTGTAGACCTCACCCACAGCAGCGCATTTAAGTTGTTGAAAGTCCGCCGACTCGAACACCCGCGCAACCCAGGCATACATCGGGTGGTCTTCAATATGCAGCACGACAGAAGGTACCTCCTCGCAACACGCATCGTCGGCTTGGCCTTGCAGCAGGCTGATAGCCTGACTGATCCCATCGCGCCAGTCCTGCCGAACGCCATGCTTCCCGAAATATGGCATTCCCCAATTATATTCTACACGCGATTTTGGGTCATCAAGAGCTTCGCAAGCCCGAAAGACAAACGCAACGGCCTCTTCGGACAACCGTTCAGTGCATGCCCCCAGGGCCTGCTTATTCACCGTCGTTTTAAGCGAAAGAGCGGCAACCAGCGGGGCCCCGACCAGCGCGGATGGCAACCACACATCATCCGGCCCCGCCCACTCCAGCCAGCGGAAACAGGGCACAACATCAAGCGCATCGTTTTCCGCCACACGGAGCAGAAGAAACAGCCAGGAAGGTGAAGTATCCTCTTCAGGGTGATCAAGTGCGGGGGACCACAACTGCCCGGCCTGGCAGGCGCCACCCTGATCCGGTATTCTCACCTCCGGTCGTGACAAGGCCTTCAACCGCTCATTAATTTCTGAAACATTTCCATTTTTTGTTTTCATCACAACACTCCAATCCAATCGTAATCGCCTTACAGGCTCCATGTAGAATAAAAGGAGGGACAAAAGCCATTTTCCGAACAAAACTGCGAGAGATGTGCCAATACGCCCTTTGCGATTGTGGCGCATTGCCACTCCTCCAACGCCTGATCACATGTTCTGGCGTCCACGGAAGGCATCCACTCTCGCATAATGTCTTCCAATGACGTAACCACATCCTGCACCGTACTGGTAGGCCCAAAATCTTTCATTACCACTTGTTGTCCCGCTACTTTCTTGGGAATATAGTAGCAGCATAAAATGGACTGCCCCTGAATGATCATGGTCTTTCCACTTTCAATAGTGCCGCACAGTTCCCAGATTTTACCGGCCAAAAATTTTGCATCCTCGGCGATCAGCATGTTATGGGCGTTCAATACAGTGGTAGCGGCCACTACGTCATGCAACGATGTTGCGCCGCCGTCGCCATCGGCATAAGACTCACCCACCGTGGCATCAAGATGTACATCCACATGCAGCATGGGCACATGGCCGGCGATCGTTTTTACAATCACCTCCATCGGCAATTCGCCCGCACAGGCCTCAAGCACAGCCAGCACACACGCACGGGCCTCTTCAGGTTTAAGTACGCGATCATGCTCCCCTTTCTTCTGTATAACAGGAAAACGATCTGTGGCCTGATCCAGCGCCGACCAGTCCGGCTGTTTCCCGGCATATGCCGTCAGATACCATCGCGTATCATTCTTGTTGTTGAAGCGCCGCCGATTTTCTTCACGCTGAACGGCGCCTTGCTCTTCGAGGACCCGTAATGCAGAACTGACAATCTGCCAAAGCTCCGATTCCTGCCGTGATTCACTCCACACAAACCACCTCACAAGCTCTCGGTATACATCCGCTTCCCGCTGCATCTCACTATGCACCCCGCCCGAATACAGCGCACAAATGAAAGCCCCGGCCAACGATTCCGCCGTGTAGTCCTGCGTAATATTGTCCGGCAACTTCTTCAAATACTCCACAGCCATGGACGTCAACAGGCCGAAAAATTCCTCATCCACCGTCTTATCATGGACCAACAGATTCATTTTCTCTTGAATATGCATACTAGTCACCTTGTATTAGCTCATCGTTGTATGTTAGCGCTTCCCCTCGGCACGCTTATATTGCGCAAGGCTTCTTTTAAGCTGCCCAACTTCTTTTTGGAGGTTCGCAACTTTATTACGCTCCTGGACGAACAGCGCATCTTTCGTTTTAACCGTCTTCTTGAGCTTTCCCAGTTGATCGCCTATGGTCTTCCCCGCCAACTGCATGGCCTCCCTCAGTTCCGCCTCCAGCTCCGCCACCCGTTTTTGCAATTCGTTTTCCCATTGCTTTTCCAATTCGACAACAGAAGTCTGCTGTTCCCAAACAACAAAGCGATCCAGGTCGTACTGGGTTCGTTGTTTGCCGTAAAGGTCCCGTTCATAAAGATCATGGTCAAGATACAATTCGCACACATAAAACTGACCCTCCCTGATGATCCCGGCTATGCGCTCCGGTGTATTCCCCGGCTTGAAAACATCCAGGTCGGTGCCCTTGAAGGGGTGCACATGAATACTTCGCCAAAGGGGACTCTGGGAACGGGCCAGCAATCGCTCCATGGCAACACGCGCCACGGCATCCACCTGTTTCAATTGTTTTTGAACCGAGGGCGCGATTCTTGCCGTAGCGCTTCCCGATTCTTCAATTTTCAGCAGGACAAAGGAAAGCGTGGAGAGGGTCACCATCCCTTCCTCTTTTTCAACAAAGCCTGCAAAAAGGTCTTGTTCATTGGATTCAAAGTGAAGGATCCGCTCATAAAACTGTTGCTCGGGAACCAGGCTGTGCTCCTTGACCCACAAAAGGGCCGGCAAGGCCCTCTCAAACAGCGTGATATTGAACGTCACAGGCAAAGGCGGAAGTGAAATCAATGCAGATGAAAACTCGAACACATAAACCGTTCGTAAAGAAAAAAGCATCCCTAATACGGAAAGGAAAGGCACCACGCCCTTGTAGCCGCCGGTGGGATTGAGGATGATTTCTCCCCCATAACGATGTTGCGGGTCATTCACATAGCCCATGACGGCTTCAATAAAATTCGCCAGTCCGCAATTCCTGAATAATGCGGCATCGCGCACCTGCAACCCCTTAATCCGGTGTATTTGAATATTTCCCCGGGGCAGGCCAAAGTGTTCCGCCAACGTATCGGCGACGGCTTCCGCGCAGGCCCTGCCGTCTGCCGTGTCAGTGGCCAGGAGAACGACCGTATCATCCTTGCCCACCCCCAGGCGATACAAGGAGTGCAATTCCGCCGAGACATCGATACGGTCTCTTTCGCTTGCAAAGTCCAGGCCGGCGACATATTGGCGGATTTGCTCCTGCAGGTCAGAATAATCATCGTCCCAGCCTTTGGCTGATTGGTGATACTGGCGCAGGCAGTCACATTTTTTTGCTATGGAAGTTCCCGTTGTGCAGATGATGGTTCGCATATATTTTCCTGCCACTACTTTCTCTTTACGGTTCCGGGTTTGGCCACCAGAAAATTCTTGGGGTTTTGCTCAATGGCGCGATCCATGATCACCCGCATGTTACGGGATGCCTTGACTCGCTCTTCAGGCATTTCACCGGTCCGCACCGCGGCCGCCAGGATACCCCGCCCGAAATGTCCGCCGAATCGTTGGGTGATGTTCTCCAGTTTCTGAATATGCTCCTGCTTAACCTCACCTGACTTACACTCTACAATGGTCATCTCGTAGCCATTGGAAAAAACGACATCCATTTCCTGTACCGCTCCGCCCTGAAGGGATTCAACAACCAGCCCTACCCGCAGATCCTGGATGAAGTTGTTATCAAGAAATGGTTTAAGCTGAAGGTAGACATATTCTTCAAACCAAATACCGCACATATATTTTGCCAGTTTCGGCCACTGTTCAAACGTCCATTCCTCAGCCCCGATCCGCACGGTGGCCCTGCACTCTGAATCCAGCGCGATCCCTATATCACCCGCCTGTACTTTAAACTGGAGGCTGGGGCGATCTTTATACTCTTCCAGTCTACGATACAGCTTTCTGATATGCATACGATGCGTCCAGCAGGCGCGAATCATCTCCTGGCGACTCAAGATTTGAGTAAGATCATTTTCCCTGAAATCACGTACAATCCGCGACCCCGCAAGCTGAATGATGTCATCAATGTCGCCAATCGCCGGTTGTAAACTTTCGCTGCCCGTGTTTCCGTCCAGCCAGTCCAACCGTTTTCCTGCGGTTTCAATATAAAAAACCGGCAGCCCACGCTGATGAGAAACCAGGTAAGCCGCTGCAAACATCGGCTTGGTGCCCCCGGTTAGATTGAAGGCCA
>CAZOLK010000259.1:0-7974 GCA_964580325.1 uncultured Verrucomicrobiota bacterium | reverse complement strand
CAGTAATATGTCAAGCTCATAATTTGGTATCAACTATTACGGAACGCGCTCTAGTAGATTATTTCGGGGCTCAACACCTTCACTTGCGTTGTGGCTGACAAACTCCTTTCCCGTGGCTTCAACTGATTCGTTGCCTCCTCACTTGTACGTTCCGGTACCACGCCGGAGGCTAACCGTTATGTGGGCTGGATCATCCTTCCTTTTCATGGATCGGCCAGACGCACAACTGTTCGGTGATCGCTTTGCCAGTTTGCGGCCGATGCCCCGCACCAACGCCGGCACCTGGTAACCTTCTGCGCTCTTTTCGCTCATCATTGCCTGGCTTTGTTGTCGAACGATTTCACTAGTCCAGGTCCATGGTGCCGATCTCTTCGGCGATGGACGTGCTTTTTTCGGCCATCAGCTCGATGGCATGGATGATATCCAGGAAAATCATGGATCCATGCACATCTCCACCGGCGGCCAGGTTTCGGCGGACCATTTTTCGTAATCGCTGGCGCTGCTCATGGATGTTTCGTGCAATGCCGAGGTCTTGTTCCTCCAGCTGCGGTTCCATGCTCATGCGGGCATTCAGATGGTCGGCGTTCAATCTCAGGAAATCCAGAAGATACGCAATAAAGGTAGAGAGATCGTTCAGCTTAGTCTTGTAGTAGCGGATGTTGCGGCGTCGATCAAGCCATTTCATGATGCGTTTGCAGGTGTAGCCGATGTGCTCGAGTTCCTGGGCCACATGATACATGGCGCGAATGCGGTTGGCCTGGTTTTCGTTCAGGTTGGCCATCATGCAGCTGGTCAGAAACCGGCTGATGTTGCGCCGGATCTCGTGAATCTGGTGCTTGAAGGCAAAAATTTTTTCGCACGCCTGCTGTTTGGCTTCGGGATCGTCCTGGAGTGCGTTCATCACCCACAGGACCATGTCATAGATAAGGTTGGCCATCCGCCCCAGTTCGGCCCGGGCGCTGATCAGGTTGGATTCGATGGCTTCCGATGTCTGCAGTGGGATATACGCCAGCCGACCGGCCTCTTCCCAGGGGTCGTGGTCTTTAACCATCCATTCGACCAGTTTGACAAGCTGCGGAATAAATCCGATGAGCAGCAGTGTATTGACTATATTGAAGAGAGAATGGAATGCGGCCAGATGAAACGGAAGTTGCGTTGGATCGCGCATGTCGCCCGGGATCAAAGCGTCGACCAGCTCGATAAACGGAAAGAAAAGGATCCATATCCAGCAGACGCCGAACACATTGAACATAAAATGGGCCCGTGCCGCGCGCCGGGCCGTCACCTGCATGCCGATGGATGCCAGGTAGGCGGTGAAGGTGGTGCCGATGTTCTCGCCCAGCACAATGGCGGCTGCCAGGGGAAACGAGATCCATCCTTTATAGGCCATGGTAATGGTGACGGCCATGGCTGCGGACGAGGATTGGACCACCACCGTTATCACGGCGCCGATGGCGACGAACAGCAGGATGCTCAACCTGTTTACGTCACTGAAGCGTTCCAGAAAAGACAGAATCTGTGGATTATGCTGAATGTCCGGCACCGATTCCTTCATCACATTCAATCCCAAAAAGAGCAGGCCGAAGCCAATGAGAATTCGGGCTACTTCCCGGCGATTCTCGTAGCGGCTGAAGAAAAAGGGCACGCCCAGGGCCAACGCGGGCAAGGCCAGCGCGGTAATTTTAAAGTGGAACCCAAGCAGGGAAACAATCCATGCCGTGAACGTGGTGCCGATGTTGGCGCCCATGATCACGCCGATGGCCTGGGGCAGTTGCATCAATCCCGCATGCACAATGCTGACCAGCAGGACCGTGGTGGCGGAAGAGGACTGGATCAGGGAGGTGATCAACATGCCGGTCGCCATCGCGGTCCAACGGTTGCGGGTGAGCATGTCCAGTATCGTGCGCAGCCTGGTGCCGGCGCGCTGCTGTATGCCGTCGCTCATCACGCGCATGCCGTAAAGAAAAAGACCCAGGCCGCCCAGCAATTCGATTACATGAAAAAAAGCCATAAAGGGCCTCTATTTTTTCTTGAGCCAGCGCTCGTGCGCGTGGCGGGTCAACAGTTCTTCAAACGATTTTTCGCACGCGGGGTGTTTGAAGAAGCGGTCGCCGGTACTTTTCTTGCTTGACAGTTTGATGCGCGACGACAGTTCGAGGTATTCGTAGGCCGTGTCGGCATCGATCAAAAAAGGGGCATGGTCATTGGTCACCAGCATATGGTTGAGAAGTATGTTGCCGGTTCGGTGATTGCCCTCGAAAAAAAGCTGCGGCTGGCTGAGTATACGGCAATAAAACCCGGATGCCAGGGCGACTGGCGACAACGCTTTTTTTTTCTTGAGCACCCATCGGCGCGGCACTTCGATATGTTCATGGAACCGCTTTCTGGTTTCCACAATATGCTCGTGGTACTCAAAACGCTCCGCCGGATCCGTGCCGCACAGCACAATATGGTTCAATTCCAGCATGGAATGCAGGCCGGCAAGCGAAAACAGATCGATTTCCTTGTGAACCAGGGTGTTCAGGAAAGCGTAGGCTTTCAGCATATTGTCGATCAGGTCGTCAGTCAATGCTTCGCGATGCAGTGACAGGCGCGCATTGATTTCAGCAAAATGGGTCTGAAAATCCTTTAACGATATCTTGGCGCATTCGATGTCAAAATGTTTACTCATCTCATTAATATGCCATGAATGGGTCCTCTTTACAATGCAGGAGCCGTGAAAAAAAGGTCGGGCTGTGTTTGACATTATTAGAGATGTAATTAAATATGTAAATATTATGAAGGTACACGACCCGTGTCTTCTCTGACAGGTCAGCGGCCTGCTCGCCAGGACTTTTTTTAGCCCACCAGCATGCGCAGGCTCTGTGAGAGTTCTTCCTTCAGGTTCTCGTGATTGAAGGTTCTTGGCTGGCTCCGACAAAGCTCGCGACAAAGCTCCGTTGAATGGGAATGGAAACGGTGAAGCGTTTCGATGTCTTCCTTTTAATCCAACGCTTGGGCATGAAATACCAACAACCGCGACCATACTTAATCATCTCACCCGACGAGATGAATGATACTATGGCTGTCATTATCGCATGACATCAAAGAGCCTTAACTACCCATCACGGATTGGACGTTTTCGAAATGTTTGCACCATAAATTCATGGTTACGGCATAGCCGACACATGACTTGAAAATCGCGTCAGTCCTGCAGCATACAGCGTAGTGCGTGTTCGGCCAGGATGCGGTCCTCGGCTACGGAAATGAATTTTTCGCCATGGTTGTTCTTGACCGTCATGACCCAGTGCTCGCTCTCCTTGAGCGTATTGGCGTAGTAACGTTGACCTTTGTGCTCCATGAACGAGCGCCAGCGTTGTTCTCTGCCTTGGGGGTCGAAACCCAGACTGCGCGCACATTCACGGATGAATTGCTGGGTATGCTCAGGGGCCGCGGCAAACCATTGCATGTACAATGCATTCTGGTCTATCGTCTCACAACTCGTTGCCTGCTTCTCGTCCATGCGCTATTCCTTCCTCATTTTCATGCTGACACGAGAATATTAAGCAGGTGGCGTGCCATAGCCAGAAAAAGGCGTAGAGCTGTATTTTAAGGTGAACCATCGTTTTTGCCATTGAATTCAGCCGACCCGTAAGCTCAAGCATGCCAAGCCAATGAGCGGCTAGGGGTTAGGGGCTGCCAATTTATTCATCTTACCCCAGTGAACTGAATCGTCAATCGCTGTTGTCGCTCGCTAGCGGGCGACGACAGCGATTGCTTATTTTTGAATAAAATAAACAGCCCCTAAAACCACAAACGCTTATGTCCAAATCTCACAGGACGGCATAGCCGTCCACAACATGCTGGGAATGAAGAACTTTAGAAAAGGGGAGGCGCATTGCCGCCGGCTGCTCCGCCCGCAGCATCCGCGTCTTTGCCGCCATCCTTTTTGCCAGGGGTAGGCCGCTGGAATTTTGCGCCACGTTCGCCCTGGCCAAAGCGCTCGCCGCCCTGGCCAAAGCGCTCGCCGCCCTGGCCAAAGCGCTCGTGTATTTTTTCCATGGACTCTTCAGCCTTTTGTTTGATCGCTTCACGCTGTTCCTTGGGCACGATCACCTTGTATTTCAGTTGGAGCGAGACCATGGATTTCTGCATCTCGATATCCAACTGCCCCATCTGCTCGACCAATTCAAAGGCTTTGGCTTGGTCCGGGGTGTCCTGATCGAGCACTTCTTGTAATTGGTTTTGCAGTTCGTCGCGCTTTTCACGGTTGGCCATCGAGCTTTCGCGCATATCTTCGCCAATGGTTTTCAGCTCGTTGATCTGTTCTTCGGTCAAGCCGACTTCCTTGAGCGTTTCGGGACTGCGCATTAGCATCATGATTTCCTTCATGAACATCATCTGCCGGCCCATGGCGCCACCGCGTTGGCGCATGCGGTCGCGCACCTTCTGGCGGATGTCGTCTTCCTGGGCCGAGACCAATGCCGCACAAGTGAGAACCAGAATACATACTGTTATGATCTTTTTCATCGTTTGCTTGCTATCTTTCACATTAATAATTCATCACGTTAATTCATCGCATTTACCACAGGTGTTGGTTTGTCACCTGTTTACCATGTAACGGGACCGGCGTATAGCCTATTGTATGCGTTTTGAAAAAAAATGCGGGCGTGTCGTACAGGTCGGACGAGTCGGACAGGCAAAAACGAACCATCAACTCCTAACACCTAACTCATCATAGCGCAAACCCGAGCGGCAGCAGGTCGCCGAGGGCCAGGTGCTGGAATTCGGCCAGGTTGTCGGTTTTGGCGACATAGATGGGGAAAGCGTCGTCGCAGAATTCGGCCAGGACCTGGCGACAGGCGCCGCAGGGATAGGGCATCTGTTCGCCACTGGCCACAATGGCCATGGCCGTGAAATGGGTACGGCCTTCGGATACGGCTTTGAACACTGCCGTTCGTTCGCCGCAGATGGTCAGGCCATAGGACACGTTCTCAACATTGCACCCCGAGTAGATCATGCCGTTCAGGCAGAACAGCGCCGCCCCGACATGGAAGCAGGAGTAGGGCGCATAGGCATTGAGCGAAGCTTTTTCAGCATGGTTCAGCAAATCCAAGATTTCTTCATCGGTCATGGTTTCAGCTCCTTCATAAAAAGCGACAACAGGTTGCGCATGCGCGGCATGATTTTTCGAGACAGTTGCGTGACTTCCTCGTGGCTCAGTGGGTGGGGCGAAAGGCCGGCCGCCAGGTTGGTGATGCAGGAAAGGCCGACCACTTTCATCCCTGCCGCGTTGGCCAGTATGGCTTCGGGTACGGTCGACATGCCCACGGCCGAAGCACCCAGGTTGCGAAAAGCGCGGATTTCGGCCGGTGTCTCATAGGTCGGTCCGGACAAGGCCAGGTAGATTCCAGTGTGCAAGGATTCCCCACACGCCTGTCCTGCGGCCAGCAGGCGCGTGCGCAGGTCCGGGTCGTAGAGTTTGCTCTGGTCGGGAAAACGCGGTCCCCAGAAAGGGTCGTGCGGTCCGATCAGCGGATGCGCGCCCATCAGGTTGACGTGGTCCTCGATGGCCATGAAATCGCCGGGCTGAAAAGCGCTATCCATGCCCCCGGCGGCGTTGGTCAGGATCATCGCGCATGCACCCAGGCGCGCGGCCAGGTAGACCGGGACCGCGACCGGTTCCCAGCCGACGCCTTCGTACCAATGACGCCTTCCCTGGAAAATCAGGATGGGCCGCCCTTGCGCTTCCGCACGCAGCAACCGGCCGCGATGCCCGGCAACCCCGGCGCCGCCCAGTTCAGGGATCTTGTCGTAGGCGATTTCATCCTGAATTTCGAACGCTTCGGTCACAGCGCCCCAGCCTGAGCCCAAGATCAGCGCGGCCATGGGATTGGCGTCCGGCCAGGCTTGGTGTACTGCCTGAAAGGCTGCGTCCAACGATCTCATGCCGCACCTCCTTCTGCGCCGATAACATCGTGGATCCGGTTGGTCATGGTCACCGGTTCGCTCGAATAGCTAAATGCGTGTTCCACCAGGGTTGCCGCTTCGGCCAGTTTGCCCTGGTCATTGGCGTGCAGTTCCGCCAGGCGGTCGCCCGGTCTGACGTAGCAGCCGGTTTTGGCTAGATGCGCGATGCCCACGGCATGGTCAACGGTGTCCGAGGTTTTGACCCGGCCCGCGCCCAGCAGCAGTGCGGCCTTGCCAATGGTTTCCGCATTGACCTTGTCCACGTACCCATGCTTGCGCGTTTCCACGTTTTGGATGCAGGCGGCGCGCGGCATAAGCTTCGGGTCATCGATCACAGCCGGGTCGCCGTGCTGCAACGCAATCATTTCGGCGAACTTGCGCAACGCGTCGCCTGAGGCGATTTTCTCCCGCAACAGGGCCATGGTTTGGCCGTCGTCACGGGCCACGCCGGTCATCAGCAACATGCGCGCGCTGAGCACCAGGGTCACGTCCATCAGATCGGGCGGACCTTCGCCACGTAGGCAGTCAATGGATTCGCGCACTTCGAGGGCGTTGCCGACGCAATGGCCCAGCGGTTCGTTCATATCGGTGATCACGGCCGTCACCTGCTTGCCCATGCAGCGGCCGACCTCGACCATGTTGGTGGCCAGCGTACGGGCCTGGGTCATGGTTTTCATGAAAGCGCCGCGACCGTATTTGACATCCAAGACAAGCGCGTCGATGCCTTCGGCCATTTTCTTGCACATGATGCTGGCCGTGATGAGCGGGATCGAAGGCACGGTGCCAGTCACGTCGCGCAGGGCGTAGAGCTTTTTGTCCGCCGGCGCCAGTTCAGCGGTCTGGCCGATAATCGAACAGCCGCAGCGGTCGACCACATCGATGAATTCCTGTTCGGACAAATCGCAGCGATACCCGGGGATGGCCTCCATTTTATCCAGCGTACCGCCGGTGATGCCGAGTCCGCGTCCGGAGATCATGGGCACGGCCACGCCGCAGCAGGCCACCAGCGGGGCCAGGATCAGCGAGACCTTGTCGCCGATGCCGCCAGTGGAATGCTTGTCTGCCTTGGGTCGAGTGATGAACGAGGTGTCGACCAGCGCGCCGGACCGCATCATCAGGTCGGTCAAGGTGGCGGTTTCTTCAAACGTCATGCCCTGGAAATAGATAGCCATGGCCAGAGCCGCCATCTGGTAATCGGGTATTTCGCCACGCGTGTACCCCTGGATAAGAAAACGCAACTCCTGCTCGTCAAGAACCCCGCCGTCCCTCTTTTTCTCAATGATCCACTGTGGTACCATACACCAATCTCCCCTCATGGTATGGGTTGAAGCTTCAATCATGCCAGATCGGAAGGAGATTGGCAACGGAAAAGTTGGGCGGGGAGGAGTTCGGGCGCATCTTCGAGTTCCGTAAAATAAAAGGTTGTACCAAGGAGCAGGTTGAAAATGAGCTGTAAGTCTTTTATTTGCAGGGACTAATAAGGGCGCACGCAAAAAAAAGTTCGCCATTTGTGGAGGTAAGTCGTCCAGTTGGCAAGGCGCGAATTTGTAGGAGATAGTGAAATAATTCGAAACATTTGCAACGCCGCCGGATGGGATGAATTGCCCCGCAATGGTGAAGTTATTTTTGCGTGGACCCTAAGTAAGCTGGCCAAGCTGCTTGTCTGGCGCAATTACATGGATTATGTTTGCGCGGCCGGCGCTTTTCCTGGGGCGGCACCAACGCCCATGAGCAGCGGTGATCGATCCCTTGTACACCAGGCCACGGCCATCACCGACGAAGAAGGCGTGCGGGACTGGGGCTTCTACTGATCAAGCACCACGCACGCCCTAAAGGCACAGATCCAACTATTCCGCAAAGCACTGCAACGTGCCATCGATGCGGCTGATGAACAGGGCGCCGCCGGCCGCAGCCATGCCGTCAAATACCGGGACCGCGTCCAGGGTCAACTCGCCGTGAGTTTTGCCGGTTTTGGCGTCAACCACGATCAGCCGGCCGCCATGCCAACCGCCCATAAGTTCGGCC
>CAZOLK010000258.1:0-7975 GCA_964580325.1 uncultured Verrucomicrobiota bacterium | reverse complement strand
CAGCACGTCGTCCGGGGCGGCCCGCATGATGTTTTCGTGGGCGTTCTCCAGCGCCGTGCGGATTACCGGAAACAGGATTTTGAAGATTGGATCGCGGACGGAGAAACGCTCCAGGTTCCCGAACAGGAACATGACCTGGTCGCCAGATGGGAAATGAACCTGAAAACGCTGACCAAAGAACGCGATGCCATGGAAGAACTCTGGCAAGAAGTGGAACAAAAGGTGCAACGGCTGGAGCGTGAAAAACGCGAATTGACGAGTGAACGGGATCGCTTGAGGGGGGGCATGGAACATCAGGGTTGATCAGCCTGATATGCGCGTTCAGCAGCTTGTTATGGGTTGCAGGCGCTCAGGTCGATCATTCGCGAACCGTGAATCCGGATTCGAGCAGCAACATGCGCATATCCGCGTCCGGTAGAGGCGGGATGCCGGCCAGTACGCCGCCGCGGCTCTGCAAATGCAGTTCGCGCGGCCATGAATGCTCCAGCATGGCGTGTTGTTCCTGGCTGGTGAAACGGCTTGGGACTTTGAAGTGGATGAGCTGATTGGCCGAACCGCGCAGGCCTTTGCAGGGGCGTTGTTCACGCAGGAAAGGTCCAGCGATCACGGCATCGGCCCGGGTGATCAAACGCAAGCGTGCCGGTTCAGCTTCGCGCGCTATGCGTTCCAGAGTAAGACCGGTGAACAGGATCACGTCCCAATCCGACCGCCGCGCCTGGACCAGGTCCAGCAAAGCCAACAACCCGCGCGCCTGCAACAGCGGTTCGCCGCCGCTGAGGGTCAAGCCGCGCCGGTCCGGCAAGTCGACCAGTGCCACGCCCAGGCCGCTGATATCGAACAAATGCGCTGGCTCCAGAGGTTGCCACGCCGGTTCGATACAACCAGGGCAACGCGAACAACAGCCTTGCAGCCAGAGCGCCACACGGCGGCCCGGTCCGAGACAAGCCACGTCATCGGCCCAGGCCGCCACGTTCAGGCAGCGCGGAACGCGTTCCGGTTCATGTTTGCTCGCGCTGCTGTTCGATTCTCCGGGCATCGAAGTGCTCCTCCGCGGCATGGGTGCTCCAGTCCGTTCCCTCGTGACAGACATAAGGGATGTCCCCAGGTATATCGTAGATCTCCTGCATCATGGCCTGCAGGCTCTCCACTTTTTCTTTGCGCAAAGCCTCGTCGCCGTGCGCATCGTTGAAGTAGAAGTCCACTTTATTGGACAGCAGCCCCTGGCCTTGCTTGGGTGCAATGACGATAGTCAGCCGGTCGCCGGTGGGACCGCGCAGAAACAGATGATTGGCGTTGCGGTCGTCGTTGCCACGCCAAACGTTATCTTCGACTTGATAGCCCGCCTCGATCAGTTTGGCCGCAAAATCCTGCTGCATATTGGCGCGCAAAGTGGAGGCAATGAGCGCCATCTTTGACGACGCGGCCAGGATTGGGGCGTTGGTCATGGCGTCGCGACCCGCCTGCTCGAACTGCTTGAGTTCATCCAGAGAGACCTGGGCCTGCTCGCCTTCGATGCGCTGGTCCGTATCCGCCAGTTCATGTTCCAGTTTGCTCAAGGCGCCGCGCGTCCAGTAGTCGACATCCACGTCGATTTCATTGGCCCGGGCCTCGATCGGCACGCCATCCTGAGCGATATCGGTCAGCTTGAACGAGCGGTGGGCATCCAGCGCAGCGCGGCCCATGGCCAGACTTTCGCGCGCCATCAGGCGCCAGGTCTGCCACTCATGTTGCAACAGGTCCAGTTTCTCGCACAGGGCGCCTGCTTCCAGAAAGCGCTCCTGAGCCGAACTCAAAGCCGCCTCGAACATGCGGTTGCGGTGGTTGTTTTCGGCCAGGGCCAGGTCCTTGCGCAGTCTGGCCACCTCGCCCGGGGCAAAGAACTCATGGCGGTAATTGTCCTCGATGAAGGCCAGTTGCTCCCGGACCGAGGCAATCCATTCAGCCGCGGCTTTTTCCTGGTTGGCCACGTCCTGCTGGATGGCGTTCAGTTGCGCCTGCAACCCTTGGCGCTGGGCTTCCATGACGTGTTCCATGGCCCGGCGCTGTTCGCTTACACGCTGTTCGACAGCTTCGCGCTCCTGGGTGAAGCGCTGGTCCATATCGGTTTTCAATGTGTCCATGTCATCACTGAAGCGCTGCTCCGCATGGGTCAGATCATTGGCCAACGCGTCACAGCGCTGATCCAACTGTTTCTTATGGGCTGCCTGCATTTTGCGCAAAGCTTGCGCATGGGCTTCGCGCTGGCTGCGCATCTGCTGCTGAATATTGTTGAGTACTCTGCCGTGTTGCCGGTTCATTTGTTGAATGCTCTGTTCATAGTTGCGTTGTTGTTTTTGACGATCTTGCTGGTCGTGTTCACGTTGCCGGCGTTCGTAATCGCCATAGACATCACGTGCATGCCGAATACGACGACCACGCTGGGCATCGGCCACGATCTGGCCGGTTCCTTTGATGACAGCCCAGGCCACTTTACACGTGCCCTTGGCGGCCAGATAGGTCAGGTAGACGACGCCGCCCAGAACCATGGCCACGATATCCAATCCTCCTGCACCACTCATTTTTTCCCCTTTCTATCTGCTGATAAACTTCGCACCCAAATTAAGCGGTACAATATCGGACACGCCTGGCAAGTGTTTGAGGCCCTTGTTGACCACCGACACCATGCCGTAATCGAGACTCAGCAAAACACACTGCGCTTCTGTGTTGCGCGCTGTCTGTACAGCTTCGTGCAGGATCGCGGCGTCCATGCCATCCAGCAGTTTCGGCTCGCGTTTACGCTCCTGTTGCTTCTCTATACTCCACTTCGCGTATTTACGTTGTATGTCCTGGATCATGACCTCGGGGATTTTCTCGCACAAGCTATTGGTAATGCGCATAACAGGCATTTTTTCACTTGCGATGGAGACATTGCCTGCCGTAAAGATCAAGTCCCACAATGGGTTGATGGCCGCTTTCCTTTTGCGAAACCACAGGTCGTAATTATCCAGATCGATACAGGTATGAAAATACTGGCTCATGAATTCGAAGATCACGGTGCGCGGCAGCACAATCTTTTCGGTGCGCAACAACGTATCAATACCTTTTGCCAGTTTTTCGTTGCGAGGTTCGTGCCCAAACCCGTTCTTTCCTTTCTGCCACTCGTACAAGACGGATGTGTCCAAGATAAAAACGCTGTTCATCAACGGACCTCCTCATCATTCGGCGTATCGCATCCGACATCCGTTTTTTCCGGCAGATCCCAGACGTCCTCTTCATCGAGTTCCATCTCGGTGTCATACTCGTCGACGTTAAAAGCCTGATCAAGTGCATCCCAGTCGATATCTTTGCCTGCGCGGTGTACGTATTCCAGGTCGGCCTTGATCACCTCGCGTCCGCCATACCAGCGTGCAGCCGCCTTGATCGCCTCGGTGACCTGGCCGGGAACATCCACACTGTTGATGTTGATCAGGCGCAAGGGCCGCGCATTGAGCAAGTTGAGGATCGAGGCGCGGTTCTCATCACGGCCGCGGCAGCCCAGGATCACATGGGGTCGCGGTTGCGTGGCGCAGATCCGATCAATACATGCCACGGTAGTCGGTCGGGTATCGAAGGTATCGGCCAGCACCACCACGGCCGCTGGATCATCCTGACCTATGTGTTCAGCCACATCGCTCAGAGCACAGCACACAGGTTCGAACTCTCCGGCCTGTTTGACGGACTGGATCAACAATTCGGTATCCAGAGCGCCGCCGGTTTCGTTGACCAGCAGCACCGGGCCCTGCTGGCGTGGTTCAGGCAACGTCAGGTCAGCCTGTAATTCCCGGGCTGCACGCTCGACCATGGTCACCAGCTTATTCACGGCGTTGTGCTCGTTCTTGAAGACGTAGCCGTAGACATGGCAATTGGCCAGGTAGAACCAATCCTCCACGGTACCGGCCGCCGAATACATGATCACGGCGCACCCGTTGTCCAGCGCCCGGTAGACCTGGGCCACTTTGGAGCCGCGGCCTTCGATAATGTCCTTGACCTTGGCCATGTCGATATCCAGCACAAATACATCGTAGAACTTGTGGTAGAAAGCGTCGATCGATTCGGACATACGGTCCGTAGTCGTTACGTTCCAGCCCTTTTCTTCCAGGGCTTTGACCGCTTCACTGACGACCAGGGCTGTGTTGTCGCTGATCTGATCGTCCATGAATAGAACGGATAAGGGTCTTTCAGTCATAGGTTTCCTCCTGTTGTATCATGTTTTTAAACGTTATTACAAAAGTTGCGCCGCCCGCGGGTTGCGGGTCGGCGAGTTGCAGGTCAAAGCCCTGCAATGTCATGGCTTCGCGTGCCTGGGTCAGCCCCAGGCCGACGTTGTCGTACACACCCTTGGATGATTTGTAGGGTTCGAATATGTTGCCCAGCGCCGGGTCAATACCGCTGGCAAAATCACGATAGATCAACTGGCCCTTGTCGGCCAGCCAGGACAACCGGCACGGACAAGGCGGCGGTTCCAGGTGGTTGCGCTTGTAGGCCTCATCCGTATTGCGCATGATGTTGTCCAGAGCCAGGCGCGTCATGTCGGTGCACATTTCCACCACGCCCTGGTCCATGGAGGCGCGTTCGATGCATTCCTGTGGCCAACCCCGCTCCTCGAGCAACTCGCCAAGCAAGGTTGCCAGATGCACAGTACTCCACTGGCTGGGTTGCTCGGACTTGACCAATTGGCCGATGACAATGACGGCTTCGATCTCACGCGCGAGGGTCAGCACGTTGGCCCGGCGCGGGTCGCCGGGTTCCAGCGAGTTGCGCAATCTGTCGATGAGGACGCGCACGTTGCCCAGACGCGATTGCGTGTCATGGTTGAAGCGCCGGATCTGCAAGTTGGTGGACGCCAGTTTTTGGATCATGTTTTTATAATGCAGGGCATACAGGTTATGGGGGTCGGCTTCCAGTGCCTTCTCAAGCAGGGAGAGGACTTGGCGAAAGCGCTCGTTATCGCTGGCATGATCGGAAGGCGCAAAGTAGGTCAGGTCTGCCAGCAAGTTGTACAATGCGGCCCGGTCGCAAGCATAGGCTTCGCGCGGCCCAAGGATATCCAGCAGAGCGTGGATCATGCTCTGGCAACGCGTGGCATAATCGCCGCGGGCCACGTTGCGGCGCTCGCGATCAATCTCCTGTTTCCAGATATCCACATAATCAGACTCTTTCAGTTTGGGCTGCGTCTTCTGTAGAAAACGCTGGAAATAGATCCCGATCTCGGATCCCGATTTGCCGGCAGCCTCGTGATCGAGCAGGAACTGGATCAGGTAACTGAACAAGTCGCGACATGGTTTCGGCGAGATCTTGTCCTGGGATATGGAAGGCAGCAGCTCCAGATAGTGATCGATCTGGTTCAGGAAATCGTCGAGATTCGAATGTTTCAGTTCGAACATGCATGTCACTATGTTTCCCAAGGCACACAGACGTTTCAAGTCGTCCAGTTCATCGCTATCGATCAGTGTTTGGAATGCGATCAATGCCTCGCCATACTGTTTGTTGCGGAATGCGATCAATGCCTCGTCATACTGTTTGTTGCGCACCAGGTCGAGCGCGTTATCGTTAGCATTCGGTTCATTATTGTTCATTAGAAAAAACGTCCTTTTCTTTGCGGCTTGGGATTGCCGCGGGGATGGGATGTGCGCTTCGCATGCTCGGATTGGTCATACCCGCTGATCGTGGCCATGGCCTCGCTGATTGCTTTATAACGCCTCTTGGGATCGGGCTGCAGCGCCACGGATAGGAAGCGTTTGATCTCAGGTGGCAGCCCTATTTTCAGGCGGCTCTGCATGCCGTCAACCACCTGGTCGATATCGAGGACAGGCGTCAGTTGTCCGCCCGTATAATGCACCAGGCTGCGTGCCAGCGCGTTGATATCCGTTGCGGCGGTCAACTCTCCTTTTGGCGAGTAGCACTCCGGGGCGCAGAAGTCATGGTTTAAATGCAAGCAGGGTATGTTGTTATGGAAATCGGAAGCGCCCATGGGATGCAGGGACATGAACCCGCCAATGCAGTGTCTCCTGCACGAAGGCAGATACCAAATGCTGCCAACCGGCAATTGGCGTATCACGATTTTTTTGGCATGCAGCGCTTTCAGCGTATACCCCAAGTCGCGCAGATAACTGTGTATTCGCCCCAACTTTTGAGCGGCAGAGAAATTTTTCTTCCAGGATACTTCTGTGGGCAGACTTCGGAGTGGCTTGAAACCGCTATATGTATAAACCAGAAAAGGGTCTTGGGCACGCAGGTTTTCGGGAAACGGGCGATCATTGTTGTGAATACGGAAGAAATCCAGCGGTTCGGGAAGGCCGGTAAAATTGCCGGCCAAACAGGTGGCCGCCTTGAGAAAATCGTCGCGCCAGGTGCGAATGGTCCAAACGTCCAAATCACTGCGGCCATAGTTGATGCAAACGCCAACGGCCCGGCGCTCGAGCGGCGGCTTTATGCTTGGACTGTTGTCGCGCAAGTCGGTATATGTCAGTCTTTCGGCACTATATACATGGACCACAGTCCAGCGTGTCGCCCTTTTCTGGTCGATGTCAAAAACCGGTTTATTTTTTTCAAAGTACATGAGGCTCCCCTTCCCTGCATTGTTTTATGGCCTTTTCAACATCGCGCATGGTTTGGTAGCGTTGCCGTATGTCGGCATCGGTACAGCGCCGGATCAACTCCTGCCAGTCTTTGGATATCTTGAGTTTGGCGGGGGCCAGGTTGGAATCGGGGCGCATATTCCCCGCAGCGTACTGGATGCAGTGTTTGAACACCATCCCCAAACTGTACACATCAAACGCTGGTGTAAAGGCATGCACGTGGTTTGTATGGTATTCAGGAGGGGCAAAGCCCTCGGACACCGTGCCGGTCTGCACCACCTGCGACCCGCTGCGCACGGCAAAACTGCCCAGATCGATCAGGATGAAAAAACCCTCCTGGGTATACAGCAGATTGGCGGGTTTCAGATCCTGGTAGATGAAGGATATGGGTTTGCCGTTAAAGTTTCTTTCGTCGTGAAACCTTTGCAGCGTAGTGGCAAGATAGCGTCCAAGAGCTGCCAGAGACTTTACCAGATTGTTTTTCAACTTCGGCAACTGGGCAAACGCCTCATCCATGGGGCGGCCCTCGATGAAACTGATGACCAGGTAGGGAATGTTTTTCCACAGCGTCGGGTCGTCGACGGTGAACGAATGCCCATTTTCAGCCTGATGCGGCCCATAGATGTAGGGGCTGTCTTCCTCAAACCAGTCGATCAGGACCGGCAGACGACTGATCTCGCGAAGCTGGGCATGCAGATACATTTTGCGCTCATGCTCCAGGTATTTGCGGCCGTCTTCGATATGTTTGACCAAGGACCGGTCATTGGCGTGGCGCAGGGCCGAGGGCGGAATCAGGAAGGTTTTGATCAATACCAGACGGTTGAATAGACGGGTGTCATGGGCCTTGATCAGGATTCCGACCCCGCCGATGCACAGTACCGATTCCACCTCGTAACGGTCGTGCAACAACTTCGGAAACACGTAGGTCCGTTTGTTGCCGGTCAACGGGCGGACGCACCGTCCGATACCGGTGTGTTGGTAAGCATTGTTGTCAGCCATCATCCAGCTCCTTTTGTGAGGATCAGGCGCAGTTTGCCGGGCAGGGCCACGATCTGATGCTCGATCCATGTATGCACCTCAGGCAAATCCGCCATTGAACCGTCATCCCCAACCAGGCGCAATGGGTTTTGGCCCTTGTTCTGGATAAGCACGTCGCCGCCGCGCATGAAGACCTCGGCTTGCACATGGGAACAGGCCTTCTCCATGGTCTCACTTTCAAACTGACCGCACAGATCCAAGTCCATCACGCCGTGCGTCGCGGAGCTGCGCCCGATACGCACCGTGCGATCAAGTGGAATGGCCACAGTCAGGCCGTTGACCAAAACCCCGCGCCGGAGCACCGCGATGCATGCCGCCGGCATGGTTGGCAAGGAAGACGG
>CAZOLK010000257.1:0-8019 GCA_964580325.1 uncultured Verrucomicrobiota bacterium | reverse complement strand
TTTTTTCTCGAGGACCCGTTGGCGCCCGAGGACCAGGCCTGGCTCGAAAAGATCAGGGTCCAGTGCAGCACGCCCATTGCCATGGGCGAGCTGTTCAACCATCCGCTAGAAGCCATGCCGTTTGTCGCGCGAGGGTCGATCGACTTTATCCGCTGCCATATTTCTCAACTGGGCGGCATCACGCCGGCGCTGAAACTAGCGCATGCCTGCGAACCGTTCGGCGTGCGCACAGCCTGGCACAGTCCGCTGGACGTCTCGCCCATCGGCGCAGCCGCCAACATCCATCTCGACCTGGCGCTGCACAATTTCGGCATCCAGGAATGGGCTTTTCGCCCAGAATCCGAACAGGCGATCTTTCCAGGCCTGCCCGAAGTGCGCGACGGCCTGATCTGGGCCAATGAGCAGCCCGGGTTGGGCATCGATTTCAACGAGCAAGAAGCAGCCAAATACCCGCCCGCTAAGCAGGACCTGGACTGGACCCAGGCTCGTCGAATCGACGGCACCCTATCAAGACCGTGAAGGGCGCAATATAGAAAGTGGATTTCAACACTTTTGCATTCAGTGGATTGAAATATCGAGCGGCGCCGATCAAACATCCAACGCTCGTTGCCCTGGCTGATACAAAGCGAGGGCGCGTAGCACCCCCCCCGGCGGATTGCGCAATGTCTGCACGGTTTCTGTCAACAGCGCCGCCGCGGGCGCAGGCATTCAGCTCTGTGAAGCGTGGAAAACGGCTCACTTCTTCGGGATACGCCTGATATGCAGAGCCACTTCGGCGCCGAACCGGGCAGGTACGGGCCAGGCTGCATCCCCGTTTGTGACGGATACAGCCTTTTGCCGGAAGCTTCGGCCAGTGGCGATGTCGTACCAATGCATATCATAGAAACCCGCGGTCATGGCTTTTATCCCAAGCGTATCTATCCTGGTCCGGGCGTAGGCAATATAACTGTGGCCCGGTTTGGCCAGGACGTATTTCGTGCCTGCATGCGCCAATGCATCGTGGGGCGCCATGTTGTAGAGGTCCGTGGATTCGAAAAACGTCTGGATATTGCGCATATCCATCAACTCGCGGATCGTTGCACCCTGGATGTCGTTCCACAAGTTCATCGTACAGGCTGCGCCGCCCATGATGCCGGCCCACAGACGCTTGCGCACCTGGTCGCCGTGCGCTTCCACTGTGTTTTCGAGCATGTTGATGTGGTAACGATTTTGCGCCGCACGGAACGCCGTTACCGCGCCGTCATGCCAATCGTCGAGATAGGATTTGTTCCATTGAACCGCGTGCTGGTCCACATTGGGATCGTCGTCAAGCTGGAATGTGCATCTTTCGAGCGTAGAGACGCCGATGATGTGATCGTGCCGGTCCAGTTGTCGCAGCTTGGCGCAGAAATCGCCGACCCGGCCAGGATTACAGCCCTCCTCAAACTCTTCGGCATAGTTCCAGATAAGGTGTTTGAGATGATCGAACTTGTGTACGACCTGCTTCATAAAAGCGTATTCCAGATCATTGACGGTCTGCCCGCAGTTGCCCCATGGATTGGCGCCGTCATCGTAGAAGTAAAAATAAACGACGATGCCATAGCGGTCACAGGCGCGAAACCAGGTGTCCCACTGGTCCAGGATCGCCGGATTGACGCCTTTGGCCGGATCGCGGTCAATAAAGGGATTCTCCCACTGAGCGCGGTCGCCGACGGCATCGCCGCCATGGGTGCGCACGGCAATGACGTAGATGGAGTTCCCGCCATGGCGCCCCAGTCTCACGATCATCTGCATCTGCGGTCCTTTCACCGTGCCGTCCGGATTGGGCGTGCCCATATAGAGGAAGCCCTCGGGATCGGCCGGTCCGACCATTATGAAAGGGGAGTGATTCCCGGCCGGATCAAAACGGCAAAGCCACATGGGATTACGTGGATCGACCATCACTTGTCCCGGCAAAGGCCCTTCGGCCGAGGCATTCGAGATGATGACAAACATCATCATATAATAAGCGAACTCTTTCATGGAGTAGAAAGTAAAGAAGTGCGATGAGATGTGCAAGCATAAAATAAATGGGGAAGCATTTTGTCGGGCGCCTCTGTGCATTACGAAGCAACCTGAAGGAGCTGCTGCTCCCCCACATCTTCGTCCCGATCCTCGCACCTGAAGGGTCTTCCGTATCGTTCCATCGTCTGCCTTTCACTTTGGAATATCGCTCCGCTGTTATCGCCCATACGCCGCATGCGCGCAATTTTTCAGCTTACAAAAACAATTTTTGTGATTTTTGATATTATTTTATTTCGTTATAAACGCTTGACATATCTATTTTTAATCTTTATTTTTTATATTATTAAATAAGTTGATATTTTTTTGGTAATATATGATATGAAAGAGCAAGTAATCATCGAGCGCCGAGAGCGGCATAATATCACCAATCACGTGGCCTACCAGCAACGGCACGGTGGTATAACCGTTGGTTTCGATACCGAAGATCGCGAACCGGCCTATTATGTGCCCATGCACTACGCGCTGAATTACGTGGTCAAGGGACAGGGCGTTTATATCGAGCAGGACGGGACGCGCCATCCTTTTCAGGCCGGCGATTTCTTTCAGCGCCTGCCTGGAAAGTGCCACCATGTCGTGGTGGACGAAACCGTGCCGTTCGCCCAGTATTACATCTCCATGGATCGTCATGCTTTCGACAGCCTGGTCGACCTGGGCATCGTCGTACTCGACGAACTGGTCATGCGGCCTAGCCTGTCGCAGCGCCTGATTGATGCGTTTGAATTGACGATCCGCTTTTTCGACAACCATCCGCAGACGTTCCTGTCCGAAAGCCTGGTCCGCGCCATCGATTTGCTGAACGAACTGTTTTCTTTCCGGCTGCACGATCCCAAGCGGATCCTAATCTACAAAGACATCAGTCGGGCCTGCCAGTATATTCAGGAAGACGAAAGCAAGCGCATGGACCTGCACGAGGTCGCCCGGTTGGTCAGGATGAAGTACCATTCGTTCCGCATCTATTTCAAGAAAATGCTCGGTGTTTCGCCCGGCGAGTATCAGATCAAATTACGCATCAACGAAGCCTGCCATCTGCTGGCCGACACTTCGGTCAGCGACGTGGCCGACCTGCTGGGTTACAACGATGTTCAGAGTTTTTCCAACCAGTTCAAACAACATGCCGGTGTACGCCCGCGCCAGTTCTGCCAGCAAGTGCTGCATGGCCGGGCGTTCAACGGCCAGGAGAAGGAGAACGCCCTATGACTGACCACGACAGTCCACCCGCTATGTGCGGCGGCAACTGTCCGGGCGCCGGTCCACGCATACGCCTTGCGTGAACAGGCGCACGGATGGATGCCGCCACACACCCGATGACCCGTCCGAAAATAAACCAACAAGAAACAAACGCAATGGAGTAGTAATTTATGAACAGCAACAAGAAGATGATCTGGGGCTATGCTGGCCCCTGGTATGGCGAATTCATGATGCGCGACGGTCAATACATCGCCGATCGCACGGAGCAGCTTTTGGCAAAGCTGGATTTCATCAAGCGGCACAACCTGCACTGCACGAGCATGGCCCTGAAATCCTACACCGAGTTGGATCCCTTGGTGCGCGACAAGCTCTGCCAGCGGTTAGTGGAGGACGATCTGCACATGAGCCTCGGCGTGGGCTACCCCTATCTCGAGGCGGATGAAGAGGAGATCGCGCGCCAAACCGAAGCCATCCTGGCCGCCCTGCCTGAGGCGGTCAAGAACCTGCGTGCGCCCATCTGCACCACTGGCCCGCATGCCGGCCATCGCTTTGACCGGGTCATGCCGCTAGAGCGCAAGCTGGAGCGCCTGTCCCGCTGCCTGACCCCGCTGGCTGCGGCCTGCCGCCAGGCCGGCGCGCCACTGGGCATCGAGAACCACTGCGACTATTACGTCAGCGATCTGATCGCCCTGTGCCGGATGACCCCGGACCTGGGCATGTTCCTGGACACCGGCAACACCTACATGATCGGCGAAAAGCCCTTGCCTGCGTTCGAAGAGGCAGCCCCGCTCTGTGTCGGCACCCATTTCAAGGACCACTTTGTCAAGCCTATGCCCAATGCCCAGCCCATGTGCTTTGCGGTCACGGGCGCGGCCCTGGGCCAAGGCGATGTGCCCCTGGCCGAGTGCTACGACCTGTTGCGGCGCAATGGACCGGAGACCATCGTGATGGAGATCGAAATGATCAACCCCAAAAACGCGGATGCTGAGGCCACCCTGGAACGCTCGCTGCGGTTTATTCGTCAACTGGAGGATCATTCATGAGCGCATCGGAAAAATTATTAAAAATCGTGCTGGTCGGTTGTGGCGGCATGGGCAGGAACCAGGTCCGCATACTCAAGAGCCTGGTCCCGTTTGAATTGACGGCTGTTTGCGACCTGCGCGAACAGATCGTGCAGGAGGTTGCCGCCGAATTCGGCGTCAAGGCCTACACCGATTATGACGTCATGCTGGAGCAAGAACGACCTGACACGGTCAGCATCTGCACCTCCAACGCATCCCATGCCATACTGACCATCCTGGCTGCGCGCGCCGGCGTGCGCGGGATCTATTGCGAAAAGCCCATGGCCACCAACCTGGCTGATGCGCGCGAGATGGTGCAGGCCTGCCGCGAAGCAGGTGCCGTGCTGGTCATCAACCATCAGCGCCGCATCGGTCATGACCTGCTTACGGCGCGGCGCCTGATTGAGGAAGGCTTTCTGGGCGAGGTGCGCACCTTGCGCGGCCAGTGTGCCGGCGATATCCTGAGCGACGGCACCCACGTCGTCGACAGCCTGATGTGGCTTACCGGCGATCCGGATGTGGAATGGGTCGTGGGCCAGGTTCATCGCAAGATCGACGCGACCATGATCGAGCGCGCCAAACAGCAGAGCCAACGCTGCGGTTGCGACGTGGCGCCGGGTATGCGCTACGGGCACGCGGTCGAGAACGGCGGGCTCGGTCTGATCCAGTTGCGCGACGGTCCGCGCCTGGAAATCACCTGCGGCGACCTGCGCGCCCAGTTCCGGACCTACCAGGATTACGAGATCGTGGGCGACCGCGCCACGTTATGGCGCACCGGTGACCAGGTCAAACCAAACCTCTACATCAACGACGGCGGCACGGGCGGCTGGCACACCGGCATTGATGACAAATGGGTGCTGCGCCCCATCTCCAGCGACGATGGAGCAGGCGCCTGGCGTCCGGTCGAGATCCCCGACGACTTGCCTGAACCGGGTATTCCGGGCGGCTACCTGCGTTTTGCCGAAGCGATCCGGGAAGGCACGCCGCATCCCATGGACGGCGACCGCGCATTGAAAGGCTTCGAGCTGGTCATGGCCATCTACGAAGGGGCCAGAACCCACGGTAAGCTGGAAATGCCGTTGCATCAGAAAAGGTTCCCGCTGGAGCCGATGATTGAACAAGGTGCGTTTTTATGAAGAATCAAGGACGGTTGACAACAGCGGGCGACGATAGCGATTGATAAGGAATAAATCAACAGCCCCTTAACGCGGAACGACAAATAGGAGAAGAATCATGTACATCGCTTGCTCGACAAGTATATTTCGCGAGCCTCTGGAAAGCTCGCTGCCTCGCATCAAGGCCATGGGGTTTGACAAGGTCGACATGTTGGCCGGCCATGGCAAGGACCATGTCTGTATTGAATCGCTGGAACAGAACTTTGACGCGGAGACAGAACGCATCCGCGGCTTGCTGGACCAGCACGGCTTAACGCCGGTGGCGCTCAACCTGGCCCTGGGCCATCTTTATCGGCGCGAAGCCGATGAGATCGCGAAGCGCCTCGCCCGTGTCGATCTGGCGGGACGATTGATGGCAGCACTGAATATCCGAGTGGCCTCGTTTTATCCGGGCTACAAGGTCGAAGACCGGCCCTGGCAGGACGTAGTGCAGGATATGGCGGCGTCCATTGACGAGATGCTGGAGGTTGGCGCACGGCATGGTGCAACGCTAACCGTGGAACTGCACTACAACACTCCGGTCCAGACCGTGGAGCAGGGGATACGCCTACTGGAATTGGCGCCGGCGCTGCAGGTGGCCTACGACCCCAGCCACTTTGCCATGCAGCGGATTACGCTGGCGGACACGGCCCTGTTTTTCGAACGCACGGCCCATGTCCACTTGCGCGACGCGGCCCCGGATGCCATGCAGGCGCATCATGGCTCAGGCAGCGTCGATTTTGCCTGGTTGCTCAATGCCCTGAAAGCCCGGGGCTATGACCAAGGCCTGTCCATCGAGTATCTGCCGTCAAAAGATGACGATTTCCAGCCGGACGTCGTCAAGACGCGCGATGCTATCCAGGCCTTGATCCACTAGGACGGGTATGGTGGAAGGTCCCTGTTGGGTTTGGCGGCACCAAACCCAAAGGGCCTACCTCCAGGTGCAGCGGAAGCAGACGTATGCGCCGATCAACATGAGCAGACCGCATGAGTAGCGGATGCCGGACCCAGGCGCTGTTTCATCGTCACCTCGTACTTTCATGAACCGCGTGGTCGACGAAGCGGTACGTTCGGTCGGCTAGGCGATCGGCCTCGATCTGGCTGTGGGTTACGTGAAGCGTGGTTACGTCCAGTTCGCGCTGGATGCTTTTGAGCAGGTCCATCATGCTCTCGCGGGTTTGCTCGTTCAGTGTGCTCAACGGTTCGTCCAGCAGCAGGATGCGTGGGTAAAACGACAGGGCGCGGCCCAGCGCCCTCTGTTTTTCGCCGCCGCTAAGTCCTGCGGGGCAGCGGTCCAGGATATGGCCGATGTCCAGACGTTTAGCCAGTTCGTCGACGCGCCGGCGAATGGTTTTGTTGGGCGCACAGCGGATGCGCAGAGGAAATGCGATCTGTTCGCGCACGGTCATGGTCGAAAAGAGCACGCCGTCCTGCGGCACATAACCGATGCCGCGCAGGGCCGGTTTCAGGTGGGTGAATGTCCGTGTCGTTGAGCTGGACCCGACCGGCGCTGATGGGGCGCAGTCCCAGGATGACTTCCAGCAGCGTCGTCTTGCCGCATCCGGTTTTGCCCATCAATACGCCGTAGGCGCCGTGCGGCATTGTGAGATCAACATCGGTCAACTTAAACCGGCCGGCTTGTAAACTGACTTTTTCGACAACGATCATGGTTACAGGATCACGTCCTTGCTGCCCCACATGCGCGTGCGATCACCAGCACGGCCACTGCGGCCGGACACGGTGCAGGAGACCATGGTCAGCAGAACCAAATATTGAATCTCCGGTTTGCGCAAGGCCGCCATGATCGGATCGGATTGTGCGCCAGCAGCGTCAGCCAGGAATCTTCGCGCACGTTAAACGTCTGTTGCAGCATGTAGCCGGCATCGGCCACGACCAGCAAGACGATCAGCAGGATATAAGTCGCGCCAAGCACGATCAGCGAGGCATAGAAAACGTGGTTAGCACGGGCAATGGACTTTGCCGTGCGTCGGGGCAGGTCAAGCGGAATGGCGGTTTGCTCGCTCATGCCGCGATCAACGCTCGTAAACAAAATCGAAGCCGGCTTTTTTAAAAGCGCCGCGTGCCTTAGCCACAGCCTTGAACAGGCGGCGGCCAAGGTACTTGTGATCGCTTGACTTGGCGATGCTTAAAGGTTGTATAGCTTTAGCAAACGGCAGGTCGATGTGGATGGCATCCACCTGGTTGCTCTCCGCCAGGGTGTTGGTGATGTAGGCAATGGTGATGTCGACCGACTTGGTGGTGACCGTGGGGATGAGCATGGCAGACAAAGCGGTCTGCATCATGACGTTGCTCATGACCTGGTGGTACAACCCGCACTTTTCGAGCATGCCGCGAGTCAGCGCGCCGATAAGGGGAAGTCGGACATATCGGACTTTGCCACCCGACACCCGACACACGACACGTTCTCATTTCTTCCGTTGCAGGGTTCGCGCCAGGTCGCGCAGTTCCGGGGTGCGCAGCAGCATGGCGCAAGCCAGATAGACCGCGGCGCCCAATATGACGCAGCCCAGAACGCTGACGATCTGGGCATACTTGGCCTGCATTGCGCTGGT
>CAZOLK010000256.1:7569-8098 GCA_964580325.1 uncultured Verrucomicrobiota bacterium | reverse complement strand
CTTCCGAGGAGCGGCTTTACCCATGGTACTGGAATCCAAACCAGTATGTTGCCCTTACTTTTTTATATTGCACCCTTTTTCCGTGAACCCTAAGGGCGCGAGGCAGCCATGGCCCTGGCTTTCATCTGAAGCATATTTTCAAAGGTCTCGCGGTCGCGAAACAGCTTTTCAAATTTTTCGCAACTTTGGATGACCATATCGTTATAATTGATTTCATGCAGGATGTAGATCGCGGCCAGAAAAACGTTGTCGGCCATGGAATGTTCGGGGTGTTGCGTGGCGAACGCAACGCACCTTTTGCAATTGGCCGTGGAACGATCACGCTTCAGCAATGCCAGCAATTCGTAGGCCTGGCGGGTCAGTTCCGGGTTGTCGCGGTTGCCTTGGACAATACGTTTTACCGGAGCTGCCGATGGGCTGTTTTGGGTTGGTTCGGATTGAGCCGCGAGCGGCGGCGCCGAGTTTGGGTCCTGGTCCGGCGGCGGGGCTGGTTCGGGCTGTTTCACCAGCGGCTCGTACACAATTTGGG
>CAZOLK010000256.1:2785-7559 GCA_964580325.1 uncultured Verrucomicrobiota bacterium | reverse complement strand
TCCAGGCGTGTGGTGGGTGGGGTGGATTCATGCGGAGGGCGGGGCGGTTCCGGCTTTTCCGGTAAAGGGGCAACCTCAGATGAGGTTTGCTGCCCATGGGGTTGTCGCGCTTCGCTGGTGTGATCGTTTTCGGGGCTGCGCGACCAGACAAAGCACAGCCAGCCGACCAGACCGACCAGTGCGCCGATCCTCAGCCCGAGCAGCAGTTTCTTGTTGTTCCGGGTCCAGGCGACAGCTTGACGGATGCCTGTCGCGCCCGGGCTTTGCGCTTCCGATTCCTGCCTGATGATCAACCGATCCAGTTCCTCGATCAATTCACTGGCATCAGTATACCGGTCCGCTGGATGCTTGGCCATCATTTTGCGGATCATACGCACCACGTGCGGCGGTATGTTGTTGCGCAGAGCGCGCAGGTCGGGCGTCGGGCCGTGCAGATGCTGGTCGATAATGGCGTGCGCGGTTTTGCCGGTATAGGGTACATGGCCGGAGATCATGCGGAACAAGGTGCAGCCCAGGGCGTAGATATCGGAGCGTGCATCTGCCTGGCTTGCGTCCATAAACTGCTCCGGCGCGCCATAATAAGGCGTGCCCATGGTCGATCCCGTCACGGTCAGCCCCACCTCTTCGTCCGTTGTTTTAACGAGGCCCAGGTCAGCCAGCTTGACGGCGCCGTATTCATCCAGCAGAATGTTGTCCGGCTTGATATCGCGATGGACGATTCCGTGGCGATGGGCCAGTTGCAGGGCGTCGACGATTTGACGCAGGATCCGCAGGCAGTCGTCGAGGGGCAGGGGGCCGCTTCGCAGCGTGTCTTCTAGGCTGCCGCCGCTCATGTATTCCATGATCAGAAAGCGTTTGCCGGCCTCTTCGCCCACATTGAACACGCCGACCATGTGCGGATGCCGCAGCTTGGCTGTTATGCGCGCTTCGCGTAGAAACCTTTCGATCAGTTTTTTATTGGTGACGGAAAGGGTCAGCACTTTGATGGCCACCGGGATCTGCAGGGCCAGGTGAAAACCTTTGTACACCACGCCCATGCCGCCCTCGCCGATTTTGTGTTCGATGCGGCAGCCGCCCAGTTCGGCGCCGATTAATGGATCGTGGTAGATCAATGTTGCGGCCTGGTTCATATTGGCGTTGGTTTGCGCGTTCTCGACCGGCGAGTCGCTCTGGGCTTCCGTGGTTTCCGCTGCCGGGTCATGAGCGCCGGGGGTATCCTGTTCAACGGGCGTCACCAGGGCAAAAGATTTGTCGCAATGGGGGCAACGCATCGTTTCCGCATGGGGGTCGGACGTTTCGACAAACTCGCAACATGCTGGACACAGGATTTTCACGAATGCCGTATGACCGGAAGGTTGATTAACTGAATGGGATCGAATCCAGAGGTCCGATATCCAACTTGCCGCCCTCGTTTTGCATGAGCGCTTCCAGGGTCAGCGACATCAATGGCTTGGCCAGCGGTTGGCTGGGCGTGAAATCGCCGTGGCTGAACGCGAAATGGCCCTCCTGCATTTTGAGTACGTGCGTGGCTGCGGGAATGCCGTGTTCGTCCTGGTATTCGGCGCCGATGACCGCACCCTCGCTGAAATAGAGCGAGCCTTTCTTCACCTCGTCACGGACCGTCAGGCGCCCGCTCTTGCCGCCGACTTCGAGCATTTGGCAGATTTCCCAAAGCGCGGTATTGCCCAGCGAACCGCTGAAATCCGAATCGGGAGCGGCTTCTTTCAAGTCCGATTTGGATATGGTGCGCGCGGCCTTGGCCTGTTCGCGCAAAGCCTGCTCCAGCCGCTGTACTTCCGCTGGATCGTCTTTAGCGCAATAGCAGAAGATTTGGGAAGCGATTTGAATCTGGTCGCCGTGTTGCAGCGCGATTTCGTCAATGAGCTTGTTGTTGATAATGGTCCCGCCGCTGGAATTGAGGTCGCGCAGGATGCATGTTCCGTTTTCCAGCGTGAGTTGCGCATGTTTGCGCGACGTATGCAGGTTGTTGAGCACCCAGAAACAGTCAGGGGCGCGACCGATGACCATGGTTTGGCCGTCCTCCAGTTCGCGGGTGGCATCCATACCGATCAGGTAGTGTTTCATGGCAAATTCCTTTTTTTTAGCATGCGCTTTCAACTTGCGCGGAGCATGCGCTCCAGCGCCAGACGTTCTTTCAATTCTTTTTTAATTTCGTTCATCAGGCGTTCGCTCAAGGGCCGGTCGCCTACGCCATAGACGCCGATTAGAATCGAGACGGTGCTGTGTGCCATGTCTTTATGCCGGACAGAGACGCGCACTTTGCTGTCTTTGGCGGTGTGTCCCACGATTTCCGCATCCAGTTTGGATGCACGGGCCGATTCCTTGACAATGCCCAACGAATCAAAGGCTTTCTGCGTCACCACGCTGATGACTTCCGGGTCGCCCGGCAGGGCGGCCACGAATTCACCGAATGCGAATTTTCCGTTATAATCGGCCTTTTCGCCCGAAACAGCGGAATCGATGGTTGCGCAACCTGCTGAAACCAGGCATATCAAGCACCATCCCGCGAAAAAGACCAGCATCCGCGAAAGCGTGCGTCTTGTAGATTTCCGATCCATGGCATTTGTCTCCCTATAAAAAAATCAAGTATTGAGCCTGCCTCACACAAGTTTTCAGATGAATACCATAGATGAACCAGGTCGGATGGTCAAGCCGTCGTGTCGTTTTTCGATTTCTGCTAGCAGGGGCGTCCCGCCCTGACACCGATGAACACCGATAAGAAAAGACGCCTCTTCCGCGGATTGCATTCGTTAAACAATGTCCCGGATGCCACATTGTTCCAAAAACGGCTTGCGCGAACGCGGCTATTTACGCAGGATAAGCCGAGTTGTTTTATGGAGGATTTTTTTATGAAAAGATTTGGGTTTGTTTGTTGTTTGTTGCTGTTCTCTACTCCTGTTCGGGCCATTCAGCGTTATGTCGCGCCGGGGGGAACCGGCGCCCCTCCCTATACCAATTGGAGCAGCGCTGGTGGATCGATCCAGGATGTGGTTGACGTGGCCGTGGCCGGCGATGAAGTCATTGTATCCAACGGAACCTTTCTGCTCGATGCCTCGATCCGACTCACCAATGCCATCACGCTGAAAAGCCTGAACGGGAATTATTTCACCACGCTGCACGGCGGGTACCAGTCTTCTACCGTCTATCTTGGGCCAGCCGGCCCCGTGATCCAGGGATTCGGCATCACAGCCGGTTACGCGCCTAATGGCGGCGGCGTGCTGTGCGACGGCGCCGGTCGGATCGTCGACTGCTATATCTGGGCCAACATCGCGGATTCTTCCGGCGGCGGCGCCGCTCTGCTCGGAGGCGGTATGGTCAGCAATTGCACATTCGAGCAGAATGTGGCCTATTACGGGGGCGGCATCTATTGCGAATTGGCCGGCCTGGTTACCGGCGCTTGTCGGCTCATACACAACCGGGCCTATTACGGCGGCGGGTTTTATGGCTATGGAGGCGGCGCCATGTACGGCGGCGCAATCGACAACAACCGCAGCTTCGCGGATGGTGGCGGCGCGTACCTGGATGGACCCGGCGCAGTGCTGGATCAGGTCTCCGTCAGCGGCAACGTGGCCACCAATTACGGCGGCGGCGTTTTCTGCTGGCAGGGCGGAACGATCCAGAACTGCGACGTGACGGGCAACCAGGCCGACTGGGGCGGTGGCGGTTATCTTTACCTGGGCGGCTTGGTTACGGGCAGCCTGTATGCCGCTAACCATGCCGTGAATTCGGCCGCAGGTATATGCCTTGAGGCCGGCGGATGGATTCGTAACTCAACCTTGGTCGAAAACTCGGCCGATGATCATGGCGGCGGCGTATTGTTCTGGCAGGGCGGCGATATGGAAGATTGCCTGATCCACAGCAATCTGGCCGCGGAAACCGGTGGCGGCGCTTATTTCTATGACGGCGGCCTCCTGCGCCGCACCACGATTGCCTACAACCAGTCCGGCGACTTAGGTGGCGGCGTTTACGCACTCAATGGCGGTCTGGTCAGCGCGTGCACCTTGACCAAAAACAGGAGCGTTGACGGCGGCGGCGCTTTTGCGACCTGGCTCGAGCACTGCCTGGTCACTGAAAATACGGCTGCCGATATTGGCGGCGGTACGGCTTGGGGCTATGCCACCAACTGTGTGATCAGCGGCAACTTTGCCGTGTCCGGCGGCGGTGGATGTTCCGCGTCCAGGCTCGTGTCCTGCATCCTGCGTGAAAACTCGACCGAAGATCGTTGGGGCGGCGGCGGCGCGCGCGATGCAGAGATCTATAACAGCCTGCTGATCGACAATACGGCCATGTATGGCGGCGGTGCAGCCTACAGCAGGCTGAAAAATTGCACCGTAGTCCGCAACACGGCCGATCGCAGCGGCGGTGGCGTCTACAACTCGGACGTGCTCAATTCGATCATCTATTACAACCGCGACCGGGTCGGTCAGGACAATATGCACCTGGGCGTCGAGGGGTCATGCGGCAAGACCTGCGTTACACCCGATCCCAATATCGATCTGTACCAGACCAGCATTTACAACATCACCAATGTGCCGCGCCTGATGAGTCTGAACGCGCCGTTCCTGATGTCCGCATCGCCCTGTCTGGACAAAACCATGCATGAGCCGTGGATGGACTACGCGACCGATCTGGCCGGCAATCCGCGGCTGGTCAACGGCAAGGCCGATCTGGGCTGCTACGAATGGAGCGGCCTCGCATCCACCGGTCCCTTGCAGGTGGCCGTATCCGCATGCTATACACAGGCCGCTGCCGG
>CAZOLK010000256.1:1272-2775 GCA_964580325.1 uncultured Verrucomicrobiota bacterium | reverse complement strand
CTGCCGGTTTCACCATCGCGTTCAGCAGCATTGTCACCGGACAGGCCGACCAGGTTGCCTGGAACATGGGACCCGGCGGAACGTATACCGATATGGCCGTGGTGAACCATGCCTTTGCGCAGCCCGGCAACTATGCGGTTACGCTGACAGCCTCCAACGCCGACGGCCAGGTCACGGCCACGGTCATGGTCGCGATTGTGGCCGCGCCCACCAATTACGTTTCGCTCAACGGCAGCCATACGCCGCCTTATTCCAATTGGGCCACGGCTGCCACCAATATTCAGGCTGCCGTGGACGCGCACGCTATTCCCGGCGCCGTGGTGCTGGTGGATCGCGGCAGCTATGGCTCAGGCCTATACCTTTCGCCCGGAGGCGTCTCGATCAATCGTCTGGTGATCGACAAGCCCGTGGTGGTCCGGGCGCCGTACGGTCCATGGGAAACGAGTATCTGCGGTTCGTCCCAGCCGCACGTGCGCTGCGTGCACGTGGGCGATGACGCCGTGCTCGAGGGCTTCACCCTGACCGCGGGTTATGCCGCCACCAGTGGCGGTGGCGCTTATTGCGAACCGCGCGGCATGTTGCTGCACTGCGTGTTGCACGGCAATTATGCCCAGGGATACGGCGGCGGCGCCATGCACGGCGAACTGCGCAACTGTTTCGTCCACGACAACACGGCGCGCATCTCCGGCGGCGGCGTCTGCATGGCGCGCGTGCGCAATTGCACGCTGCTGGCCAATCGTGCCGACCAGTCAGGCGGTGGCACTTACGAATGCTTTGTACGCAACAGTATTGTCTATTTCAACGAATCGCTGGCTGGAACCCACAACGTTGACCAGGGCGCGGGCGGGGTCTGCATGTTCACCTGCACCACGCCGGTTCAGCAGGGCGTCACGATCCTGACCAACGATCCGGGCCTGATCTGTTTCGATTATTACCGATTGACCGCCGATTCCATCTGCCGCAACAGCGGTACGACCGAGTCATGGATGAATGGTGCCTTGGATCTGGACGGCGATGCGCGCAAACTGGACAGCGCCGTGGACCTGGGCGCCGATGAATTCGACAGCGTTTCCATGACCGGTGCGATTACGGTCGCCATCGACGACCAGGGGCTGCAATTGGTGGCTGATGAGGCGCTGTCCCTGGCCGTGGCTATAGACGGCAGGGCCGCAGGTTACACCTGGGACTGGGGCGATGGAATCGTGCTGTCCAATGTGACCGTACCCAGCCATGTCTATACCAATCCCGGCCTGTACAGCGTAGTCTTGCGCGCTTGGAACAATGACGGCGCCGCACTCGCCACGGTGCAGGTTCAGGTGGTTGCCGGCTACACCTCGTATGTGGCCCGCGCGGGTCAGACCCCGGCGGCGCCTTACACGAGCTGGTCCTCGGCAGCCTCCAATATCCAGGACGCCATCAGCGTCAACCTATATCGCGGCGGCGTGGTCATGGTGGGCGCCGGCCTGTACGCGAGCGGCGGTTTGCGCGTCTGGGAGAGCAGCC
>CAZOLK010000256.1:0-1262 GCA_964580325.1 uncultured Verrucomicrobiota bacterium | reverse complement strand
TCGCGTGGCCGTGACCAATGCGCTCAAGCTGTGTAGCGCCAACGGCCCCGAGGTCACTGAAATACGGGGCTCGGGTCCCATCGGTTCTAACGCGGTGCGTGGTGTCTGGCTTTGCGAGGGCGCTGAATTGAGTGGCTTTACCGTGTCCGGCGGCGCCACCGCGGCTGGCCTGGAGTACGACATCCTGGACCATAACGGCGGCGGCGTCTGGTGCCAGCTCAACGCGAGCGTTAGCAACTGCATCCTGACCGGCAACAGCGCCAACTATAACGGCGGCGGCTGTTACCACGGCACGCTGATGCATTGTGAACTGACCGGCAACCAGGCATGGGAGGGCGGCGGCGCTTATGATGCCATCCTGGCCGACAGCCTGATCGTCAGCAACAGCGCCCATATGGATGGCGGCGGTCTTTCCTACTGTCTGGTCCGGGACAGCCTGGTCCAGGCCAACAGCGCGCTCGATTATGGCGGCGGCGGCGCCTACACCCATTTCCTGCGCGGTACACTCATCGAGAATACGGCTGACAGCGGCGGCGGGTTGTACCACGGGTCCGCCACCAACTGCACCATCCTGACCAACAGCGCCAATGTATTTGGTGGCGGTTCGCTTTACTCCGATCTGATGAGTTCGCTGGTGACGCGCAACCAGGCCTATATGGGCGGGGGTGTGGCCCTTGCCAATGTCTTCAACTGCACTATTGCGGAAAACTCGGCGTTTTCGGCCGGCGGCGCCAGCGACAGCACCTTGCGCAACAGCATTGTCTATGATAATCGCAGCACCTATTCCGATCCCAACGCTTCCTGGCTGGTCAACGACGTGGTCTGCGAATACACCTGCATCACGCCAGATCCGGGCGGTACGGACAACATCACCAACGCGCCTCTGTTCGAAGATGCGGCTTTTCGCGTGAATGGCGATTCGCCCTGCATCGACGCGGGTCCCATGCACATGGGTATGGAAGTCCAGCAGGACCTGGACGGGCTGCCCCGCATCTACAACGCCTACGTCGATCTGGGCGCCTACGAATACCATGTGCGGCTCGACATCAAAGCCTTTCTGCAAGGTCCTTACAATGTGACCGCCGGCGCCATGTCAACTCACCTGGCCGCGCAAGGATCGATCCCGGCTGCTTCGCCCTATGCCGCCGATGTACGCACGATGCAGGCGCCGACCAATGCCGTAGATTGGGTGTTGATCCAGTTGCTGCAAACCAACCTGTTCGACGTGGGCGCATCCTGTTCCGCCTTTTTACTGGATGACG